>NZ_JABVBF010000290.1 GCF_013344765.1 Acinetobacter lactucae
CCTCTACACCGGATTACGAGCGTAGAGGCAAAAAGTAAAAGATTAATTAAAATTAATGTTGAATTTCTTGTTCCAAGAGTGACCACAACTTTTGATGTGATTTTTTAAACATTAACATATGCCCAATTGATTTATAGCCGAGTTTGATAGGGTTTAGCTCTAGCATTTTTGTGGGTGCATTTGGATACAACTTTAATAAATCTTCAACATTATGCTTTGTCGCAATTTCATCATCACTTGCCCAAATAGAAGTAATAGGGCAAATAATTTCATTATGAAAATCATGGTGGATTGTTTTACCAATTGCATTTTTAACGTAGCCTGGATGACTACAAAACTCACGCCACTGTTGAGCGACTTTTTTAGGTAAGTTTTCTCCCATTCCAATAAATTGTGTTGCTCCATATCCTTTTAAGGCACTAGAGATGGGGAAGATAAAATTGAACATGACTGGTGCCAAAAACTTGGTTTTACCTTTAAGACCCTTTACATGGCCCGTAGAGCCTGCGACTGCAATAACTTTTGCTACTTTATGAAAATTAGGCACAATTCCTAGTAATTGCCCACCAGCACTATGGCCAAGTAGGGTAACTTGTTCTGCTTTAGTTTTTTCTAATAATGTATCAATTGCACAAGGAATATCGAGAATTCCCCAATCATTAATACTTGCAGTACTTTGCTTCAGAGACCCGTGTAAGGAGTCTCCAATTCCACGGAAGTCAAAGCTTAATACGTCATATCCTTGTTCGCTTAACCATGTAGCGAAAGAATGATAGAAGTTTTTAGTAATACCTGTGGCTGGGCAAATCAACACAGGGTTAGCTAGTTGTTTTGATTGAGCTGGATAAAAATGTGCAGCAAGTTGATAACCATCTTCGCAGGTCATCCAAAATGATTCAAAAGTGTTATCCATAATATTACGTAATAGTTGGTTTGTTGATATCTGTAATTTACATGAGTTCTAAAATGATACTTGATTAAAATGTGACTATAAAGTCAATATCTATGTTATACAGCTCATTAAATTTGAATAAAACAAGTAATTGGAAAAAAGATGGATTTACCGAAAGCTGTACAGTTAGCTATTGTGTTTAGTGGCATATTTTTATGGATAGGGATGTTAACTGGGGTATGGAAATATTGGCAAATACGCCGTTCAGAATTAAGTCGTGCGCATTATTATGTAGATATCGCGCATCGAAGTAGTTTGTTATATGCAGCTGCTAGTCTCATTCTAGCTGTATTAAGCTATTTTACTGTTTTAAATGAAAAGATTGCTTTGTGGTGTGTGTTCGCAAATATTCTATTTTTTAGTTTTTCAATTCTGATTTATATCGTACATGGCTATTTACAGGACACGACAAATCAATTTAAACGTCCACACAAGTTAGGTCGTTTTAGCTTGCCTTCATGGTTAATATCTTTAATGATGATAGGTTTAATTGTGACTGAATTACTAGCTACCGCTATTTTAGTTATTGGAACAATTTTTTTATTTCTAGGTGTGTAAAATAAAAATGGATGATTACTCATCCATTTTTTAAGTATTCAAGTTTTGTTGACTAAGACGTCTTTTAGCTAGTTTTCGCATCTTATGGTCGACAAAGGCCCACACACAAAATATGAAAGAAACAACCATCGCATACATAAAGTATTCGGGTTTCAGATTTCCTTTAATCATACCTTGAAACAGTAAAGTCAGCATAAGAGCAAGCGGTGTTACTCCATAAACAACTGAATCTTTGCTGTTCAGAGTGTTAATGAAGACTTGTTTGTTGAAATGTAATGATAACATCTCCATCCCTCCTTGTGGTTGTGCTAAAACCATATGTTTTAGTCAAGAATAAGTTAATGTTGTACTTCTATTTTTAGTTCAATTCAATAGTCACTAGTCAATTTATTGCATAGTTTTATGAAAACTTTACGGTTCTTGTGGCTTGATGTGCAAATAGGGTAAATATTAAATATTTTTGTATAAAAT
>NZ_JABVBF010000291.1 GCF_013344765.1 Acinetobacter lactucae
TCTCAGGGTCGACATATTGCCACTTACTTTCTAGGCGTACCCATTTTTCATGGCTATAACTATTTTCATTACTGCCGTTATATAAAACCCCTGAAGAAAAATTACCGATGGCACTGTTAAAAATCCCCTCTGCCGAACCGGAAAAGGTATTTTCATCATCGGTTATGCTGTTATACAGGCTGTAGTTGAGAATAGCTGCATTTAAGGGCTTCATCTTCAGCAAATGCGGGCTAGTAATCTGCTGACCATTTAAGTCAACTGAATAGCCCGTTAACATATTCGATGGAACTTTTAAGTTTAAAGACTGCTCATTCTCTAGATATTTAAACTGGACTCCATTGAGATCGTTAATACACACCCATTCGCTATCAACAACATGTTCATCCATTTTTATTCTTAATTTTTTTAAAGTACCAGATCGAATATATAGTTTCCCATCCTTAGATTGCTTTACAGCAACCAAATCTTCAGAAGCATTTGAGTTAATCGAAATATTTAAAAATAGATGAATTAAATCAATATCTTGATCCTGTTTATTCACTCCTACTTGTGTATATTCACCATTGCTACCTACAGATTTAGGAACACTGGGAACTGCAGTATTCGTATGATCTAATAACTGTTCGGCAAAAGAATATGCAGGAAAATACGCAACACATAAGACACCTATAATGTATTTCATATAAGCCTCTTAAAGTGTGGTTTTCTTACCATTAACTGTTAGAGATACGCTGTATTTATGATTTGGTTGATAGGTAAAGTTAGTAATAGAGTAACTTCGTGATTGCTCCGCAAGAATATAACCATTCACAGTATTTACTTTAATGGGATAACTTTTATTCGCCGTTGTATCAACAAGCGTTAAACTATTTAACAGTGCATGCCGATTTCCCATATTGCTAATATTTAAGGAAGGTGCACTCTCATTAGCATCAATTTTCCAATTTAGTTTGGTAATCGCGTTTTTATTCACTACAAATACTGGTAATGATGAGCGAAGTAGTACATTTACACCTTGAGCTGCTTTACGACTATCAATCGGTTTTGGTAACTCATCAATAATAATGCGATAGGTTTTTTCACCAGAAATAGATTCTGGGTTAATTCTAACTACACGCAAGTTATAAGAATCATTTGGCTGTAATTTTAAAAATGGTGGGCTAATTGCGATCTCATCTGTAGGAATTAGTTGATCTTGTCCATCCTTCTGCTCCCATTTAAATACGCGGATCTGTAAATCAGTACTTTCATTTGACTGGTTAAATAAACTAATTGAAGCAGCATTTTGATTACTTAATATTTCCACATTCACAGGCGAAAGACGGATTGTCGCGGCTTCAATAGAGCTAGATAAAGATAAGAATAATCCCATAATAATAAAAATATTTTTTTTCATGATTTGCCCAAATATCACTTTTTTAATGTATTAGCCCTTTTTAAAGGGCTAACTTATTTCTTATTTGTATAAATTAATAAGTTACCGTGATAGTCACTGTATCGACATAGCTACCTGCGCTTGGCAAAGCGGTGCCAGCTGGAATACGACCATACACGTTTACAGTTTGAACATTACCAGTCCCAGTTCCACTGTAGGCGGTCGTGGCGATACCGATTGCTGTGGCACGCCCTGTGTCCGAGAAAAGATTATAAGGAATATATTCGTCGCTAGTCGCCCCACCAATCATACGACGTTGGGTTGATAAAACATTCTGACCGCCATCAAATGACAAAGTCCATGGCACAGTATTATTACAAAGGACTTTAATTGAGGTACCACCTGTCGTTGTAGTGTCTGCATCTACATTACTAGCAAGCGAACTTAAAGTACCAAAGTCTAAAACTGCGTTTGTTGTCGTCCCTGTTGCAGAAGTATTCAACACACAACTATTTGTTACGGTGGCTTGAACAGTTAATGTACCCGCTGCTGTAGCTGCATTTGCAGCATTAAGAGAAAATACTCCAGCAGCAAATAATGA
>NZ_JABVBF010000292.1 GCF_013344765.1 Acinetobacter lactucae
TAAAGCGCCTATAAAAATTAAAATATAAATATTCTTCATGAAAAAATGCTCATAATTATATGTTATTTAAACCAATATATATTAATAAAAAAGAGGAGCTTAAGCTCCTCTTTTTACGTTCTCAATCTTAGAAAGGAATACGCTTATATTTGCGGTATTCAGGTTTCCAGAATGATTGATCAATTTTCTGCTTAAGCAAATCATCACTAATCGTTACAGCCACACCATCTGCCATTGCAGCTTTCGCGACTTCAAATGCAATAACTCTAGACACTTGTTGAATTTCACCCAACGGCGGCAATAAATCAGCTTGTGGATCTTTAAGCAATGGGGAACAATTTGCTAAAGCACTACTTGACGCCATTAACATATTTTCAGTAACGCGTTTAGCACCCGATGCCACCACACCTAAGCCAATGCCTGGGAAAATGTATGAGTTATTACACTGAGAAATATTATAAAGTTTACCGTGATGATTCACAGGAGCAAACGGACTACCTGTTGCAATTAATGCTTTGCCTTCAGTCCACTCCACAATATCAGCAGGTACCGCTTCAACACGTGAAGTTGGGTTTGACAATGGCATAACAATTGGACGTTCACAATTTGCCGCCAAGGTCTTAATGATTTCTTCTGTGAACAAACCTGGCTGACCAGAAACACCAATTAACACTGTAGGCTTAGCATTTTTAACAACATCAAGTAGTGAAATCACTTCTTCAATATTGCCCCACTGATCAACCACCTCAGCTTTTTGTGCCAACTTACGTTGGAAGTCGAGCAAGTTTGGTTGATTCTCAGTGATCAAACCAAAACGGTCTACCATATAAACACGAGCACGCGCTTCTGCATCGGTTAGGCCTTCAGCAACCATTTGAGCAACAATTTGCTCGGCGATACCACAACCTGCCGAACCAGCGCCTAAGAAAGCAATTTTTTGATCTTTTAATTGCTTGCCGGCTGCACGACTCGCAGCAATCAAACTACCTACAGATACCGCTGCTGTTCCTTGAATATCATCGTTAAAACAACAAATTTTATCGCGATATTTTTCTAAAAGTGGCATCGCATTTTTTTGTGCGAAATCTTCAAACTGAATTAATGCTTTTGGCCAACGACGCTTTACAGCCTCAATCACCATATCTACAAATGCATAATATTCATCGCCACTAATACGTGGCTGACGCCAACCCATATAGATCGGATCATTTAAAAGTTGTGGATTATTCGTCCCTACATCAATTGTAATTGGCAATGTGTAAGCTGGGCTAATTCCGCCACAAGCGGTGTAAAGTGAAAGTTTCCCAATAGGGATACCCATGCCACCAATACCTTGGTCACCAAGGCCTAAGATACGTTCACCATCCGTAATCACGATAACTTTTACATTATTTTTATTTACGTTTTGCAAAATATCATCAATCACATCACGATCTGGATATGAAATAAAAACACCACGATGACGACGATAGATATCGGAGAAACGCTGACATGCCTCACCCACTGTTGGGGTATAAATAATCGGCATCATTTCTTCAAGATGATTTTCGATTAAATGATAGAACAAGGTTTCATTGGTATCTTGGATATTACGCAAATAGATATGTCGATTGATATCATCAGTAAAAGCGCAATATTGCTGATAAGAACGCTGGCTCTGCTCTTCAATAGTTTCAATAATATGTGGGAGTAAACCGTGTAAGTTAAAGTTACTTCTTTCTTCTTCAGTGAAAGCCGAACCTTTATTTAAAAGTGGTAATTCTAAAAGTGTAAAACCTGCATATGGAATATAAAGGGGATGTTTACTTGGGTGTCCTGATATCATTGCCTATCTCATTTTCCAGCTTAGAGTAGAGAAAAACACGTTTTGTATGGTCTCTAAAACTCTTTGTGCGTATAAGCTAAAGCCTAATTC
>NZ_JABVBF010000293.1 GCF_013344765.1 Acinetobacter lactucae
CTATTGAACTTATAGAAGAAATAGAGAATTTAATATATGAACTAGCTATTAATGATGTAATTGAGATTTCCAAGTAGCAAAATTTTATTTATGTGAATTTTGAGTTTATAGTAATTGAAATAAACCTAATTTGTATTTCTTAAGTTTGACTATAAAGCCATAAATATATGTTTATGGCTTTATAATTTTAATTAATAAAACTAATATTAATATTTATTTTTATCTTAGTATATAGTAAATATTGAAAGTAATTGTTGTTTAACCAATTTCACAAAAATGATCCCAATCAGTCATTAATACTTTACGCTTTTCAAGATAAGCTCCACGTAAATAAGCAGCTTCAACCTCATCTGGTAGTTTGTGTGCTAATACATGTTCACAGACTTCTCTAGGGTAATCTGTTTTATCGGCTGACCAATCACGGAATGTTGAACGGAAACCATGGGTAGTGATAATACGATTTTGTTTTGGATCAACGTAGCCCTCACCATCTTCGTTTAATTTCTTTTCATGCATCCGCTTAATTAATGTTGTTAAAGACATATCTGATAACATGCCACCACGTGGGGCGGGGAAGATAAAGTCATCTGGTTGAGGGTGAGTTTCTCGATAAAGTTGCTCAAGTAATCTAATTGCTGCTTTAGATAAAGGAACTCTATGTTCTTTATCCGCTTTCATTCGTTCTTTTGGAATAATCCAGATTTTATTTTTGAAGTCGATTTCTTTCCATAAAGCACCAAATACTTCACCTGACCGACAAGCAGTTAATATTGTAAATTCTAATGCTTTGGGAGAAATGCCTTTGCGTTGTCGCAGGTCATGAATAAAACTAGCCACTTTTTCATAAGGTAATGATGGATGGGGTCTAGACTCTTGTTTTAAATTACCAAGAATAGGTTCTAAATTACCTTTCCAAGCAGCAGGGTTATCTCCAATAAAGTATTCCATCGCTTTGGCATAATCAAAAACTGTTTCTATGCGACCACGAATCCGTTTTGCTGTTTCATTCTTCTCGATCCAAATTGATTCAAGCACAGTAGCAATATCAATCTTAGTAATTGTCCCGATGATTCGTTCGCCTAGAGTAGGATAGATATAAGTCTCTAAAGTAGACGTCCACTGAGCAATGTGCTTTTCATTTTTAAGTTCTCTAGTCTTATTGGCAATGACAGTTGAAGCACATTCTTTAAAAGTTTTTTCACGATGCTTTTGAATTCGTAGAGCAGCAAGTTGTTCTTGTTT
Source organism: Acinetobacter lactucae (assembly GCF_013344765.1). Lineage (GTDB taxonomy): Bacteria > Pseudomonadota > Gammaproteobacteria > Pseudomonadales > Moraxellaceae > Acinetobacter > Acinetobacter lactucae_A. The sequence continues at coordinate 1,243 of NZ_JABVBF010000293.1, forward strand.
CTGTTGGATAGGATCAATGCCATTACGAATTTGTGATTTTAACTCACGAGCTTTTTCTCTTGCTTCAGCTAGAGAAACTTCTGGATAAGGTCCTAACCCAATGTCACGGCGATGTATTTGTTGCTTACCGACTTCATCAAAGCGTTTTCCGACGGCGACACGTAAGACCCAAGCACGAGATGCGTTCATCACACGAAGGTGTAAACCATCGACACCACCAACAGCATATCTACCATTTTCTTTAAGTTTTGATACACTCTGAGCTGATAATTCTTTTGCTTTCTTTGGCATAGGTTTGATTTTGTCCCACAACTGAACCCACATAAGATAGCGGAAAGAATAAGATTAAACAAGATAGGGTTGGATGGTGTTTTAATATAAGATATTGAAAAATAGATTTATATTGAATTTTATGGGACGCTATAAGACAAGTGTTAGACGGACACCGCTTCCGCCATATTCGAAAAGCCCCTGTTTTTACAGGGGCTTTTTTTATGCCTAGAATAAAAATTACAACTCTATTTAGCTTAAATATTGCTAACAAATCCTGAAAATTTCATATAAATCAAATAAGTATGTATTTTGATCAAATTTTTTGTATTTATATAATATATTTTTTATTTTCAATGTCTTATCAATCAAAGGTCTATAT
>NZ_JABVBF010000294.1 GCF_013344765.1 Acinetobacter lactucae
TAATTGGAATCCAATTGAGATATTCAAAAATGGTGAAGAGGAAGTCTTATTGCAAGGACATTATTGGAATTACAATAAAAATAAATCTTATAAAGATGGCCAAACAACAATCGGTCTTATAAAAATAAAAAGAAATGAAGATCTATGGCTTTTATTTCATATAGGAAAGATTACTAAAGATTTGAATATTTTTAATGGTATTGGCTATGAATATGAAGTTATTGAAGAGTATCGTAAATTTTTTGGTCGAGTGGTAATTAGATTTAAAAATACATCACAGAATATGGTTAGACGGGCGACATCTGTACTTGATGATTGTGAAGTAGTACAAATGCTTCCAGATATATTCGACAATGATATTTTCCCTGGCTATGAAAATGTAAACATCTCTTGGAATGAATTATCAAGAGTTATAGGTAAGGATTCATGGAAGACTGCTTTACGAAACCAAAAGGGTGTTTATCTGATTACTGATATTAATAATGGAAAGATGTATGTTGGGTCTGCATATGGTGAAGAAATGCTTTTAAATCGTTGGCAAGCTTATGTTCGTACTAAGCATGGCGGCAATAAGGGCTTGGTCAATTTAGATCTTACATACATGGAAGAAAATTTTAGATTCTCTATTCTCGATATATTTAAGTCAACGGTAGATGATAACGTGATTATCCAACGAGAAAGTTGGTGGAAAGAAACGCTTCAGACAAGAAAGTTCGGTTATAACCTAAATTAAGATAGACATCTCGATAGAGTTATTTTTAACTTAAATAAAAAAAGCCCGACATCCTGTCGAGCTTTTTCGTATTTGGGTACTAGATATGACTCCTGTCGTATCTCACGATCCTGATGCATGAACCTATTATTGTTGTTTTGTGTTCCGGAACATCCTGTTCCTGTATGAGTTCATATTAGGAAAAAAGCAGAGGATCGCCAATCCGCAAAATCCCTAAAAGTTTGTAGGTTAAAACGTACAAAACAAAAGTATGGTTATTCTTATATAAACGGATTTTCACTTTCCCAAGGCTTGCTGCTAAAAATGATCTGCCCATTTTCAACACAAAGAATCCACGTATAGAAATATTCTTCTCCTAACCCTCGACATTCAAAATTTGCATTTGGAAACAGAGCGATAATTTTTTCTATTATTATTTCGCAATAAATAGGGTCAATATTAAGGTCAGCTTGTCCATTAGCAAAGGCACTCACTAAGTCATTATAGAGATCCTCATGAGTTGCACCTTCAGCTAACATAGTTAATATTTCTAGAATTTTTTGCTTTTCAGTAGATAAATCAATCGTGTCAAAATCTGTATAACGGACTTGTAGTTCTGTATAAAAACTCATTTTTATTAGCTCTATGATATTAATGTTGGAAAATACTACTTATTAAACATGACTTTACTGTTAAAAATGAGCTGAGTATAGAAATATCTAAACTATAAGATTTGAAATTGCTTAAAAATATTCTTCTTTAGGCCTCTGTGCCACAACAGACTTTAATCTTTTGCGCTGATTTAAAGTAATAAACCATTGCAACACAGAGATAAAGGGGGCTAAGCCAAACGCTTAACCCATCTCATTTTTGTCACACCGCTGCATCACGCTGAAAAAAGTAGGGGCAAAGTCCTGTGGGAGAACAGGACTTTGCAAACTGACATGTTCTAGCTGCTGCATCAGCTTGGGAGAGTAGGTTTGTTCAAGTCGCTGATAAATACATTCGCAACTGGTTTTGCTGTGCCCACCCGACAGGCAAATTTTTTCAAACTCCTGTTGGGTGTGTAAGTTACAACCCGAAATTCCCAAGCTCGCTAGAACCAAATTTAAAGCCAAAATAGGTTTATAAATTTTCATATTATTCTCATAATGATTTATATCTATG
>NZ_JABVBF010000295.1 GCF_013344765.1 Acinetobacter lactucae
TCTATAGCTTATTCCTTTAAGCTATAGATAAACCACCCCCTTTGCCTCAATCTAAAGGAATTGTTTCATAGATTATGGATTAGGAAACACAATCTATAACTTCAAAATAACTTCAAACCACCCAAAGAAACAATATGAATATAATTAATAATTAAAATACATGTATTTTAAACATGAAGATGATTTTAAAATAAAGGATACCTTTAAACATTAAAAAAACAAGCACTCTTATTAATAAAATTAAAATCTATAACTTATTTTTTAAATATGATAACTTCTAAGTTACCGAGCTTTACCTTATGTTAAAATTGCTGTAAAAAAATACAAAATTGAATGCAACATTAAAATAGGCCAAGTATACAGTTCAAAGACTTCTCAAATATCTTTGGAATAAATATAAAAGGATAAAGTATGAGTATTGACTTTAACTTCTTTGAAAAACTAAGAGAATTTATTACCCCAACCTATAACCAAACACTTAATGCAAAACGATCGGAACGTCTAAACAAGTTCTTTGAAGATCGTACCAGAATCAAAGAACTTAATGAGTCTGAGAAAGTAAAAAAAATCCTTTGGAACAATGCAGCTGCGGCTTTGAGTGGTGTAAAAAATGCGAAATATGAAGAGTTAGAATATTTTATGGAAACATCTGATGCCGATGATTTTGAAATGAAATATTGGGCTTTTGCATGGAATTGAGCAGGCTTTGTTGTATCCCGTGATGAATCAGGCAAGATTATTGATATTCATTCCACACTAGGCAAGAGAGTTAAAATTACAATAATAATGAACCTATTCCTTATGCTCTCAATGTGCATTTGGCCATTTTTACTCAATTTTGAAAAGGAGCCGTTCCTCAATCTAGGTCTAACTGAGAATATGTGGAATATCTTTATTCTTATTGCAAGCGGATTCTGTTTTGTGACCATTATAAAAATACTCTATGACTGGTCCTACTGGCATGATCTCAATGTAATCCTTACCAGGCAGCAACAGCAACAATAGAATTAAGTATCTATTCGACATGCAAGTGAAGCAACACTTGCATGCCTTTTTGGCGTAGTATTGCTCAATTCGATTTTGATAAATCTAAAAATGCCGTGTTCTGTTTAGTTCATGGAAAATACTGTAAATATTCAGGATGTTGTTTAAGTAAAGTATTATTTATATTACGTAATTCATGGATAACGAGGAAAGTTGATCAACTAGATAATTACTTTTTACAATCCCCTCTTGCCTCACAAAAGTTACTTTATTAGGATCATTGCCCCCCAATACTGGAATCATACACATTTGAAAAAGTCGAACCCCAAGGAACAAGCGATACGCTCCACCGTGATCAGATTATTTAATCAAGAAAGCTTCACAGCTGTCGGTATGGATAGGATTATTGCCGATTCAGGTGTATCAAAAATGACTGTTTATAAATATTTTAGCTCTAAAGAGAATTTAATAGTCGAATGCCTTCAGTTTTTACATGATGAAATGAAACGGACTCTTTTAGATCAAATCAAATATAGAAAATCTACTCAGAGTCGATTAGAAACGACCTATTTTTGGTATATGGATTTAATTCTTAATATAAACTTCAAGGGTGATCTATTCCAAAAAGCAAGAACAGAACTCCTTCCACACTATCCATCAATACAGCCAATCTTAAATTTGCATCGGGATCGGTTCTACCAACACACTCTTGCATTGTTTGAGCAACTTAATTTGGAAGAACCAGAAAGCTTTACACACTTATTCATTTCTATTTTAGAAGGGATGATGAGTGACGCAACCTCAGATAAAGAGATGATTAATCCACAAAAAACATGGGACTTTATCCAGATCTTAATTGAATTAGAAAGAGCAAAAAAATAAGT
>NZ_JABVBF010000296.1 GCF_013344765.1 Acinetobacter lactucae
GTAAAAGATCGGACAATAAAATTATTTATAAATAAGAATTCCCCTAATAAAGCTAAGTTATTTCTTTCAAATAAAGAATTTAACTATAGATTATCTTGGTTAAGTATTTTCTTTTCAGAAATACAAGGAATTCTATTGACTTTACTTGCGATTATTACCCTTTATAGTATTTATATGTTATTTAACCGTAGATAACCTTTCTAATGCTTGATCAGCCTCAGGGATATGGTTTTTTGAAGCTTCCATATACCAAAATTTAGCCTTTTCCAAATCAGGGAAAATATTTTCATACATATAAGCTAAATTATATTGTGCTTGAGGAAAGCCTTGCTGAGCTGCTTTAGTAAAATACTCTAAAGCTTTCTTATTATCTTGGGTAACCCCTTCACCGTCTGCATACATATTACCTAAATTATAGGATGCTTGAGGAAGATTTTGCTGTGCTGCTTTTGAGAAAAGTTCTAAAGCTTTCGTATTATTTTGTGGGACACCATCTCCATTTGCATAAGCATTACCTAAATTATATTGAGCCTTAGCGTAACCTTGTTCAGTTGATAACTCATAAAGTTCTAGAGCTTTTTTTCTATCTTTTTGAATATAAAAACCTTTATCATACATGAGCCCAAGGTTATATTGGGCTGCTGCTAATTTTTGGTTAGCTGCCTTATCAAAATATTTAAAAGCTTTTTGATAATCTTGAGGTGTGCCTAGACCTTCGAAATACATTCCTCCTAGATCATTTTGCGCTTCAGCTAATCCTTGATCAGAGGCTTTTTGAAATAGCTCTAAAGCTTTTTGATAATTTTGCTTAACATCTTTACCTAAAAAATATTTCTGTCCTTCTTCATATAATCTCAGAGCTTCTGAAGGTTTTTCTTGTACAAGATTTTGTGACGAAGGTTGCTTGGCACATCCAGATAGTAAAAAACTATTAGATAAAATTAAACACCCAGCAATAATCAATAATTTCGATTTCATCTTTAGTCCAAATTAATTGTTAATCAGCTCCGATAATGTGCCATTCTAACATAGGATCTTTTTCAAGCTGTTTTTGTCTTTCCGCTTCGGCATTTGCCTTTTCTTGTGCTTCCAATATATCTGCTGCGTCTGCTAAACCATTAACAACACTCACTACAGCTTGCGAATCTCCAAGCCTTTGTCCTACTTTCGACTCTCCAGCTCCTTTTCCAATTGCATCTCCAGCTTTATTTCCTAAATAAAACAGTGCTCCAAAACATGATGCACCAACAAGTGCAGCTTTTTGTGGTGTACCTTTTGCTAGTTTAGGACATATTTTTCCTGCTAATGCTAATCCGCCAGCTTCTCCATAAGTTGAACCTGTCATTGTTGCCGCTTTTACAACTAAACCTTTGGAATCACGTTCTCTGGTCAATATTCCAATTTCTACAATATCTCCTGCTTTTCCTAATTTACCTCCTATTTTGTCAAACTTTTTTGCTACTTCACCTACATTAGATACACTTGTGTTAGGGTTTCCTCGAAATACCTTATTTCCTACATTATCAGGTTTATGAAAATACATACGTGCATTGGTAGATTTTTTAATACGTTCTAAGCTGAACGGAGGAGTATTTTTTGAATGTAGAAGTCCCCAAGCAAAGTTATTTTTCTCGATCAGTTTAGTTGAGTTAGTTAATACACCAATATATGTTGAAGTATCTTGGGCCGTACTAGCTGCTTCTTTTTGACTTGGCGAGAATAAATAAACAGGCCTGCCATTTTGATTTACTTTTTGATTTCCATCACTCATGATTCAATTTTCCTATATAGCTTATTCTGAATAATTACTTCTCAAATAATCGCCTTTTTCTTCTGTTTCAGGC
>NZ_JABVBF010000297.1 GCF_013344765.1 Acinetobacter lactucae
TTCTAAGACCTAATGAGAAAAGCTAAATTTTCATTCAATGATGGAAGCTTTTGTTTTATTTAGTATATGATTAGATTTTTCTTACAAGATATTCCAAATATTAGGTACTTAAAAATAAATGATTAAACGAACTTTGTGGTATCAAGTTGAAAAAGAGTATTTGTCAATAACTCAAGAAGCTTTACCAAATATCAATAATTCCTTAGTTATTCTAGGCGAGGCGGGTATGGGAAAATCTTGCCTGCTTGAGTGGTTAGGAAGCTTGGATAATTTCGCGTATTGTACGGCTCGACAGTTACTCTATCGTCATAAACCTAATAGTTTGTTAAATAATAAAAAAGTTCTTGTAATCGATGCTTTGGATGAATTGAGTTCATCTAAGGATGGGGATGGTATTGATTTAGTTTTGCAAAAATTGGGAGAACTTGATTATCCACAGTTTGTTTTGTCTTGTCGTGTGGCAGATTGGCGTAGTGCTACTGGTTTAGTAGCAATTAAAGAACAATATAATATTGAACCACTAGAACTTCATTTAAATCCTTTCTCTCAAAGTGATATGAATGATTTCTTAAGTGAAAAAATAGGAAATGAGCAAGCATTGAAAGTTGTGGATCACTTTGTGAATCTCGGATTGGAAGGGCTATTGGGTAATCCACAAACATTAAATTTGATTTCAGAAGTTGCTAGTGCGACTCAACTACCTGAAACATTAACTCAACTGTTTGAACAAGCAGTTAATTTATTAAGAATTGAACATTCTGAACAGAAGATAGAAAGACAACTATCCAAAGAAACTGAACTTGAAGTAGCAGGAGCAGCTTTTGGAAGTTTAATACTGTCAGCAAATGAAGCTATCACTAGAAAGCCTATTCACAAAATTGATGATGGTGAATTGCCAATAAGTGAAATAAAAAGTCTTAAAAATGGACAGTATATTGAAAATGTAATTGGTTCTCGATTATTTAAAGCTAATGGTGTTGAACGCTTTACCTATTTACATCGTAGGATAGGAGAGTTTTTAGGTGCTAAATGGCTAATTAAACAAGCAAATACGAGCCGTAAAAGAAAACGTCTTCTATCTTTTTTTCATGCATATGAGCTTGTTCCTGCTAATTTACGTGGTATGCATGCATGGTTAATTATGGACCATAATTTAGCTTTCGAAGTTATTAAATCCGATCCAATCGGAATATTAGAATATGGGGATGTTGATAATCTTTCAATAGAACAAGCTAAAGTTTTATTGTCTAGTATAGAAAACTTGGCAGAAAATAATCCTAGGTTTTATAAACGAAATAGCTATCAGATTCGGGCTTTCACCACACCAGTCATTTTAAACCAAATTAAAGATATTCTTTTAAATTATGAAATTTCTTTTACGTTTAGAATTTTTTTACTTGAATCTATTCAGTCATTTCAATTACCCGCTTATTTCATTGAAGTTTTAAAGAAGTTAGTTTTAGAGACTGAGATGGAGTATGCGATTCGTAAAGCTGCCAGTGAAACATTAGCAATTCAAAAGCAACTAATAGATTGGGAGGATATTTATCTTAGCCTCTCTAAGCTTAATGATGAATCCTCATTTCGACTAGCTTTAGAGTTACTACAAGATATTGGTTATAACAGAATTGATAGTAAGCTAATAGCCACTTTGGCTTTTTTATATTTAAAAACTGAAGAAACTGTTTCGGGGCCACTCTGGTTCATCGAAATTGATCTACCTGATGATCAAATAGAAAGTTTTCTTGATGCTTTTGTAAAGCACTTAAAGTTAGAAGAAAAAAAATTTCAACATGATGAA
>NZ_JABVBF010000298.1 GCF_013344765.1 Acinetobacter lactucae
CCATAGTGATTTAACATCTCTTGTAATCTAAGGTATGTACCTGCATGATCGGGAAGATTCGTTTTACTTGAATTTTCTGCCAACATTTCAAAAGACTTATTTAGTATTAATGTAGATAACTGGCAGGGATGTATGCTCTCCATTTTTTCCGCATATAGAGAACTATACCACCTCTTAAGAATAAGAACCTCTGCATATAATTTTTGTGGTGATGTTTGCGAATTAGCTTTTCTATAGCTAAGAACCATCATTGCTTTCATAAATTCTTGATATGTTATATCTATTGAAAAGTCATCTATTCCTTTCAATCTTTTCCCTGTCGGAAAGGAAAATCTTGTTTTGCCACTTCGTGAAAGCAACCACCCAGAACCAATTTCTCCTCCTGCCCATTCAGGGTCATCCCATGACCATTTAAAGTTTTTTTGAATATTTTCATCAAAAAATTTTTTCTGTTCGTTTATAAAAGCCTTATACTTTTCAAGATTCATCAAATGCCATCCTTCTGTATTTTACAACGAACAATTACTGATTCAATTTCAAATTTTGTTGATTCATGGACTCTAATTAATGGATTTCTTGAAACGCCTATACCATCAGATAATCTAATCAGATCATTAATTTCACATTGAATACTTTCTAAAACATTAGTGTGGTTAGCATCAATAAAAGGATGAAAATATATACATCCATAGCAGTTGCGGACAGGTTGAAATAAGCATTTATCATTGTAAGAACAGCCACCGATATCATAATGAATCTTATGGCCAATGTTACCCATTACTTTTTTGTGTTTCCATTCCTGCTTATAAACTAAACGCCCTGTTAGTAACATCGCAATCATCTGCTTATATAGAGAATTTCTACCCAAGGCTTGAGCTCTAATTTGTGCTAATTGGGGTGTAGAGAAAATATAATGCCTTGCGGTCACAACTGATGAATGACCTAAGATATATGCAATTTCTTCAGCTGAAGAGCCAGCCATAGCTAGACTATAACCAACATGATGTCTAAAGTCAGAAAATGAGTATTTTTGTCTAATCATTTCTCCAGCTAAAACAGCATCTCGATATGATTTTGGCGAAAAAGCAAATAATTGAGTGTTAATAGCCTTCGAGCAGAAACGAGCTGCATTTTCGCCCATATCAAATAATTTTTCATCTGGATATAAGTTAAACCTTTCTATATATGAAAGAATAATTTCAGCAATTTCTTCTGGTAGCTTTATAGCTATTTTCTCATGTACATATCTTGCTTGTTTTGCATAGGGAATTAGTACACTATAGCGATGGAATTGATCTATCGTACGTGTAGTGTCTACTTTTATATCTTGTACCGATAATTTAGCTAATTGAACAGGTCTAAGCCCTGATACATAGATGAGTCCTAATAGTGAAGAGTTTATTAAAGTTTGATTAGTGATTTGTAAAGAGTCTTGCTTTAACTGATGATTCAATTGGCTAAAACCTTGTTGAATCATGGTAATAGTCGGGTAATCAATAAGATCTTCATATTGTTGATAATACAATCTTGAATTGAAGGCTGTAGGACGTTCTAGGAATTCTAATTCGTATTCTTGATCAATATCAAAATGTGAAAAATCTTCTAAAAATAATAATTTAATCAAAAATTTTAAGTGGTAATAGTAAGATGATCTATCTTCTTTTGCCAAATTAGCTAATATCGATTTTAGATTAGAATAATCAAGTTTTTGCTTATTGTTTTTTAATGTTTCGATGGCATAACTAAAGGCCTGAAATTTAGCGTCAAGTGATGAGGGGGTATTAACCTGAATG
>NZ_JABVBF010000299.1 GCF_013344765.1 Acinetobacter lactucae
ATATTATGGAAGCCTAAGTATACTTCATATTCTGTTCCATATTTAAGTTGATCCTGCCTAATAAGACCGAGATAAGTATTATTAACAATAAAGTGAATATATCCTAATTTATATTGTGCAGCTACAGCTAATTCTTCAATCATGAATTGAAAATCATAATCACCAGAAATACCTACTACTAAAATATCATTTTTATTTGCAAGTTTAGCACCAATTGCTGCGGGTAAAGTCCACCCTAATGGACCAGCTTGCCCACAATTAATCCATGCTTTAGGATTATTTACAGATAAGCTTTTAGATGCAGCAATCTGTGTATGACCAATTGAAGTAACATACAAAACTTTTTTTGGCATATATGTTTCAATATAATCAAATAATATATCTAAAGTAATATTTTTATCTAACAATTCAAGAGATTTTATTGATATTGCTCGTTTTTCTTCACTTTCTTTTTTTAAATTTTGGCACTCTTTAAGCCAACTTTCCCATGAAAGTAAACTAGTATTCCCACTTTCCTTTCTTTTCTTATCGATAAATTTAATTAATTCACTTAAAAAATATTTAACATCACTTACGATACCTAGCTCAGGTGCAATTACTCTTCCTATCTGAGTTGGCTCAATATCAACATGGATAAATTTCTTTTTTTCTATGTAACTAGAAATATTCCCCGTATGTCTATTAGCCCATCTGTTTCCTAAACCAATAATTAAATCAGCTTCGTTAAATTTAGTATTTGCACACCCAGAGTATATTTGAGTACCAATCATACCAATTATATTCTTATGATTATCAGGTAGGCATCCTTTCCCCATTAAAGTTGGTGAAACAGGAATATTAGTTTGTATTGCTAGTTTATTCAAATTGTCAAATGAATTAGAAGAAACTACCCCTCCGCCCGCAACTATAATAGGTTTTTTTGCCTCTTCTAATAATTTAAAAATTTTATCTAATTGCTTTTTTGAAACTTTAGGATAATGAATTTCTAGAGGTTCATAAGAATCTATGTCATAGAAAATTTTTGTATTCTGTATATCAATAGGTATATCAATTAAAACAGGTCCAGGCCTACCACTTCTCATTAACCAAAATGCTTTTTGAAAATAACTAGGAGCTAAATCGGCACACTCAATTTGAATTGAAAATTTAGTAACGGGCTTAGCAATTGAAACTATATCAACGGACTGAAATGCTTCTTTATACTGATCAGAGCTATTGACTTGACCAGTTATACACAAAATGGGAACTGAATCAGCATAAGCTGAATAAAGTCCAGTAATCATATCTGTAGCACCTGGGCCCGAAGTACCAAGACATAAACCAATACTAGATTTTGATGCTCTACTATAGCCTTCTGCCATGTGCGAAGCACCTTCAACATGTCTAGCAAGAATATGCTTAATTTTGCCATCTTTTGACATAGCATCATATAAAGGATTAATAGCTCCACCTGGTACACCGAAAGCTACACGAATATTCTCTTTCCAAAGTATATCAACTATATAATCAACAACTCTTTTGCTTGCTTTAGTCATATTGTTAAATTCGCTCCACCATCAATTAATATACTTTGCCCAGTCATAAATCCAGAATATTGACTACATAAAAAAGCACATAAATAACTACACTCTTCTACTTTCCCTAATCGCTTAGCCGGAATTTTATTCAAAGCTATTTTAGACAAGTCTGTAAAACTAATTGATTGAGATTTTGCTCTCTCAGTCCATACAGAATTAATACCTGGAGTATCAAACGGACCCATTAAGATACTATTTGCAGTAATAT
>NZ_JABVBF010000029.1 GCF_013344765.1 Acinetobacter lactucae
ATACATTGCTTATATAAATACAAAATTATTGCGGGAGAGAGGTTCATTGAGAACCCGCCGAAGGAGCAACAAGCCCGGAAACTCTCAGGCAAAAGGACTGTAATAATTAAAAAATCTGGAGAGAAGCTTAGATTTATAAGAATGGAAAACAATAACTTATAAATCATAAACTCACCGAAGGGGAAGATCTAAACGTTAAAAGGTAACGTTGGGGTCGAAACTCTCAGGTACCAATGACAGATGGGCTGTACTGATGAAATGTTTTGCATTTCTGAGGAGTCTGTTATGCCACATGTTATTGTGATAGGTGCGGGAATCACAGGGGTTACCTCTGCTTATGAATTATCGCAACTGGGTTATCAAGTCACAGTGATTGATCGACATTTATATCCTGCAATGGAAACGTCATTTGCCAATGGAGGGCAATTATCGGCTTGTAATGCTGAGGTATGGAACCAAAAAGCCACCGTGATTAAAGGCTTTAAATGGATGAGACAAAAAGATGCTCCTCTATTGTTGAATCCTTCATTTAGTTTGCATAAGTATAGTTGGTTAGTTGAATTTCTATCACATATTAAAAACTATGAAGCGAATACGATTGAGACAGTCCGTTTGGCATTACTCGCTCGTAAGCGTTTGTTTGAAGTTGCTGAAAAAGAACAGCTCGAGTTTGATTTGGAGAAACGTGGAATTCTCCATATGTATCATAGTAAGGCCGACTACGAGATTGCTAAACAGGTCAATAATGTATTGAACAAGGGTACATTGGAACGCTATTCGGTTTCACCTGATGAAATGAAAACAATAGAACCATCTTTGACGGGTGACTATTTCGGTGGCTATTACACGCCAAGTGATGCAACGGGTGATATTCATAAATATTCAACCTCTTTGGCTGAGAAGACTAAACAATATGGCGTTCAATATAAGTTCGGCCTAGAAGTTATGGATATTAAGTGCGGCGTAGACAAAGTGGTCGTAACTTGTCAGCCAAGTGCTGAGCATCCTTATCTGGTTGAGTCAGACAACATTCAGCTAGAAGGTGATGTGCTTGTTGTATGTGGGGGGGTAGGAAGTTATCAACTTGCCGATATGATTGGCGAGCGTGTAAATGTGTATCCAGTAAAAGGTTATTCAATTACTGTGCAATTAAAAGATGAGCACAGTGTAAAGAATGCTCCTTGGGTGAGCTTGCTAGATGAAAGTGCAAAGATCGTGACTTCTCGTTTAGGTAAGGATCGTTTGCGTGTAGCGGGGACTGCTGAGTTTAATGGTTATAACCGTGACATACGGGCTGATCGTATTCAGCCATTAGTGAATTGGGTTAATCGTAACTTTGATATTTCAACTGAGCATGTGGTGCCTTGGGCAGGATTAAGACCGATGATGCCGAATATGCTGCCTGTTGTTAAACAATCTAAACAACCTCGTGTTTTTTATAATACAGGGCATGGGCATTTAGGTTGGACTTTGTCTGCGGCAACCGCAGTTCTAGTCGGTCAGGATATTGCTCAAAAATATCCGGTGTAGAAAGTAAAAAGCCAGTGTTTAAACACTGGCTTTTATTTAAGGCGTTAGTCATACAATCGATAGATTCCGCTAAAACGTTCACAGCCTTTTTGTTGAGTTTTCACATTCAGTAAAGCTTTTTGAAAATTAAACTGATATTTACAGTTGTGCTCATTGTCTAAAATTTCACTTTTTTGTTCAGGTGAACTATAGGCCATCAATGAAATCGTTTGAGTTTCCTTGCGGTTATTTGGATTACGATATGCTATCCCTTCAATTTTGATTTTATCTTTTGCGAGTTGATGGACTTGAATGTGTACAGGTTGAGCTGCTAAATGTCCATTTTCAAACTTAAGATAATGCTGGGTAAGCGTTTGCTTAAGCGATGCATAAAAATTTAAGTCATCAGTACGTAAATCAAACTGTTGTTGAATGCATGTATTACTCTTGCATTGCTGAGTATGTTTAGACCATAACTTTTGTGTATCCTGTAAAAGCTGTAAAGGGGCATCAGTAACTAAATATGCAGAAAGATATTTATTATCGAGTTCTTTTCTTGATTCACTAAGTGTTTTTGAACAGATTTTAAGCTCAGCTCCAGTATTGGAACAGTCTATTGATTCTGCAAAGACAAGAGGTGAACATAAACAACTCAGTGTCACGACAAAACTTAATCTTTTCAATTGATTCATATCAGTATTAGACAGCATGATCGCTTATACTTTCAGTCTACATTGCTAAGTGTACTATAGCGAAACAGAAAGGCTGAATACAAGATTTCTTAAGTTTTTATGGAAGGTAATAATTTATATGGTTGCTCAGATTCGTATTGGACAAGGAATGGATGTACATGCCTTTGAAGAGGGGAACTTCGTTACATTGGCGGGTATTCAAATTCCACATACACATGGTTTGAAAGCACACTCTGACGGTGATGTTGTACTTCATGCGCTATGTGATGCTTTATTAGGTGCTTTAGCGCTTGGAGATATTGGACAACATTTCCCTGACACTGACCCAGAATACAAAGGTGCAGATAGCCGAGTATTGTTAAAACATGTTTATCAATTAATTTTAGATCGTGGTTATCAGTTAAATAATGCCGATATTACGGTAGCTTGTGAGCGTCCAAAATTAGCTAAACATAATCTAGAAATGCGTCAAAGCATTGCTGACGTTCTAAACGTAGATATTAATCAAATTAGTATTAAAGCAACGACGACCGAGAAACTTGGGTTTACTGGTCGTCAAGAGGGTATTTTGGCTACAGCGACTGTTTTAGTTTCTCATCACACTAAGTGATCAACCTGTTGCAAAGACTGTTGAAGCTCTAAAGTTGCCTTACGGCCTTGTAGCTGTAAGGTAATACTATGGATGAGACCAGTCCAAGTTTCATTAGGCTCCCAAATTTCGTGTAGTAAATCTTGAGAAGTGGGCATATCCATATTCATATAAAACTGTCTATAAACATACATTAAACAGCTTGAACGATCATTTTTGGAACAATGCACCCAAATAATCTCGTTTTGAACTAAGTGATCAATCAGATCAAGCACGAGTAAACATTGCTCTGCTGATGGGGTTTCCCAATCAATTGGAATATGGATGTAATTTAAACCAAGGTCTAAACAAATACGATCTTCATTCTCAAGATGATTTGGAGCATTAGTTAAAGCAAGATTAATGACTGTGCTACAGCCATACTCTTTAATCAATTTTAGTTGTTCAACAGAAGGCTGTGCCGAACTAAATAAATGTTCATGAATAATCGAAAATGCGGGAATTTGAGATAATGATTGTTCAAGGGTTGTCATGATCGCACTCTACAAGAGTAGGCTTAGCTTATTGTGTAGAATGTTATACACGATTCTAGGGAATAGTTGAAATACAGCCTGCTTATATATTCGGCAACGTTATCAAAATTTTAAAAATAATTAACTGGAAAAATACAAGTCTTATAAAATAAAAAAACAGCATCATAAAGATGCTGTTTTCTTTTATTTAAATAGTTAAGCTTTTAGATTTTCATTCAATAAAAATTCAACTAAAGCTTTTTGAGCATGAAGACGATTTTCTGCCTCATCCCATACAACAGCATTTTTATGATCAAGCATAGTTTCAGAAATTTCTTCACCACGATGAGCAGGTAAACAGTGCATGAATAAACAGTCAGGATGAGCAAGGCTCATTAATTTTTCATTAACCTGAAAATCAGCAAAGGCTTTTTCACGAAGTTTTTGTTCTTCTTCTTGTCCCATGCTTGCCCATACATCTGTCACAATGAGATCAGCATTTACCGCTGCATCTTCTGCATTATCAAAAAGCTCAACACAATGACCAAACTCTGCTAAAAATTCAGGTTTAGGTTCATATCCTTTTGGTGAAGCAATCTTAAGTTTGAAACCCATCATATGTGCAGCTTCAATATATGAGTTGCACATATTATTGCCATCACCGATCCAAGCAACCGTTTTGCCTTCAATAATACCGCGATGTTCAATATAAGTCTGTAAATCTGCAAGTAACTGGCATGGATGATGATCATCAGTTAAGCCATTAATCACAGGAACTTTTGAATAAGATGCAAAGCGTTCAACAATGTCATGACCGAAGGTACGAATCATCACGATATCAAGCATACTTGAAATTACACGTGCTGAGTCTTCGATTGGTTCACCACGGCCCAATTGTGTATCACGAGGCGATAAAAAAATCGCACTGCCGCCAAATTGGTTAATGCCTGCTTCAAAAGAGATACGTGTACGCGTACTAGATTTCTCAAAAATCATTCCCAATACTTTACCGACAAAAGGTTGGTAGACCTTATTGTCATGTTGCATTTTTTTTAGTTCACTTGCGCGTTCTAAAATGCGATTAAGTTCTAGAGTGGATAGATCACGTAAAGTCAGGAAATGTCTTAGAGCCATGTAGCTACTCCATAATAATTGCTTTGAAATATAACAATTATCTGTTGTTGGCTGGGTGGATGTGGGAAAAAAGAAGTCTACTATACTATAAGCATTTTAAAATGCAAAAGAATTAGACTTTATGATGGCCTTTTAAGAAAATATCTAAACAATAATTAATATAATCAATGACTTCTTTCTCATTGGGAGGGAGTGGCATTCCCATAATCATACGCCATTCAATATCACGTAAAATTCCAAAATACATTAATGAAGAATAATCTGGAGATGCGCAAAAAATTTCTTCAGCTTGGTGGGAGAGTAGAAGTGCCTGAGCAATTGTGTTTTGTACATCTTGAGCGCACTTTTCATATAAGTATTGGCTCAAAGTTGCATTGCATTGTGTTTGCTCAATAACTAGACGTAAAAAAGCAATATGTTCAGGTTGAATAATATGAGTATAAAAACGAATAAGAGTTTGAACTAAATAATCGCGTAGAGAGGTTTTTGAGGGTTGAAATGGGATGCAAATATCTTTAAAGAACATTTCTCGGCGATAGTCGCAAATTGCTGTGAATAAACCATCTTTATTGCCAAAATACTTATATATTGAAGCTTTTGAGCCGCCCGCATGATTAACAATGTCATCGAGTGAAACGGCATCATATCCTTTATCCAGAAACAGCTCGGTTGCGCTTAACAATAATGCTAAACGACGTTCAATACCGCGACGTGTCTGTGGTTTATCACATACTGAGTGATGTGACTCAAGGACTGGATCATGCATATAATTTCATAACAACGGTTAACTTTGCCTATCTAGTATAGCAAAACTATCTTTAAGGATGGCTATTGCTATTTTTTTAGCTCATCTGCTGAACAATGAGTGATTAATTAAAGAAATAAACTAATAGAAAATATAAGCTTAGAGTGGGTTGTAGAAGCGTGTAATGATGTAACCTTATGTTTATTTAGAGTTTAATGGAAAGTTGCTAATAAAAACAAAGCGGATAAGAATGACTTAACCGCTCTGAATTAAACTCATAAACTTTTAGGCTTCGGTTTGAGTAACTTTATGCTCATCTTCTTCATCATCATCTGCAGAGTCCATTCCAAGTTCTTTTAACTTGCGAGTCAAGGTGTTACGACCCCAACCCAATAGTTCTGCTGCATGACGTTTGCGTCCACGTGTTTGTTGTAATGCAGCATTAATCAACGTGCGTTCAAACATTGGTGTGGCAATATCCAAAATTTTCATTTCACCATTCTTAAGTTTTTGAATGGCCCATTGATTCAATAATTCATCCCAATGGTGTAGAGAAATACGTTCAAATGAAGGAGCCGGTTGTCCAGCGTCACTATTCTTTTGCAATGGAACTTGTTTGAGCTCTGAAGGTAAATCTTCTGGATAAACTTCACGGCCAGTAATCATTACGGTTAGCCAGCGGCAAGTATTTTCAAGTTGTCGTACGTTACCGGGCCATGGTAACTGTTGCATATAGTCCGTGGTTTCAGTGCGTAAGATTTTTGGACTTACACCAAGCTCTTTACCTGCACGTGCTAGAAAATGCTGAGCAAGCATTGGAATATCTTCACTGCGGTGAGCAAGTTTAGGAATGTGAATACGAATCACATTCAAGCGGTGATATAAGTCTTCACGGAAGCGACCTTCATTGACCAACTTTTCTAAATCTTGATGTGTTGCTGCCACAATTCGAACATCAACTTTAACTGGAATGTGCCCACCTACACGATAGAACTCACCGTCAGCGAGTACGCGTAGCAGTCGAGTTTGTGTTTCAAATGGCATATCACCAATTTCGTCAAGGAACAATGTTCCGCCATTTGCCTGTTCAAAGCGGCCTTGATGCTGAGTGTTTGCACCTGTGAAAGCGCCTTTTTCATGACCAAATAACTCGGTTTCAATCAAGTCTTTTGGTATGGCAGCCATATTTAAAGCAATAAAAGGCTTGGCACGGCGTGGGGAGTGCTTGTGTAAAGCATGAGCAACAAGTTCTTTACCTGTACCCGATTCACCATTAATTAAAACGGTAATATGAGATTGAGATAAACGACCAATGGCACGGAAAACCTCCTGCATTGCTGGAGATTCACCAATAATTTCTGTTGATTGAAGCGGTGAAGCTGTTTTTGTAGCTTCTTGCTGTTGTAGTTTATTAATATGCAGAATTGCACGGTTAACTAAAGCTAAAGCTTCATCAATATCAAATGGCTTTGGTAAATACTCAAATGCACCTGTTTGATAGCTTGATACGGCAGACTCTAAGTCAGAATGTGCTGTCATAATAATGACAGGTAAATCCGGGTGAGTGTTTTTGACTTTAGATAAAAAAGTTAAACCATCAATTCCAGGCATTCGGATGTCAGTTAAGATGACATCGGGAGCATCATGATGTAAGCGTTCAAGCGCAGTTTGAGCTTCTTCAAAATTGGTAACATCAAAACCTTCTTCTTTAAAGGTCTTTTCTAATACCCATCGCATGGCGCGATCATCATCAATAACCCATATTTTATTTCGCGACACGGTCTGACTCCCAAGGTAAATATAAGCTAAAAATTGTTTTTCCAGGAACAGATTGGCATTCAATCATTCCGTTATGTTGATGCATAATATTCTGTGCAATACTCAGGCCAAGCCCAGTACCTTTTGCTCGTCCAGTAACCAAAGGGTAAAACACAGACTCTAAAATACTTTCAGGGATGCCTGGTCCATTGTCCTCTATATCGACCCGTACAGTAGATCGATTGAGTACACCATTAATCGTAACAAGACGCTGTATGCGTGTACGTAGAATTAATTCCGGTTCATGATCTATAAAAAATACTTTGTTCTCTGTTATGGCTTGAATCGCATTTACACTAATGTTGAGCATGACTTGGATTAACTGATCACGATCGGCATTAACATCGGGTAAAGACAAATCATAATCCCGTATAATTTTAATTTTCTTCTTTGTCTGGTTGGCAATAAGTGAACGCACTCTTTCCAAAGGCTCGTGTACGTTAACATTCTCATAACTTGGGAGTTGTCTGGAACCTAACATGGTGTCTGCTAAGTTAGTTAAACGATCTACTTCATTAATAATAACATCTGTAAATTCAGCATAGCTTTTATCGTTTAAACTGCGAGCTAGTAATTGAGTTGCCCCACGAATACCTGCAAGTGGGTTCTTAATTTCATGAGCCACACCACGTACGAGCTGCCTAGCCACCTGATGCTGTTGTACCAGATTTTCTTCTTTAGAAATCTTTAACATACGATCAATCGGGTTGAGCTCAATCAAAAGTAATGAGTGATAGTTCTTATCGGCATTTAATTGAGAAACTGTGTAATCAACATGAAGATCTTTAAAGTTGACATTAATAACAGCTTCTCGACGAGTGTAAGGTTGACCCGTTTTTATGGTGTTTAATAAAGCTTCATGTGTATTAAAAGTATCGTCAGGCGCATGAAGTAGGTTTAAAACGGGCTGTCCTGAAGCTCGAAGCAAACTAATATCAAATAGTGCTTCGCAGGCAGAATTTAAATAAAAAATATTTAAGTTACTATCGATCAATAAAATCGCAGTGGTTAGATTGTCTACCAATAGGCGATAGTCGATAGGGTAGTGTTGATCCATTAGCGAATCGTTCCTGTCTTAAAATAGCGCAATGGCATCTTCATTGATTATCGGATTTTCACCGTTATAGAACATGAAAGATGCAAAATATACGCCAACTTTGTTTATGGGTTATTTTAAAGTTTTAAGGTGTTTAAAAACGCGCTGAAATCGGTCTTTATATCGGTTGATCAAAACTGGTGGCCTAAAAATAGATAATAGCATGATCCAACTTGGTGCAAAGGTGGGTTTTGGTGCAAATGTTGGTCGTATTTTGGTGCATTACACAAAGAGTGGGCTTTCCACCTATGCTTGAGGCAAGAAAAGACATACAATACGCGCATTCAAGTGGAGCGCAGATTCATGAAGACCCCCAAAGTCGGTTTTGTTTCTTTAGGTTGTCCTAAGGCATTGGTAGATTCTGAACGAATTTTAACTCAGTTAAAGACTGAAGGTTATCAAGTTGCATCAGATTATGATGGTGCTGATTTAGTAGTTGTTAATACCTGTGGTTTTATTGAATCTGCGGTACAAGAGTCGCTAGATGCAATTGGCGAGGCCATGAGTGAAAATGGCCGAGTGATCGTTACAGGGTGCTTAGGTAAAGACGAAGATAAAATTCGTCAAATGCATCCAAACGTTTTAAAGGTTACCGGTGCAGCAGCTTATCAAGATGTCATGGAAGCTGTGCATGAATATGTACCGGCACCACCTAAACATAACCCGTTTGTTGATTTAGTTCCTGAACAGGGAATTCGTTTAACACCAAAGCATTATGCGTACTTAAAAATATCTGAAGGCTGCAACCATCGTTGTACATTCTGCATTATTCCAAGTATGCGTGGTGATCTTGTTTCTCGTCCAGTCGGAAGTGTACTCGAAGAAGCCGCTGCGCTTAAAAGAGCGGGTGTTAAAGAAATCTTGGTTATTTCTCAAGATACATCAGCTTATGGTGTAGATACCAAGTACAAACTTGATTTCTGGAATGGTCAACCTGTTAAAACAAAATTCTTTGATATGTGTGAAGCACTAGGCCAACTTGGTATCTGGGTGCGCTTACATTATGTTTATCCATATCCACATGTTGATGCAGTTATTGACTTAATGGCACAAGGTAAAATCCTACCTTATCTTGATATTCCATTCCAACATGCAAGCCCGCGTATTCTTAAGTTAATGAAGCGTCCGGCTCATAGTGAAAATACACTCGAAAAAATTAAATTGTGGCGTGAAAAATGCCCAGATCTTGTGATTCGTTCTACATTTGTAGTGGGTTTCCCAGGTGAAACTGAAGAAGATTTTCAAATATTGCTCGATTGGTTAGTTGAAGCTGAACTTGATCGTGTTGGTTGCTTTACCTACTCACCAGTAGAAGGCGCTACGGCAAATGATTTACCCGATCATGTGCCTGAAGAAATTAAGCAAGAGCGTTACGAGCGCTTTATGCAAGTGCAGCAACAAATTTCTGCTGCTAAGTTGCAAAAACGTATTGGTCAAACGATGACTGTATTGGTCGATAGTTTGGAAGATGAATATCCTGTTGCTGTTGCACGTTCTTATGCCGATGCTCCGGAAATTGACGGTAATGTCTTTGTAGAAGATATCGATAAGAGCACTATTCAACCAGGCGATATGTTGGAAGTCGAAATCACCGATGCGGATGAATACGACTTATTTGCAAAGTTAATTAAAATTAAGTCGGTCTAATCGATAACGATTCAAAAAAGCATTCAGTTTAAGAGGTTTTGGAGCAAACTCATGGCGGAAACAATTAGCCCCCGTTATTCACGCATTTTATTAAAACTATCTGGTGAAGCATTATCAGGTAACAAAGACATGGGTATTGATGCCCAAGTTCTTGATCAAATGTCCCTTTCAATTGCACACTTAGTTGGCTTAGGTGTGCAAGTGGGTATCGTTGTTGGTGGCGGTAACTTGTATCGTGGTAGTCAGTTGCAAAAAGATGGCTTGGTTGGTCGTGTAACAGGCGATCAAATGGGTATGCTTGCAACTGTAATGAATGGCTTGGCTATGCGTGATGCATTGGTTCGCCGTAATATCAGAACTCGTCTTATGTCTGCATTACCAATTGGTACAGTAGTAGAGTCTTATTCAAGTCGTGATGCTATTCGTCATTTGAGTCAAGGTGAAGTTTGTGTTTTTGTTGCTGGCACAGGAAATCCATTCTTTACAACAGATACGGCAGCATGCTTACGCGGAATTGAAATTGAAGCCAATTTAATTCTTAAAGCGACTAAAGTAGATGGCGTATATAATAAAGATCCAAGTAAATACGAAGATGCAGTTAAATACGATCATTTAACCTTTGATCAAGTGTTAGACGAAAAACTTGGTGTTATGGATTTGACTGCTATTTGTTTATGTCGTGACCATAACGTGCCATTACAAGTTTTTGATATGAATAAATCAGGTGCGCTATTGTCAGTAGTAATGGGCGAAAAAGAAGGTACACGCGTTACTAAGTAATGTACGTGTTGTTGAAAGCTCTTTATACTAGCGCTAAATTAAATTTGTTAAATACATCCTTGAATAAATAAGTAAGGTAGATCATATGATTAACGATCTGAAAAAAGACAGCGAACAGCGTATGTTAAAAACTCTTGATTCTTTAGAACAAGGGTTTGCTAAAGTTCGTACCGGCCGTGCACACCCATCAATCTTAAATGGGGTGATGGTTCCTTACTACGGTTCTGATGTGCCTTTAAATCAAGTAGCAAACGTAGGTATCGAAGACTCTCGTACACTTCTTGTTCAACCATTTGAGCGTACAATGGTTTCAGCTATTGATAAGGCAATCCGTGAAAGTGATCTTGGTTTAAACCCGATTACAGCAGATGCGATTCGTGTACCTTTACCTGCATTAACTGAAGAAACACGTCGTGATATGCAAAAAGTTGCACGTAGTGAAGCTGAAAATGCAAAAGTTGCAATTCGTAATATTCGCCGTGATGTTTTAGGTGATATTAAAGCATTATTGAAAGAAAAAGAAATTTCTGAAGATGATGAGCGCCGTGCAGGTGAGGATATTCAGAAAATTACTGATAAATATGTTGCAGAAGTAGACAAGCGTCTTGCAGCGAAAGAAGCAGAATTGATGAAGGTCTAATTTTATGACCGATTCAGAAGAGTATCATCTTCCTAAGCATGTTGCCATCATCATGGATGGCAACAACCGCTTTGCAAAAAAAAATCAGATGCAAAAAGGTGATGGACATCGAGAGGGTAAAAATGTTCTTGATCCTATTGTTGAACATTGTAAAAAAACAGGTATTCGCGCTTTAACAGTTTTTGCATTTTCAAGTGAAAATTGGAATCGACCACAATTTGAAGTCGATCTGCTTATGAAACTTCTTGAAGAAACTATTCATGAGCAAATACCTCGCATGAAGAAATTTAAAATTGCTTTGCGTTTTATCGGTGATCGCTCTCGATTACCCTCACACTTAGTTGCCTTAATGGAAGATGCAGAGCAACAGACAGCACATTATGACACTATGACCTTAACTATTGCTGTGAGCTATGGTGGGATGTGGGATATTGCGAATGCAGCGAAACAAGTTGCTGAAGCGGTTTCTCGTGGTGAATTTGGTGCTGATCAAATAAATGTTGATTTGTTCGAAAAATATGTCAGTCTAAACGATCTGCCAGCTGTGGACTTATTGATCCGTACAGGTGGAGATTATCGCATATCTAATTTCTTGTTATGGCAAGCAGCATATGCGGAGCTGTATTTTACTGATACTTTATGGCCAGAATTTACAGTACAAGAATTCGATCATGCATTGAATGTTTTTTCAGGACGTGAGCGTCGATTTGGCAAAACATCTGAACAAATTCAGCAAGAGAAAATAGAGAACTTATAATGTTAGAGCGGATTGTTACCGCATTGGTACTTGTTGCAGTTGTTTTAGGCTGTATGTTTGCTACGCAATCACATTATCCAATGTTGGTTCTTATGATTGTAGCAGCAGGGGTTGCGGGGTATGAATGGTATAAATTAATGCCTCGTGAAACTGTAAATGCTTTAAAGCCTAAAGCTTGGTGCTACGGTCTGCTTGTTGCATTCGTTTCAGGTGTTGCGCTATTTTTTCATGATATTGCATTACTGTTGTGGTCTGCTTCAATTTTGACTTGGCTTGTAAGTGTTTACTGGGTCAAATCTTTTCCTGAGTTTGATGGTTGGTATAATGCGACTTTGTATATAATTGGCATAATTTTAGTTTGTGCTGCAGTAACTTCAATTTTTGTGGTGTGGCAAAGTTCACCATGGTGGTTAATGTATCTGTTCTTACTCGTGTGGGGTGCAGATAGTGGTGCTTACTTTGTTGGTCGTAAATTTGGTAAAAGAAAACTGGCTCCAACCGTAAGTCCGAACAAATCGGTAGAGGGCTTATATGGTGGTATTATCACCACAATACTAGTAATGTTGGTTGTGCAATACCAGTATTTAAATTTGACTTTAATTCAGCAAATCCTATTTCTTATATTGTCACTCATTACAGTATTTGGTTCTGTTTTAGGTGATTTGTTTGAGTCAATGATTAAGCGTCGTGCTGGTATTAAAGATTCTGGCCGTGTGCTACCTGGTCACGGTGGTGTTTTAGATCGTATTGATTCTTTACTTGCTGCAGCCCCGATTTTTGCAACGGGAATGTATATATTAAAACTTATTGGTGTAGATTTATAAATGACACAATCTGTTTGCATATTGGGTGTAACCGGTTCTATTGGGCAAAGTACCTTAAAAATTTTAAATCAGCATCCTGATAACTATTCAGTATTTGCAGTTTCAGCTCATAGCAGAATTTCAGAATTGGTTGATATATGTAAACAATTCCAACCAAAAGTTGTGGTTGTTCCAAAACAAAAAGTTGACGAATTAGCAGCTTTATTTGCTAAGAATGAATTACAAGATATTGAAATTTTGACTGATCAGGAAGGATTAGTAAGTATTGCATCTCATCCAGATGTCAATGTGGTTATGGCTGCAATTGTTGGAGCAGCTGGTTTGTTGCCAACATTGGCGGCTGTAAAAGCTGGTAAACGTGTATTACTTGCTAATAAAGAAGCTTTGGTCATGTCTGGTGAAATCATGATGCAAACAGCACGTGATCATGGGGCATTATTATTACCAGTAGATTCAGAACACAATGCTATTTTTCAGTCATTACCTCATAATTATTTAGATGCCGAGAGAAATGGGCAACCACAGCAGGGCGTATCAAGAATCTTATTGACTGCTTCTGGCGGCCCTTTTTTAAACCATTCTTTAGAACAGTTAAAAGAAGTTACGCCACAACAAGCTTGTAAGCATCCCAACTGGTCTATGGGGCAGAAAATCTCAGTTGACTCAGCTACTCTGATGAATAAGGGACTTGAGTTGATTGAGGCATGTCATTTGTTTTCAATATCTGAACATTTTGTTACAGTTGTTGTTCACCCACAAAGTATTATTCATTCTATGGTGCAATATGTTGATGGTTCAACATTAGCGCAAATGGGTAATCCTGATATGTGTACTCCGATTGCTCATGCGTTAGCATGGCCTGAACGCTTGCAGACAAGGGTTCCTGCTTTAGATTTATTTGAATATTCTCAGCTTAATTTTCAAGCACCGGATATCCAGAAATTTCCCGCACTTGATTTAGCACGTCAGGCAATGCGTGCAGGAGGGCTGGCACCAACCATTTTAAATGCTGCAAATGAGGTTGCTGTTGCCGCATTTTTAAAGGAAAAGATTGGATTTACAAATATCCCACAAGTGGTAGAGCATACTTTGCAAAAATTGGAAAACTCAGTTGCTGATAATATCGAGTCTATTTTAAATAAAGATGAAGTAGCACGGCAGGTTGCACAGCAGTATATATCAAGTATAGGAGGCTGAAATGAGCGCATTATTTATGATTGCAGCAGCGGCTCTTTTGCTTGGTCCATTAATTGCAATTCATGAGTTTGGTCATTACTGGGTGGCGCGAAAACTAGGAGTTAAAGTTCTAGTCTATTCTATTGGTTTTGGTCCAAGATTACTTAAATGGACATCTAAAAAATCTGGAATTAAATACCAACTTTCAGCTTTGCCTTTAGGTGGTTATGTAAAAATGCTCGATGAGCGCGAAGGTAATGTTGCAGAGCAAGATTTATCTTATGCATTTAACCGTCAAAAACCATGGAAGCGTATAGCAATTGTTGCAGCTGGACCTTTAATTAACTTGATTTTTGCTGTCTTACTTTTTTGGATTCTATTTTTACCAGCACAAGAACAACTAAATACAAGAGTCGGTAAAGTTATACCTAACTCTCCAGCAGCCACAGCCCAACTACAAGTAGGTGACAAGATTATCGCTGTTGACGGAAAGGAAACGCAAACTTGGGAAAAACTTAACTTTGCTTTGATTGACCGTATAGGTGAAACTGGTAGCTTGAATATCGATGTGGATCGGGCAGGTACTGAGAAAAATATTATTTTACCGATTAAAGATTTTTTAAAAAACCAAAATGAATCAGCTTTAGATGTATTAGGTTTTTTACCATATCGTCCCGTTATTCCGGCTGTTGTAACTGAGTTGACTGCAGATGGAGCTGCTATTCGTCAAGGAATGAAAGTCGGTGATCGTATTGTTTCAATTAATGGCCAAGCAATGAAAGATTGGTTTGATGTTGTTGAGGTAGTGCAACATTCCCCAGAAAAGTTACTTGGTATAGATGTGTTGCGTAATGGGCAACTCGTTCATTTGCAAGTCATGCCTCAAGGAAAGCGTGACAATATGGGGCAAATGAGTGGTGTTCTAGGTGTAAAGAGTGATGCAGGAAAAATTACAATTCCTGACGCATACAAGCAAACAATTCAATATACTCCAATACAAGCTTTCAAGATGTCACTAGATAAGACTGGTCAAATTTCTAGCATGATATTGAGCTCGATAGTAAAAATGGTTAAGGGTTTAATTGGCTTAGAGAATCTTTCTGGGCCAATTACAATCGCGAAAGTAGCCGGACAAAGTGCAGAAATGGGATGGCAGACTTTTATCTCATTTATGGCTTTAATGAGTGTAAGTCTTGGAATTTTAAATTTATTACCAATTCCAATGCTAGATGGTGGACATCTCGTTTATTACATTATTGAGGCGATTCGCGGGAAGCCTGTTTCTGAACAAATACAAATGTTTGGTCTAAAAATTGGTATGGTACTGCTCGGTAGTATGATGCTTTTAGCTTTATTTAACGATTTTATGCGTTTGTAAACGTATATGGATTTATAACTTACTGGAAAAACTGGCATGCGGCACACACATTTTTTAATGCCTTTGGCACTTGTTAGCGCTATGGCAGCGGTACAACAAGCATATGCAGCTGATGATTTCGTTGTTCGAGATATTCGTATAGATGGTTTGGTTCGTCTTACTCCTGCAAATGTTTCTACCATGTTGCCAATCAACAGTGGCGATCGCGTTAATGAACCGATGATCGCAGAAGCAATTCGAACATTGTATGCCACTGGGCTTTTCGACGATATTAAAGCATCAAGAGACAACGATACTTTAGTTTTTAATGTCGTAGAGCGCCCAATTATTTCAAAGCTTGAATTTAAGGGAAACAAACTTATTCCTAAAGAGGCTTTAGAGCAAGGCCTCAAAAAAATGGGCATTGCTGAAGGCGAAGTTTTTAAGAAGTCGGCTTTACAAACAATTGAAACTGAATTAGAGCAGCAATATACCCAGCAAGGTCGTTATGATGCTGATGTAACTGTTGATACTATAGCTCGCCCAAATAACCGTGTTGAACTTAAATTAAATTTTAATGAAGGTACGGCAGCTAAAGTTTTTAATATCAATATTATTGGTAATACTGTTTTTAAAGACAGCGAAATTAAACAAGCTTTCGCAGTTAAAGAAAGTGGTTGGGCTTCAGTTGTAACCCGTAATGACCGTTATGCTAGAGAGAAAATGGCAGCGAGCCTTGAAGCTTTGCGTGCCATGTACCTAAATAAGGGTTATATCAATTTTCAGATCAATAACTCACAGCTTAATATTAGTGAAGATAAAAAAAATATCTTTATTGAAGTTGCTGTAGAGGAAGGTAGTCAGTTCAAATTTGGTCAAACCAAGTTTTTAGGTGATGCACTTTATAAACCTGAAGAATTGCAAGCTTTAAAAATCTATAAAGATGGTGATACTTATTCGCAAGAAAAAGTAAATGCTGTTAAGCAATTGTTATTACGTAAATACGGTAATGCTGGTTATTACTTTGCAGATGTGAATATTGTTCCGCAAATTAATAACGAAACAGGCGTTGTTGACTTAAATTACTATGTAAATCCAGGTCAGCAAGTTACTGTGCGTCGTATTAACTTTACAGGTAATAGTAAAACTGCCGATGAAGTATTGCGTCGTGAAATGCGTCAAATGGAAGGCGCTTTAGCAAGTAATGAAAAAATTGATCTGTCTAAAGTCCGTTTAGAACGTACAGGTTTCTTTAAGACAGTTGATATTAAACCAGCTCGTATTCCAAATTCACCAGATCAGGTGGACTTAAACGTAAACGTTGAAGAACAACACTCAGGTACGACTACATTAGCTGTAGGTTACTCGCAAAGCGGTGGTATTACATTTCAAGCAGGTTTAAGTCAAACTAACTTTATGGGTACAGGTAATCGTGTTTCGATTGATTTGTCTCGCTCCGAAACTCAAGACTACTATAATTTAAGTGTTACGGACCCTTACTTTACCATTGATGGGGTAAGCCGCGGTTATAACGTTTACTATCGTAAAACAAAGCTAAATGATGACTATAACGTTAATAACTATGTTACCGATAGTTTTGGTGGTAGTTTAAGTTTTGGTTATCCAATTGATGAAAACCAAAGCTTAAGTGCTTCGGTTGGTGTTGATAATACTAAAGTAACGACTGGTCCTTATGTCTCTACTTATGTACGTGACTATTTGTTGGCAAATGGTGGAAAAACCACTTCAACAAGCACTTATTGTCTTGTTGATCTTGTTCAAGATAAAGAAACAGGATTGTATAACTGTCCAGATGACCAAACTTCTAAGCCTTATGGAAGTGCATTTGAAGGTGAATTCTTTACTTACAATTTGAATCTAGGTTGGTCATATAACACCTTAAATAGACCAATTTTCCCAACTTCTGGTATGTCTCATCGCGTGGGCCTTGAAATTGGTTTACCTGGCAGTGATGTCGACTATCAAAAAGCGACTTATGATGCTCAAGCATTTTTCCCTATCGGTAGTACAGGTTTTGTATTACGTGGCTACGGTAAGCTTGGTTATGGTAATGATTTACCGTTCTATAAAAACTTCTATGCGGGTGGTTATGGTTCTGTTCGTGGTTATGATAACAGTACCTTGGGCCCGAAATATTCAAGCGTAAATTTACAAGAAGAAGGTAAAAATGACTCTTCTCCAGAAGAAGTTGGGGGTAATGCTTTAGTTCAGTTTGGTACAGAGCTTGCTTTACCATTGCCATTCAAAGGAGATTGGACCCGCCAAGTGCGACCAGTCCTTTTTGCTGAAGGTGGTCAAGTATTCGATACCAAGTGCGATGTTGGCTCTTATTCTATGATTATGAATGGGCAGCAAATAGCAGATGCTAAAAAATACTGTGAAGATAACTACGGCTTTGATTTAGGCAATATGCGTTATAGCGTAGGTGTTGGCTTCACATGGATCACCATGATCGGACCATTATCTCTTAGCTATGCATTCCCTCTAAATGATAAGCCTGGTGATGAAACTAAAGAGATCCAGTTTGAAATCGGTCGTACTTTCTAAGTACGACTTGACTAAATAATGAAATAAGGACACAAACTAAGATGAAAAAATTAAATATATTAATGTTAGGGTTAGGCTTAACAGTTTCTGCCATGACTAATGCGGCTGGATATGGTGTTATTGATCTTGCTAAAGTTGTTGAAAGTAGTACTTATTTAAAACAACAAAATGCGAGTTTAAATCAATCTGTTAAACCAACCACAACTCGTCTTGAGCAGTTGGGTAAAGAATTAGAAGGTCTTCAGCGCCAAGCCCAAACTCAAGGGCAAAAAATGAAAGAAGATGATATTAAAAAGCTTCAGACCCAATATCAGTCAAAATTAAATGAATTTAATTCGACTCAACAAGGTTTACAGTCTAAAGTTCAAACTAGTTTGCAAGGAATGAATTCAACTTTTGAGAGTCGTGTGAAGCAAGCAGCTGAGCAATTACGAAAAGAAAATAATCTTGACTTTATTTTGAATAAAAATTCGACCGTTGCCTATGACGCTAAATATGATTTAACTGATAAAATGATACAAAAGGTTAATTCAATGAAATAAATTAATGAAAGTGCAACATTATCGTTTAGATGAACTAGCTCACCTAGTGAATGGTGAGTTAGTCGGTACGGGTAGTCTTCAATTCATAAACTTAGCAAGTTTAGAAAATGCTGAACCTTCTCATATTACTTTCGTGAATGGCGAAAAGTATATTGATCAAGCAAAGGCTAGCCGTGCGGGTGCGTACATTGTTACAAACTCTATTAAAGAACAGCTTACTGATAAACATAATTTTATTATTGTTGATAATCCTTATTTAGCTTTTGCCATACTTACCCATGCTTTTGATCAAAAGATCATATCGATAGGTATTGAAAGTACCGCTCAAATTCATCCTTCTGCAATTATTTCTGAAAAAGCATATATTGGCCATTACGTTATAATTGGTGAAAATTGTGTAATAGGAGACAACACGATTATTCAGTCTCATACTCGACTAGATGATAATGTGGAAATAGGAAAAGATTGTTTTATTGATTCACATGTCACTATTACGGGTGGGGCTAAATTACTAGATCGCGTTCGAGTCCATGCAAGTACAGTAATTGGTAGTGAAGGTTTTGGCTTTGCACCATATCAAGGTAAATGGCATCGTATTGCACAATTAGGTTCAGTTATCATTGGTAATGATGTCCGCATTGGTTCAAATTGTAGTATTGATCGAGGGGCATTGGATAATACAATTTTGGAAGATGGGGTAATTATTGATAATCTTGTGCAAATTGCACATAACGTTCATATTGGTTCAAATACTGCTATTGCTGCTAAATGTGGTATTGCCGGAAGTACTAAAATTGGCAAAAACTGTATTCTTGCAGGAGCCTGCGGTGTGTCTGGTCACCTATCAATCACTGATAATGTGACTTTAACTGGAATGTCAATGGTCACAAAAAATATTTCTGAAGCTGGAACCTATTCTTCAGGAATTGGATTGTTTGAAAATAGCCATTGGAAAAAAACGATTGTACGCTTGCGACAATTAGCAGATGTGCCATTGACCCAAATCACTAAACGACTTGATCATATACAAGCTCAAATAGAGTCTCTTGAATCAACTTTTAATTTGCGTAAATAGAATATTATGACCGAGTCAACTACACCTAAATTTGCCATCCCTGAATTACCAATGCAGATTCAAACGATTCGTCAATATTTGCCGCATCGTTATCCTTTCTTATTGGTTGATCGTGTGACTGAAGTTACTGACAATAGTATTGTTGGTTATAAAAATGTTTCTATCAATGAAGAGTTCCTACAGGGACATTTCCCAGAATATCCAATTATGCCTGGTGTTCTAATTGTAGAAGCATTAGCTCAAGTTTCAGGTGTTCTAGGGTTTATTATGAACAATGAAACACCAAAACCTGGTTCTTTATTCCTTTTTGCTGGTGCGGAAAGAGTTAGATTTAAAAAACAAGTAGTTGCTGGTGACCAACTTGTATTAAAATCTGAATTAGTAATGCAAAAACGCGGTATCTACAAATATAATTGTACGGCTACCGTGGATGGTATTGTAGCAACAACCGCTGAAATTATGATTTCACACCAAAAAACAGAGCAGGCATGAGCAATCACGATTTAATTCATTCTACGGCCATTATTGATCCATCTGCAGTGATTGCCCCAGATGTCCAAATAGGACCTTATTGTATTATTGGTCCAAATGTGACAATTGGTGCCGGTACTAAATTACATTCACATGTTGTAGTTGGTGGTTTTACCAAAATTGGTCAAAATAATGAGATTTTCCAGTTTGCAAGTGTTGGTGAAGTTTGCCAAGACTTGAAATACCAAGGGGAAGAAACTTGGTTAGAGATTGGTGATTATAATTTAATCCGTGAGCATTGCAGTTTACATAGAGGAACTGTGCAAGATAATGCTTTAACTAAAATAGGTAGTCATAACTTATTGATGGTTAATACGCATATTGCACATGATTGTGTCGTTGGTGATCATAATATTTTCGCAAATAATGTTGGGGTTGCTGGACACGTACATATCGGTGATCATGTCATTATTGGTGGTAATTCTGGGATTCATCAATTCTGTAAAATTGATTCCTACAGTATGGTTGGTGGAGCATCTTTAATTTTAAAAGATGTACCAGCTTATGTTATGGCATCTGGTAATCCAGCGCATGCATTTGGTATCAATATAGAAGGAATGCGGAGAAAGGGCTGGTCTAAAAATACAATTCAAGGTCTTAGAGAGGCTTATAAATTAATTTTTAAATCAGGTCTGACCTCTGTTCAAGCTGTTGAGCAGATTAAAAATGATATTCTTCCGAATGTTCCAGAAGCTCAATTATTAATTGATTCTGTTGAGAAGTCAGAACGTGGTATTGTACGCTAAGTAGAGATATTAAAAAAGACACCGCAATATGTGGTGTCTTTTTTTTAAATTTTTATTTATTAAAAAATTTAGCTTCTTCAGATTTTGGATACTGACTTAAGATTCTAGCCTTGTATTGGTTTGCTGAAACTGTATTTTTATCGACATCTTTAGCAATACTGTAGAGTTGATAAAGTGCGCGGGGAGCTTTACTTGAGTTTGGATATTGAGTAGCAACTACATTATAGTTCTTTTTAGCTTCATTATAATTCACTGGATCAGTTGCTAAATTAAACTCAGCTAACCAAAAGTAAGCATTTCCTGTATAGACGCTATTAGGATGATTTTTGATAAAGTTTTGCATTGGAGCAATCGCTTTTTTTGCTCCACCTTGTTTATAGGCATCTAAAGCGACAGTGTAAGCTGCTTTTTCAAGTTCTACAGGGTTGGATTGATTTTGCGTAGGCGGTGGAGCTGATTGTGTTACTGGAGTTTGTGGGGGTGGGGTAACCTGACTTGTAGAAGTCGTAGTATTTACTGCTTTCTTGTCAGTTGGTAAAGTTTCTGAGCTTCCTGCAACTGTAGTATCACTAGTTGCTGTATTGTCTGGTGTCGCACTTTCAGGATCTACTTTTTGATTAAGTAACTCCAAACGTTGATCTAAATCAGTATAGCGATTAGATAAATCCTTTTTCAATTGTTCAATATCATTTGATTGTTCTTCTAATTGTCCGCGTAAAGTGCGTATATCATTTTCTAATTGTTGATTTTTTTGCATTAACTCCCAATTTAGATTACTAGGGACCGAAGCGTTATTGGATGAACTACCGCCACTTTGACTTAAGCCGCGCGATTCAATTGGAATATTGGCATAGAGAGAAGTAGTGCTCATTAAGGCAATAAATAATAAAGTATGCTTCATTAATCGCATGAGTATAGGTCCATAATTTTATGTAAAAGCCAACTTGAGAAGGGAATATATAAACTATTCACGTTAGCTATCTAAGGTTTTAATTGATCATTGCAATTAAAACAGCTAACAATATAAATGCAAGAATAGTTTACAATCTTCAAGCATATTTTATTCAAAATAAGTATCAAGAAAGAATATAGGATTAGAGATCCTAGAAATTTACGTATTTTTGCTGATGAATTAATCAATTGAAACATAAACTTGCTTAAAATTGAGAAGAAGGCTTGCAACTCCTTTAAAAATCTCTATACTCTGTTTTGCAATGGTAGCCCCGCTGGTGGCTTCGCAATTGTACTCTGTGAACCCCGCCAGGACCGGAAGGTAGCAACGGTAGCAGATCTATGATGTGCCGAAGTTTTGCTAGTGGGGCTGCCACCATTCTTTAATCCACTTTCCGTTGGATTGCTTTAATAATTACATCTAAATCAAATCCTCTATATTGTAAAAATCTCATTTGTTTTGCTTTAAGTTTAGGATCATTTTCTACTTCTTCACCAAACTTCTTCACTTTAAGCTGATAAGCCTGTTCTACCCAATCAATATTATGAATTTCGTCTGCAATTAAATCATTTTCGATTTGTTTTGTTTTTAACGCTTGTTTAATACGTTTTGGGCCTTTACCTTTTCGAATTTGGCTAGCCAATGTCAGTTCTGCAACGCGTTGGTCACTTTGATAGTTTTGTTCAGATAATTCTTCAACAAGTTGCTTAACCTCTTCTGGGTTTTGTGCATAACGATTTAATTTTTCGGTAAGTTCTGCTTTTGAATAATCTCGACGAGTCAATAGCGCGAAAGCATAGGAGCGCAAACGCTGACCTGTAAGCAAAACACGTTGTTGAGACTGTTCTTCTGATCTTTTGAACATATTAAGATATCCTTGTAAAAAACGCCCCGAAGGGCGTTTTTAAGACTAATTAGCGATAATGATTAAGACTCTAATAGAAGATCTTCTTCTTCATCTTCGACCTGTACAGCGCCATTAGTACCCGTAGTTAATAGTTGTTCACGGATAACTTTTTCAATCTCTCCAGCCATTTGAGGGTTTTCTTCAAAGTGGCGGATAACGTTGTTTTTACCTTGACCAATTTTATTGCCTTGATACGAATACCAAGCACCTGCTTTTTGCACGATATCTTGTTGTACAGCTAAATCTACAAGTTCGCCAAGCTGGTTTGTGCCTTTACCGTATAAGATTTGGAAAATAGCTTCTTTGAAAGGAGGAGCCATTTTGTTTTTAACAACTTTAACTCGAGTTTCAGAGCCGATGATTTCATCACCTTCTTTGACTTGACCAATACGGCGGATATCTAAACGTACAGAAGCATAGAACTTCAATGCGTTACCACCAGTCGTAGTCTCAGGGCTACCAAACATTACCCCAATTTTCATACGGATCTGGTTAATGAAAATAACCATACAGTTTGAGCGTTTAGCGTTACCCGTAATTTTACGTAATGCTTGACTCATTAAACGAGCTTGTAAGCCCATGTGAGAATCACCCATTTCGCCTTCAATTTCTGCTTTAGGAGTAAGAGCAGCCACTGAGTCGACAACGATTAAATCAATTGCACCAGAGCGAACTAGCATATCTGCAATCTCGAGTGCTTGTTCACCGTTGTCAGGCTGTGATACAAGTAGATTATCAATGTCCACACCGAGTTTGCGTGCATATTGTGGATCTAATGCGTGCTCTGCATCAATAAATGCACAAGTACCACCAGCTTTTTGACATTGCGCAATCGCTTGTAGAGTCATTGTGGTTTTACCAGAAGATTCTGGACCATAAATCTCAACGATACGACCTTTTGGTAAACCGCCAATCCCCAATGCAATATCTAAAGTCAAAGAACCTGTAGATACAGCTTCAACAGCTTGAACAGTGTTGTCACCGAGACGCATCACCGTATTTTTGCCAAATTGTTTTTCAATTTGACTTAGCGCGGCTTGTAATGCTTTGCTTTTATTCTCATCCATCTCAAAAACCTCAATACTCTAAGTTCATCACGTTTAACCCAAGTGGATGCATTGAATCTCAACTTGTTTCACAGGGCTAATAGTGACAGATTTTTTCTATAGCTTCTATGTGTTGTCTGTGTGTGTGCGACACAACTCGACGTTTTTATTCATCACTATATGACCAGTGTTGATCATTCTCCTGTTTAAAGCGATTAATCTGACGACGATCCTTTTTACTCGGTCTATTTTCAGGTCGAGCAAGATTATGCAATTTTCGTTGGGATGCAATCAACTCCCGTCTAGCAATACTTACTTCTGTTTCTTCATAAAGTTGCTGGGCAACTGGTGCTGGACCACGTGTATTCGAAAGCGCTTTTACGACAACGGTTTTTTTATCAAAACCTTGTTGAATAATAAGTTCCATTCCAACACGAATTTCTTTTGAAACTTTTACACGCTCATTATTGTGATGTACTTTACCTCCTTCGATCGCTGCTTTAGCAATTGAACGAGTTTTAAAAAAACGAGCAGCCCATAACCATTTGTCGACACGCATGGTCTCTACAGCATCGTTTTCAAGCAATTTTGACATCATTATCCTTTCTATCAATTTGATTCAATATAGACAGCAATTCTGTAAGTCGATCTAGTGCTTTATATTCTAAATCTTGATGCTGTTTTACATCCTTTAGACTTGAGGGCTGTGAGATAGTAAACAAGTACTTGATACCAAATTTTTCAGCTGTTTTTAATACAGGGGCTGTATCATCAATAAAAATTGTTGAGTCTAGGTCGAAAGGGTGTAATTTTTGTAGCTCTTGCCAAAAATAAATGTCTTCTTTTGCATAACCAATTTGCTCACTCGATATGATTACGTCAAAGAAATGTTCAATAGCAATATTATCAAGTTTTAACCGTAAGCTTGCACGGTCAGCATTTGTAACTAACCAACAAATATATCCTTGCTCTTTGAGTTGTTCGAGAAGCTCAATACAACCAGAGCGAACTTGAATTTTTGTCTGAAATTCTTTCTGTAATTTGAGTACATCAACTCCCACAGTTTTAGTCCAATAAGCTGATGAATACCAAACAAGTGTATGCTTATGTGATTGATAAAACTGATAGAGTGTTTTTTGGCTCTGGGCGAGTGGAAGTTGATGTATCTCTGCATGTCGCTTAGGAAGGCATTCATTCCAGATGAAATCATCAAAAGCGAGATCTAATAGAGTGCCATCCATGTCAAACATCACAATTTTAGACATATCTAAATATCTCCAAAATCATTTAAAGCAAATTTTTTAAGACACATCTACCATATATCCTTTTAAAATCATTAATTAAAGCAACTTTGAGGTATAAAATTAATT
>NZ_JABVBF010000002.1 GCF_013344765.1 Acinetobacter lactucae
GAATAGTACTTTATTTAAAATTTTAGGTGAATTTTATATTAATTATTGGGATGATAATACAACTGGTAAATATATACCTTTATTGTACTTAATAAATTTAAAAATTTGCGTGGAATATAAATGAATACGGTGATGAAACAAGCTTTAGTAATAACTACATTCAGTGCAGCAGTAATATTGACTGGATGTGGTAAATCTAAGCCAGAGCCAAAATCAAAAACAGAAAAAGTTGAGGTAGTTTCGGATTGGAGTTGTACACACCCTGAGAATTTAAATCAGATTCAAACTTCTTTGAAAAAAGAATATTTGAAGCAAATTGAGCGTAGCTTAAGACAAAGTCAATATCAGGTTGATGCAGATATTCTTAATAAAATTAATCAAGGTTTGAAGTTTGAAATTAAAAATATCCGCACTTTACCATTAGAAGACGAAAGCCAAAAAAATACACAATTAAGTTGTGAAAGCCAATTGGTCATTTCACTGCCGAAAGGTTTACAAAAACGTGCGGAAAATGCATATATTGAAGAGCTGCGTCATTCTGATGAAGAATCGCAGACGCTCAATGACTATTTTTCGGATAATGAATCATCTTTGACTCTTGAAAATGACCAATTGAAAGGTGACTTTTTCTATAACATCACAAAAACAGATAAAGAGGGTTTGGTGTTTGACTTGCCAACTCAAAATAGTGTGATTGAAGGATTGGTTTTTGTTGCCACTAAAGCTGTGCAATATGCAGCCTATGTTAAAGAAAATGAGTTGATTGAAGAAAATATTGAAGAAAATCAGCAAATATCTGAACAAAATAATGAAGAGCAGACTGCTTTGGCTCAGGAAGCGATGGATGTTCGTAAAAAAGAATTGGATAGTGACAAAGCGAAGCAAGTGGGACGCTTAAATCAGACTTGGGACAAATTGAGTGCTGAGAAAAAAACTCAATTTAAACAAGATCAATCGGATTGGTTTAAAAAACGTGATGTTGAATGTAAGGTGCTGGCACAAAAGACTGTAGATGAAATTCCTGAAAAAGACTTAGAAACTTACCAAAAGCAATCCGATTATTGGACTGCTGATATGCGTAAGCAAAACCAAGAGATGCAATATACTCAGTGCTTTATTCAAAAAACTGTAGAGCGTACAGTTTATTTAAATAATTTAAATTAATCTGGAACTCTCTATAAATACTTGGTCAATCGTGTTTTAAAATGGATGGGATTGACCAATTATAGGTAATTACTCTGACTTTATGAGTGAGAGCTTTAACCCAGTAATTATAGATAAATGAATAGTTTTATTACGCCCGAAAGGGCGTTTTTTATGCTGTACAGTACTTAATATATTTTGTGACTCACTTCACAGTGCTGGCAATTTGTTACAACTATTAAAAGCCAATAGGCAATTTTGATTCTACAATGGCGCGGTTTTTTCGAAGACTGGTTAGCGGAAGTAGGTTTTAAAATGGCTCATGCTCATCACGCAGTTCATGCACATGTTCATCATATCGAAGAGAGAAAAGAAGAAAGCTCTCAAGATGATTTAAAAATGAAAGTGATGTTAAGACAAGCAGCTTCGTCGACTGAAAAACATAAAAAAACTGATGTGAAAAGTCATCAATCTGAAGATCAAAATATTAATTTGCACAAGTTCTCAAGTAAGCTTGAAAGTATATCTGCCAACCATAGTAAAGAGAAATGCGCGAAAAATATCCGTATTGCTCTACAAGCGGCTGGAGCAGATGTTTCTAAGCATCCTGTAGCTGCTTCTGATTGGGGGCAAACACTGGAAAAGAATGGTTATAAGAAAATTAAACCTGCTTTCAACCGTCCACAAGAAGGCGATATTTATATTATTGAGCGAACAAGTGGCCACACTTATGGTCATATTGCAGGCTATACAGGCAATGGTTGGTTCTCGGATTTTCGTCAAAAAACCTATGCGGTGTATAAAGAAAAAGACGTTAAATATAGTTACTATCGTCTAGACTCTTAAGCAAGTACGACACAATTTGTCGGGCCATATCTAAATCTGTTTCCAAATTTATGTTCTGGCACAGTAAAGCACTTGAAAAGTAGGAGTGAAAACATCACATTAGGTATTCAGTATTAAGCCATGCATGCCAATAGTGAATCAAAACGCTCGTCCTCATATTGAAAAAATTTTAGCCAACATGACCCAACTTCCAGGTGTTTACAAAATGCTAGGGAAGGAGGGTGAATTGCTATATGTTGGCAAAGCAAAAAATCTAAAAAATCGGGTGTCGAGTTATTTTGTTAAAAAGATTGAGCATCCTAAAACACAAGCTTTAGTTGCGCGAATTTATGATATTGAAACTTTGGTTACTCGTTCAGAAACTGAAGCTTTACTCTTAGAACAAAACTTAATTAAACAACATCGTCCGCCTTATAACATTATGCTGCGGGACGATAAATCATATGTCTATATTTTTGTTTCGGCTGATAAGCCTTATCCTCGGCTTGCCAGTGGGCGTGGTAAAGGTAAGCACCAAATTGGTAAGTTTTTTGGCCCGTACCCAAGTGCCTATAGTGCACGCGATACATTACTGGTTTTACAAAAACTTTTTAATGTGCGTCAGTGTGAAAATAGCTATTTCTCACAGCGCAAGCGTCCATGTCTGCAATATCAAATCAAGCGTTGTTCGGCCCCTTGTGTAGGTTTAATTTCACCCGAAGATTATAAAGAAGACGTTAATAATAGTATTCGCTTTTTGCAAGGTGATACCAAAGAGCTTAACCAAGAGCTCATTGCCAAAATGGAACAAGCAGCGGCTGAGCTCGAATTTGAAAAAGCTGTTTTTTACCGTGATCGTTTATCTTTACTGCGTGAAGTTCAAGCGCAACAAGCCGTGTTTAAAGTCAAAGGTGAAGCGGATATTCTGGCAATCGCATATCAGGCAGGTGTGATATGCGTGCAAATTATGTATGTACGCAATGGGCGAATGCTAGGTGGAAAAAGTTACTTCCCAGACATGCTCGGTGATGATCTTGGGCAAATGCTCAGTGATTTTATGGCGAACTTTTACTTTCAGGTTGCAGATGAAGTTCCCAATGAGCTCATCGTAAATATTGCTTTGCCTGACGGTAAAGAATTAGAAGAAGCACTGGCACAACAGTTTGGCAAAAAAGTTCAGATTAAGAGTAATGTTCGAGAAACTCGTGCCGAGTGGCTAGAGTTAGCTGAAATGAATGTTCAACATGCCATTAAGGGGCAATTGAGTAATCATTTAGAACTTAATGAACGTTTCCATCAGTTAGAGCAAGTGGTGGGAAGACCTGTCGATCGTATTGAATGTTTTGATATTAGTCACACCATGGGGGAAGCTCCAATTGCCTCATGTGTTGTGTTTGACCAAGGAGGCGCTCGTAAGCGTGACTATCGCCAGTTTGCGATTCAAGACATTACTGCAGGCGATGACTATGCTGCTATGCGTCAAGCCTTAACACGCCGTTATAAAAAGGCCATATTGCCTGATTTGCTGTTGATTGATGGTGGTAAAGGCCAGCTCCATATGGCGATGGAGGTCATGCAAGAGCTTGGATTAGACGCTTTTATGGTGGGTGTATCTAAAGGTGAAGGGCGTAAACCCGGACTTGAAACCCTGCATTTTACCGATGGCACAAAAATCCAGTTACCGGAAGACCATAAGGCATTGCATTTGATTCAGCAGGTGCGTGATGAAGCCCATCGTTTTGCGATTACCAAACATCGTGCTAAACGTGATAAACGCCGAAGTACCTCAGTTTTGGAAGCAATTCCGGGCCTGGGACCAAAGCGCCGTCGAGATTTATTAACTCATTTTGGTGGGATCCAAGGTGTTTTAAAAGCATCTGAAAAAGAGCTCACTCTTGTGCCTGGTTTTGGTGAGATGATGGCGAGAACGATTTATAAAATTCTGCATGAATAAAGGTACCTTTTTATGCCGAGTGACCAAATAGTTGGCATATAAGTACAAGAATGATCATTCACATTCTCTTTAAAATGATGAAAGATGTTTCATCAAGAGTCAGAGTGCTTTAGGGAAGTGAATGTCATTACTGCAATTATTTGAAGAAATAAAACAAAAGGAATGTATTGAAATACCTGAAGGGTGGTTACAGGGGCGAACCGTTTTTGGTGGTCTTGTCGCTGGATTACTCATGCAAAAGGCCTGCTGCAATATTCAAGATCCAAATAAAAGATTACTAAGCTGTAGTATTACTTTTGTGGGCCCTGTACAGCAGGGACCTGCTCAATTGACTATCGAAATTTTAAGAGAAGGGAAGTCGGTCACTACGCTTGAAACGCGTTTATGGCAAGATGGGGCGGTACAGACCATTTTGGTTGCGAGCTTTGGTGTGCCTCGTGCATCGAATATTGAAGTGCGACATGAGCCTATCGTTCCAGTTTATGCACCACCAGAAGATTTACAACCTATTCCTTTTGCTAGACAAATGCCAGAATGCTATCAACATTTTGATGTATGCTGGGCAGAAGGTCACTATCCTGTTACAGGAAGTCAGTATGCTGACTTTGGAGGATGGTCAAGGTTTTCTCCAGAGAAGCATGAAAATCGTCAAATGACTTTGCCAGATTTAATTGTTTTGATGGATATTTGGCCACCTGGTGTATTGCCGATGTTTAAGCAAGTTGCTCCTGCAAGTTCTTTAACTTGGCACATTACCTATGTCCATCCGTTCCAACATCAATTGTGTGACTGGTTTAAATATAAAGTGATAACTGAATATGCGGGTGAAGGTTATTCCACGGAATATGCCCATCTTTGGGACCAAAATGATCATTTAATTGCAATTTTACGGCAAACTGTTACGGTATTTACTTAAGCAGTCTACTTCCTCGATTCATATATTTCGTATAAAGTGGCTGTTACAGATAGATACAATATTGAAGAAAGTATTTTTGTCTGTTACAAGATGCTTGAAGACTTAATTGGCGGTGTTTATGACCACAGGGCGAATCCTGAATATCCCAAATATCCTAACGTTGGCGCGTATCGCGCTTATTCCTGTATTTTTGGTGATTGCGTATTGGCCGCCTGCAATGGGTATTGGTGAGCATGAAGGAAGTATGAGTCGTCATATTATCTTGACGGCTATTTTTGTGTTTGCTGCTATTACCGATTGGTTTGATGGCTATTTGGCACGAACTTTAAACCAGACTTCAGCATTTGGCCGTTTCTTAGATCCAGTTGCAGATAAGCTCATGGTGGCGGCCGCACTGATTGTTTTAGTACAGTGGAATCCAACCATTTCAATGGCTTTTGCAGCAATTGTGATTATTTCGCGAGAAATTACGGTTTCTGCTTTACGTGAATGGATGGCAGAACTTGGCGCACGAACCAGTGTAGCCGTATCAACTGTAGGTAAATATAAAACAGCCTTTCAGATGATTGCCATTAGTGTGTTCTTACTCAATTGGCAGCCTTTAGAAATGCTTGCCTATGCTTTGTTATATACAGCGGTCATTTTAACTTTATGGTCTATGTTTATTTACCTCAAAGCAGCTTGGCCTTATTTAAAGCAGCCTTAAGCTCAAATTGAATGATGAAGCCTTTCTACAATGAAAGGCTTTTTTATTTTTGAAGAGTGCAAGAATCGGGTCGTCATAGGGCTTTGGTTGCTTTAATGTAAGATATAAGTGCTAAGGAGGTGACATATGCAAATGCTTTCTTCTCGGCAATTTGCTGTAATTGCCACTGTAATTGAATATTTATATGAACATCTGGACCAGCAACCCAGTCTAGACGATGTTGCGAGCCATATGAATTTAAGTTCAGGTTACATCCAACGTCAGTTTCAAGAATGGGTAGGGATCAGTCCGAAAAAATTCGTTCAATATATGAGTTTGCAGCAGGCTAAATATTATCTGTTGCAACAACGGAGTCTATTGGAAACTGCGTTAAATACGGGTTTATCTGGTACTGGCCGTTTACACGACCTGTTTATTCAGCTTGAAGGGATGACACCCGGTGAATATAAACAGCAGGGCGAAGGCGTTATTCTTAATTATTCGGTTGAGACAAGCCCATTTGGTGAGTTGTTAGTGGTCAGTAGTGAAAAAGGCATATGCTCTATTCGATTTATCGAAACTCACGAGAATATTGAACAACTAATTAAGCAGTGTTTTCCAAAAGCTCAATTGAAAAATCACTCACCGATTTGGCATCAACAAATTGCAAAGTGGTTCAAGCAAGATTTTTCAGAACATTTACAGCAAAAACTTCCACTTAATTTGGCTGGAACCCCATTTCAGCTACAAGTATGGGAAGCCTTGCTCACCATTCCAGAAGGGCAACTTCGGACTTACCAAGATATTGCAGAGCAAATTGGCAAACCTAAAGCAGTCAGAGCCGTAGCTACAGCAATTGGGCAAAATCCGATTGCATATTTGATTCCTTGCCATCGAGTGATCCGTGCCACAGGGATGGTCGGAGAATACCATTGGCAAAAAGGGCGTAAATTGGCATTGTTAGCTTGGGAGATGTCAAAGCAACATGGAGAGACCGTATGACCTTGGATTTATTTTCTCCAGAGCCTTGTGAGAATTTATTACCCTACGATGGTGAAGTTCAGGACTATGGTTGTATTTTAAGCCCTGAAGAAGCTGAACAATATTTTCACTATCTTTATCAACACCTCGCATGGAAACATGACGAGGCTAAGTTGTATGGCAAACACTTTATTACAGCCCGAAAAGTTGCATGGTATGGAGATAATTATTATCAATATAAATATTCGGGTGTCATTCGTGATTCTTTGCCTTGGGATCGAGCGCTTGCCAAACTCAAACAATTGGTAGAACAGCAGCTTTCAGAAAAATTTAACTCCTGCTTGGCAAACCTTTATGAAGATGGAACACAAGGGATGGCTTGGCATAGTGATTCGGATGTTTCTTTAGCAAAAACCACAACGATTGCATCTTTAAGTTTTGGAGCTACCCGTAAATTTTCTTTTAAACACATTCAAAGTAAAGAGAAAGTTGAATTGTGGCTACAACCTGGCCAACTCATCGTGATGCGTGGTGAAACGCAACAACATTGGCAACATCGTTTAAATCGCTCAACAAAGATTTTACAGCCGCGTATTAATCTTACTTTTAGGCAGTTTCAGTTTTCATGACTTTCATTAAAAATTGGGCAAGAAAAAAGCCCATGATGGCAACATGAGCTTATTCCTCTGAGGGGGATACTTCTATTGATGAGCTGCTGATGAAAAGAATCATCAATAGGAGATAAAATCATAATATGAGAATATTCTGAGATATTCAATGTTTTAAAGTGTAAGAAAAGTTTAAATTATCATAAGGAGGGGTTTTAGATTTCACCTTTTTCAGATAACTCCATAAAACGTTGTTCAATAAGTGCAGCATTTTCTTGCAAAATTTCAATGAGCTTTTCAACGTTTAAAAAATCAAAACGATTTTTAGAGGCAACTAAGGTCAAAGCTAAAGGTACTTCTTTGGTTGAAAATCGAACAGGAACAGCAAGGCCTGAAACATTCGGATCAATCTCACCTTGTGAGAAATAAAACCCTTGTTTTTTGATTTTACGCATACGCTGAATAAAACTCGGTTCATCTTCAGCAAAACCTGATTGCTTTAATTCTTGTTGGTAACGGTGGTAGTAGTCCTGCATCCTTTGTTTACTTAAATGCGAAACCATTGTTTTTGGAGATGATCCAACGTAAATCGGTCTTGGGCAACCTCGGCCATATGAAAGTAATTCGGTGTCTTTAAATATTTCATGATGTATATCAATACAATAGTCATCATTTAAATAAGTAAGTAAACAGCACAGTTCGGTACGTTCTACAATATTTCGCATAAACGGTGTGCTGATCTGAACCAGTGGGTCGGTTGTTCTAGAGATATAGTCAAGAACTGCAATTTTTGAGCCTAAGGTATAATCGCCAGAGGTTCCATTAATACGTTTTAATAGATCGGCTGATACTAGCTCTTTGAGGTAACGGTAACTCGTTGGTTTGGACAAGCCAAGTTCTTCGCAAATAATATCGACGTTAATGATTGGACGCGAAACTGAAAATAGGTCCAGTACGGTTAAAATTTTGCCAAAA
This sequence comes from Acinetobacter lactucae, assembly GCF_013344765.1. Lineage (GTDB taxonomy): Bacteria > Pseudomonadota > Gammaproteobacteria > Pseudomonadales > Moraxellaceae > Acinetobacter > Acinetobacter lactucae_A. Next base: position 8,088 of record NZ_JABVBF010000002.1, read on the forward strand.
CTTGAAATTGCCATAATGTCTTGTTCGTATCCTTTAACAACGAGTCATCTTTGAGTTTTTATAACAGAAAAAAAGAAGATTTGTCGCAATTCTAAAATAAATGCCTGATTTGAGTATTTTACTCTGACAAAGAGAAAACTTCTCTTGGCTTATACATCATATACGATAATTAAAAAATATATCAAATTATCAAATAGAGATATTTTAGTTGACTAAATCGCTTTATTTTGAAAAAATTGCCAAACAAAATATCTAATCGAGAAATTGGTCGGTTCCAGATTGATTTCTTGATACCTCTTCTTTCCAAAGCTTGGCCGTTTAAATGGCGCCCAAACTGAAATCATCTCTGCCAATCAGGCGAGATGTGGAAAAATCATTGTATTGAAGGATGCTCCTCATATCATTTGCTTATAAGCAAATGGCAAAGTTGTGTTGTCTTTAGAAAGGCAATCAAACATTGAAGGGCATGCTCATCAGTTCAAATCTGTATTTGAGATGAGTTCATGTTATTAAAGCAAATACTGGCGTTCCGCCCGAGTAGGCTTGATCTGATCTTTGCCTTAAAAACATTTATTGCCGGAATGTTGGCACTATTTGTTTCTTTTGAATTAGATCTAATTAATCCGATGTGGTCGATTGGCACGGTTCTGATTATTGCTAATCCATATTCAGGAATGGTGTCCTCTAAATGTGTCTATCGAGTGGTAGGGACAATTGGCGGAGCTGTGATTGCCTTAACCCTAACGCCACATCTAATTAATACACCTTGGATATTTACCGTGGTGTTGTCGTTGTGGGTGGGTTTTGCGCTTTATGTGTCGTTACTTGATCGTACTCCACGTAGTTATGCTTTTATGCTGGCGGGTTATTCGACAGCCATGATCGTCTTCAATGCAATTACTTATATTGATCAATACAATATATTTGATATTGCTTTAGCTCGAGTCATAGAAATCTCAATTGGCGTGATTTCAAGTGCTGTGGTTTCTGCCACGATTCTTCCAATGCATATTGGCTCGGCAATTAAACAGCGGGTGATCAAAACCCTAAAAGATACAGAAAATCTGTTTGCTAATTTATTAAATACAGATTCGCAGCAGAACAATACTCAGCTTTTGGCTGCCATTACTCGCGACACTACAGACATTCATGCCTTGGCAGTACATTTGAGCTATGAAAAGGGCGAACTGCATGGCATGACCAAACCCTTGCAAGAAATGCTCCATCAAATATCAATGGTGGTGGCTAATCTGGTCGCTTTATCTGAGCGTATTAAGCAGCTTCAAGAACTTCGGTTTATCGAGACACATGCGGAAAAATTGCAACAGCTTTCAGCTCATGTTGTTCAGTTTTTAGAGCAAAAAGATCTGATTGTTGATGAAAATATTTTGCAGTTGCCTGATGAGTTTGAAAGTGATTTTGCAAGTTTGATGGAATCGGCTTCTACACATCAACAAGTTTTGGTTGCAGCCATGAAAATGGATGTGCGCCATTTCATTAGCAATGTTTTAGCGGTTAAAGTCTTGTGGCAGCGAATTCAGCAAGGTAATAAAGAAATTCCCGACAACATTACCCCAATGACGACCAAATATCCAAGTTTACACCGTGATCATGGTGTGGCTATTCGAGGGGGCATTAGTGCAGTCCTGATTACATTTATTGTGACTGGGGTCTGGATTATTTCAGGCTGGAAAGCTGGATTTATGATGGCACAAATGGGTGCAGTAACAGCCTGTATTTTAACGGCCTTAGATAACCCTGTTCCGGTTTTGCGTATTTTTATCTGGGGCAGTATTGCTTCAGCAGTTTTAGTCTTCGTTTATGCATTTGGTATTTTCCCTCATGTCACCACATTCTGGGAACTTGGACTGGTTTTATTGCCGATGTTCCTGTTTGCTGTATCTATGATGGCCAATCAAATGCTTATGCCGGTAGGTATGGTGTTGGGTATTAATACCATGATGGGGCTAAACCTGCACAATGCTTATAGCATGGATGCGGTGTCTTATCTTGATAGTTCATTCGCCATGATCTTGGGTGTTTTAGTGTCCTTGATTGTCATTGACGTTGTTCGTGCCATGTCACCGGATACAAGTGCAAGCCGTATTTTAGCCTTGCATTATCGTGCCATGCGACAAGCGATCTATCTGCCATATGGACTTGATTTTAAAGTTCATCTACGCAGTATGCTAGATCGGATTGGGATTCTAAACAGCAAAATGGTGCAGTCTGACGAGATTAAAACTTCAATTCATCAGGCCCTGATTGAGTCGAGTAGTATTGTCGATTTAAGCCGATTACAAGAGTTAGCCAATCAGTTCCCTCAATCATCCGAACTTACTCAGCATATTGGTCATTTGCAACAAAATCTGGATGAGCTGTTTAGAGCCAAAGAAAATGATGGAAATGATACGACAGCTTTAGTAGAGCAAATCTACCGAGCGTTATTTGAATTAAAACAGCTTGCTTCAAATGTTGAAGATATGACGATGCGACAAAGACTACTCATTTCACTGAACAATATTGCTTATAGCATGTGCCATGTTTCATCAGAGCAAATGAATGAAAGCAGCACTCTGAGAGGAGCCACAGCAAATGGGTGAGTTTAATGTTTATGGTATTTACGTGCCTTCTTTGCTCGTTCAAGCACTCTTGGCATATATCTGTTTTCGTGGGTTAACCCCTTTGACAAACAAGTTAATTGCAAAAGGCTGGATTGCTTTACCTAGTATTTTCAATTTGTGTTTTTACCTGTTACTACTTTTGGTAATACATCAAATTTTTGTTGGGGTTGGTGTGTAGAGATGTTTGCGAAATTAAAGATTGAGTTAGGTGAGTGAAATGAATCAGGTGGATTTGAAAAAAGTCATCCGTCCAGTAATTTTGATTGTCGCATTAATGGTGGCGGTCTATACCATTGTGCATTTGTGGAACTACTATAATGCGGCGCCGTGGACCCGCGATGGGCGCGTTCGTGGTGACGTTATCCAAGTATCTTCGGATGTTGCGGGCCTTGTCACAGAAGTATTGGTTCAAGATAACCAGACTGTGAAAAAAGGTCAGGTGCTCTTTAAAATTGATGTTTCTCGCCGAGCTTTAGACGTAGAACAGGCAAAATCTGATTTAGCAAAAGCAAAAGCAGCCTTTGCCCAAGCACAAGCTGGTTTGGCACAAGCAAAAGCGAACCTGATTAAATCAGATACGAATATTAAGTTAGCCGAGAAAAACGCAAGCCGCTATTCAAACCTCATGGATGGTGCCATCTCTAAACAAGAACAAGATCAAGTTTTCGCAACACGTGATCAATCTCACGCTGAACATGAGCAACTCCAAGCTGCTATTCAACAAGCGGAAGCAACTGTTAAGCAACAACAGGCTCTCATTGAAGCGGCAACGAGCAATTTGCATTTGGCCGAGCTTAATATGCATCGTGCTGCGGTGGTTGCCCCAGCTGATGGTACTTTATCTAACTTTGATATGCGCCCGGGTAATTATGTACAAGTCGGGCAGGCGGTTGCAGCATTACTTGACCGTAAACAACTCTATGTTGTGGGTTATTTTGAAGAGACTAAATTAAACCGTATTCATGTCGGCGATCAGGCCAGTGTACAGTTAATGGGTGATAGCCAAAAAATTAAAGGCCATGTACAAGGTATTGCATCGGGTATCGAAGATCGTGAACGCTCAAGCAGTTCTAAACTTCTTGCCAATGTAAATCCAACGTTCAGTTGGGTTCGTTTAGCGCAGCGTGTGCCTGTAAAAATCGTATTGGATGAAACACCAAAGAACCAGCTTGCTTTCGTCTCTGGACGTACGGCAACTGTGCATATTATCGAGAAATAAAACGAGAACTAAAAAGGAAGGCTTTAGCCTTCCTTTTTAATATTACGGGGTTAAACCGACCGGATTTCGATACCAACTTTGAATGAGTAAGGCTGCTGCAAAACTATCTGCAGAAAGTTTTTTTGCTCGACCTTGCTCTTGGTAGAAACCGAGTTCTTCTCGTGCTTCACGTGTAGTTAGACGCTCATCTACCATTAATGTTTCAATATTGGTTTGATGGCGTAAACGTCTCGCAAATTTGCGGGCACGTGTAGAAAGTTCTGACTCGCTATCATCCATATTCAAAGGCAAACCAACCAAAAATAGATCAGGTTGCCATTCTTTCACGATTTTTAAGAGCTGATCCCAGTTTGGAATACCATCTTTCATCACAAATAGAGGGAGGGGATTGGCACTTTCAATTGAAGACTGACCAATCGCCATTCCCATTTTTTGAGTACCAAAGTCAAAAGCCATAATCGATTTTGATTGTGTTTCGGTCATTAAGCATGTCCGATTTCAGATGCTAACCATGCACGATCTACACCGATTTTTTTATAGGCTGCATCCCAACGATCGTCATAAGGCAGGTTAAAAATCAGATCCATATCGGCATCACAAATGAGCCAGTCACCGCGCGTAATTTCATCTTCTAACTGGTTTTTACCCCAGCTCGCATAACCTAAAGCAATTTGATATCGACCGACACCTTCATTGTGGGCAATCGCATCAAGAATATCTTTACTGGTAGTAATACAAACATTTTCACCTACAGCAATAGATGAATGCCATGTCGGTTGTCCAGTATGAAGAACGAATCCAGCCTCGGGACGTAATGGCCCACCTTGTAAAACCACATGTGGATTTACATTGTCTGCTTCAATGTCGAGATCATTGAGTAATTCTTTAATTTGAATGCCGGAAGGGCGGTTAATAATAATGCCTTGAGCACCTTCTTCATCATGACGAGCAAGATAAATTACAGTGTTTGCGAAAAAGTCATCTGCCATTTCTGGCGGGGCAATCAGACAACGGTGAGTCAGATATTGTTTGGTCACCTAAGCGGTTCTCCCTCAAAAAATGTCACTAGAGGGTCTCTCGACCCTTTTATCTATATAGGTTCTTTTTATCAACATACAAGAGTTAATCGGATTTCGCCAATCTTTTTCTCTCATTTTTTATTAATTTGAAGAAGCCTGAAATTTAAGTTGGCGTAATTGTTTTGCGTGTTGCAAGGTTGTTTCATTAATTTCAACACCGCCTGACATGCGAGCTAACTCAAAAATGATTTGATTTTCGTCTAGTTCCACAATTGTACTGCTTGCCGGATCAGTTTGTTGCTTTTTAACTAATAAATGCTGATCTGATTGTGCAGCAACTTGTGCCTGATGGGTAATACATAAAAGTTGAACATGTTGGGCTAAGTCGGCAAGTAAACGTCCCACAACTTCTGCGGTTCCACCACTAATCCCGACATCAATTTCATCAAACACTAACACTTCTGCTTCGGTTTTTTCAGCGTTCATGACTTGCATAACTAACGCAATACGTGAAAGTTCACCACCTGAGGCTACTCGTGCTAATGGTTGAGGAGGAATACCCTTATTGGCAGTAAATAATAGTTGAATAAAACTCAAACCTTCAGCGGTAGGTTGCTCTAATGGTTCAAACTTAAACTCAAAGTGTGCCTCTGGTAACGCTAAAGGCTTCACTTGTTCAGTTAATTGCTTCGCAAGAGGAGCGGCAGCTTCACGACGAATATTGTCTAAATGCTGAGCTTTTTCTAAGAACTCCTCATGCGACTTTTCAACTTGTTCTGCCAATGTTTCTGGGTCTTCAAGTTGATGTAATTGCTCAAGCTCACTTTGCCAAGCTTCATATTCTTCTTTAAGTGTTTCTGGTTGAGTGCGGTATTTACGTGCCAGACGGTGGAAAACTTCCAACTTGGAATTTAGTTCTTCCATTCGCTCTGGATCAAAACTTTGACGATCAATAAATTGACGCAAGTTTGCTGTTGCATCATCTATTTCACTTTGAGCATTCAGTAAAGAATTATAAATCTCGGAAAGTTGTTCGCTACGGCCCGCGTGGGATTCTAATCTACGAATAATCGAAGACATTTCTTGAGTAATGTTTTGCTCAGCTTCATCAAGCACATTTAGGCTATAGCTACAATCTTGCATGATATGTTCATGATGACTAAGGCGATCGAACTCTTGCTCAATTTCTTTATAGTCAGTTTGAATGACCTCTTCGAGCTCTTCAATTTGATGCTCTAAAGTACCAATACGTTGCAGTCGGGTTGCTTGTGCATCTAAGGCTGCTTGATGCAAACGAATAGTACGTTGCCATGTGCTATAGGCTTCACGTACATCATTTGCTTCAGCATAAAAATTGTTATAACGATCTAGCCAATGCTTTGGATAAGGTGGTTCAAGCAGCTGCTGCTGGCTGTGCTGACTATAGAGCTGAACCAGCAAACGGCCTAATTCTTTGAGTTCAGATAGACTACTTGGGCGTCCATTGACCCATGCTTTACTACGGCCAGTTGCAAAAATAACCCGACGTAAATGAATTTCCCCAGAATCATCATCTAGCTCGTGGTCTTGGAGCCATTTTGCTTCAGGACTATTATTTTGATAGGTAAAAACAGCGGTAATATCCGCTTTGTCCGAACCATAACGGACATAATTTGTATCTGTACGTTCCCCTAGGCAGGCAGAGAGTGCATCCAATAATAATGATTTTCCGGCACCTGTTTCGCCTGTTAGAACATTAAATCCTTGTTCTATATCAATAGCCAAATGATCAGCTAATGCAAAATTAATTAAAGTTAAATGTGTGAGCATAAACGCATCCAACGCGCCAAATTATGGGTTAAAGATAGAGAAGTTTTGAATTTGCTACAAGTGATCTATTATTCTAACTGAAATTATAGAACAGCAAGATTACGGATATTTACAATGAAAAAAACATTAAGCTTACCGAAACCACCAATAGGAATGATTAGCCGCCATAAAAAAAACAATCCTGCGGAAATGAATAAAATTTTAAATCAACATTTTAATGCATTTAAACAAGCGGCAGCACAAGGGAATTATGCCAAAGCTTATCAACATGTTAAACAAGCTGTTAGCTTAGTTCCTAAGCATCCGGGAGCTTTATCTGACTTGGCTTATACCGAATTACGCTTAGGTCGTTATAACGAAGCCTATCAGCATTATTTACAAGCGATTCGGGCAAGTGGATCTAACGTAAATACAAACTTATATGATGGTCTTACAGAAGTTTGTCATCATTTAAAGAAAAAAGAAGAAACAATCAAATTTGGACGCTTGGCAATTTCAACCAAAAAAGAATTAGCGAAGAGCGAACCTGTTTTGGCAATTCCAGATCAAGCACCATCAGCATTTAGTGCAAACCCTGAAGAAAATATTATTGCTTTTTCATTGTTTGGGGCAAACCCCCGCTATTGTGAGACCTCTATTTTAAATATTCAGCTAGCCAAACAGATTTACCCAGAATGGACGTGTCGATTTTATGTCGATGATACTGTGCCAGTACTGGTGCAACAGCGTTTAAAAGAGAAGGGCGCGCAAGTTATTCAGGTTACAGACTCTCAAAAACAGCTATCTGGTCTGTTTTGGCGCTTTTTGGTGATGGATGATCCGACAATTAAGCGTTTTCTGATACGTGATGCCGACTCCATTGTCTCGCATCGTGAAAAAGCAGCTGTAGATGCTTGGCTCAAGAGTGATAAATGGTTTCATTTAATGCGCGATAATTATTCTCATACTGAGCTAATTTTGGCGGGTATGTGGGGTGGATGTACGGGGATTTTTCATAATATTGAAGCACATATCAGGGATTATGTTGCCACTGGACGTTATTTGGATAATCGGGTGATGGATCAACATTATTTGCGCTACTGTATTTGGCCGACTTTAAAACAAAGTGTGCTTATACATGACAGTCAGCAATTTGACTCAGAGGCTATCAATTTTCCAGCTTACGATCTGGCGTTAATGCAAAATGACAGTGAAAATTTTCATGTAGGAATGAATGACGGTTCACCAATAATTGCGACAGCAGTTGCCCATCCAACTGCACAGAGAGTTTGTTGGGTGCTCTTAGATGAAAATCAGGTCGAAGTTTGCAGATATGATGCAATTGTGTCGAATAGTCGAAATATTGAGATTAACTTACCTTATGCTTTTGCCAAAAAAATTCAGGCACAGCAGTGGAAATTACAAGTCTATCCGTATGAAAACTGATTGATTAGTTATTTAGGCACAATTAAACTACATTCAACATAATTTATATAAATACGGCATTATCTGGAGAGTGTGCATGAGTTCAACCCAATTTGATCATGTAACGGTCATCAAAAAATCAAATGTTTATTTTGGTGGAGCATGTATCAGCCATACCGTGCAATTTGAAGATGGAACGAAAAAAACACTAGGTGTTATTTTGCCGACTGAGCAAGCTTTAACTTTTGAAACCCATGTTCCTGAACGTATGGAAATTATTTCAGGTGAATGCCGTGTAACAATTGCGGACAGTAATGAAAGTGAGTTGTTCCGTGCAGGTCAATCATTTTATGTGCCTGGCAACAGTCTTTTTAAAATCGAAACTGATGAAGTGCTCGATTACGTGTGCCATTTAGAAGGCTAAGAAATTCCTGTTTAAATCGGGTACACTATGCCCAAAGAAATCCTGTGAAGTTGGCTTTGCAGGATTTTTATTTTTTGCTCAAACGTTGTTAGAGGTCATGCATGGCAAAACCGGAATATTATTATGGCGTTCATTCAGTGGAGTCATTGTTAGAACTTGAGCCGGAACGTGTGCTAACCCTGTTTACTTTAAAAGGACGGGATGACCAGCGTTTGCAAAAGATTTTGCAATTAGCAGAGCCTTTTGGAATTAGTGTACAAAAAGCAAGCCGTGATAGTCTCGAAAAGCTTGCTGGTCTACCATTTCATCAAGGTGTGGTTGCAGCAGTACGTCCGCATCCGACTTTAAATGAAAAAGATCTAGATCAGATCTTGGCTGAAACGCCAGATGCTTTATTGTTGGCATTAGATCAGGTGACAGACCCGCATAACTTAGGGGCTTGCATCCGTACAGCTGCTGCAATGGGTGTACAAGCAGTGATTGTGCCTCGTGATCGTTCGGCAAGTTTAACGCCAACTGCTCGTAAAGTTGCAGCGGGTGGGGCCGAGAAAGTTAAATTTATTCAAGTCACAAATTTAGCTCGTACATTAGCCCATCTGAAAGAAACGACTCATACACGTGTGATTGGCACTATGCTTGATGAAAGTGCAATGCCAATTCAAAAATGTGATTTCTCTGGTCCAGTCGTGATTGTGATGGGAGCCGAAGATACAGGTTTACGCCCAATTACACAGGCACAATGTGATCATAAAGTGTATATTCCGATGTCTGGAAATTTACAGAGCCTAAACGTAAGTGTGGCAACAGGTATGGCCCTTTATGAGGCTTGCCGTCAGCGTTCTGAGGTATAATCTAGCTGCCTTTCTAGTTTTTAAGCAGTCTTGATATGTCTCCCCGTAAGCAAGGTTATTTCTTTGTATTGGTGACCATGTGCATTTGGGGCGGGTTTACACTTTTTGCCCGTTTAAATGCACAGTGGCATATCAGTGCTTGGGACATTGCTGCCCTGCGTTTTGCTATCGCCTTTCTAATTTTAATGCCCATTTTAATCTATAAAAAAGATCTCGCTTTTTTATGGAGTAAGCATGCGGTTATTTTGGCGCTTATTGGCGGGGTCATTTATTGTCTTACCGTCTACACCGCGTTTCTCTATGCTCCCGCTGCACATGCTGCTATTTTTTTAAATGGTTGTATTCCCATTTGTACTGCTATTGCAGCATACATTTTATTTAGACAACCATTTGATAAGCATACATGGGTGAGTTTGGCAATAATGATCGCTGCCTTGGCTCTCATGAGTGTTTTGATGTTGCAAGGCAATGCTTCTGCTTTTGGCGTGGGTGATTTACTTCTTTTTATTAGCGCGATTTGGTGGGGCATTTTCACTGTATTACTTAAACAGTGGAAGCTTTCCGCATGGCACTCTATGGCAAGTGTTGCGATTTGGTCTGCAATTATTTATTTACCCATCTATGCTTTATTTTTGCCTAAGCACTTCATGAACGTTAGTCCTGTCCATCTGGCAGTGCAGGGCATTTTCCACGGTGTGTTTGTCGTTATTATTGCAACTTTGACTTATGTAGCAGCGATTCAGCGACTTGGTGCTTTTAAAACGGGAAGTATTGTCACTTTGGCGCCGTTTATTGCCGCCATTGTAGCTGTCCCTTTACTCGGTGAGTCATTAAGTCCATCAATTATAGTGGGCTTGGTTGGAATGGGAATCGGTGCCTTACAACCTTGGCGCTGGTTTCGACAAGATAGCTTGGCACAAAAGATTCAGCAGCAAAACAAGCAAGATTAGTTTGCACGTTTCAAATAGCTTTGATGTAAAGGCTCTAATTGCTGATATAAATGTTCGAGTAATCCGTCATTAAACACAATGTCATTGGCAAGTTCACGTTTACGCTCGCGTGGCATTTGTGCTGCAATAATTTTCTGGATTTGTTCTTGATTTTGCCCATCACGTTGGCTTGCACGCTGAATTTGAGTTTGTTCACTCGCATCAACTAATAGAGTGTGATTAACCAATTCATGCTGATTGGTTTCAAAAAGTAGAGGTGAAACTAAAATCACATATGGACTTTTGGGATTTTGTAGCTGTTGAATAATAGATTGGCGAATGGCTGGATGCGTGATTTTTTCGAGTGTTTGTCTTGCTTCAGGATTTTGAAAAATATATTCACGTAGGGCACGACGGTCTAGATTGCCGTCGGATTGAAGCACCCAGTCTCCAAAAGTTTGTTGGATTTTTTGCAGGGCAGGTTGGCCTTTCTCAACCACTTCGCGAGCAACAATATCGGCATCGACGACTTGGATTCCTTGGGATTCAAACCATTGTGTTGCAGCAGATTTTCCACTGCCAATACCACCTGTGATTCCCAGAATAAAAGCCATCTTAACCTCCCAAGTAAATTTTCATAATCTGATCACCCCATAAAAAGGCAACCCAACCCGCAATGGCAATATATGGCCCAAAGGCAAAGGGCTGATTATCATTACGCAATTTTAGTAAAATGATGCCAATGATTGCACCAAGTAAAGATGACAATAGCACAATTAATGGCAGCATCAATGGTCCCATCCACGCGCCCAATGCGGCAAGCAATTTAAAGTCGCCGTAGCCCATACCTTCTTTGCCTGTAATCACTTTAAATAAGTAATACACAATCCAAAGGCATAAAAAGCCGATTAAATATCCCCAAATAGCTGAGTTAGGCGAAGTATAAATATTAAAGGTGTTAATGCCTAAACCAAGCGCAGCCAAAGGTAGGGTAAAGCGGTCAGGTAGCAGCTGAGTATCAAAGTCTATAAATGTTAAAGCAATTAAAATCCAAGTAAGGACTAGTCCCCAAAGCATTTGTAGGGTTGGGCCAAGCACCAAGACCACGACCAACGAACATGCCATTGTTAATAGTTCGATGGCTGGGTAGCGCATGCTAATTGCATGCTCACAATGCCCACATTTACCTTTTAAAACCAACCAACTTATGACAGGAATATTTTGATACCAGCGAATGGGCTGGTGACATTGGGGGCATGATGAAGCAGGCTTACTTAATGTCAGTTTTTCATGATCAATGATTGGTTGTTCGGGATTAAGCAACATTTGACATTCTTGCTGCCAATCTTGTTCCATCATTCTTGGGGTGCGATAAATTACCACATTCAGAAAGCTACCAATACATAGGCTCAATAGCGCAACTGCAATATAAAGTGCAGTTAAGTTTTGAATAAAATAAGCAATAATTTCTTGCATTATATGACTGAGCCCATTTGGAAAATTGGAAGATACATAGCAACAACCAGACCGCCTACGAGTACCCCTAAAATTGCCATGATTAAAGGTTCCATCATTGAGGTTAAACCATCAACGGCATTATCAACTTCATTCTCATAATAAGTGGCAACTTTATCGAGCATGCTGTCTAGTGCCCCAGATTCTTCACCAATTGCGACCATTTGTATAGCCATAGATGGAAAACGATTTGAAACACGCATTGCAAATTGGAGTTGTTGGCCTGTAGCAACATCTTCACGAATTTTCATGACGGCTTGTTCATAAATAACATTATTGGTTGCACCAGCCGTTGACTCAAGTGCATCAATGAGCGGAACACCAGCTGCAAACGTGGTGGCTAAAGTGCGGCTATAACGGGCAATAATTGCCTTGTAAACCAGATCACCAAAAATAGGTAATTTCAGGGTAAGTTTGTCTAAACCATCACGGAACTTTTTACTCCGCTTCTTGGCTTCCAGAAATGCGGCAATAATTGCTCCAATCACGATAATCATAATGAACCAGTATTCCTGCATCCATTTCGACATATTCACGACCATTTGGGTGAATGCAGGTAAATCTGCACCAAAAGAAGAAAACAGGTCTTGGAAAACTGGAACGACTTTAACCATCAAAATAATGGTAACAACCACAGCAACCACGATAACCGTTGCTGGATACTTCATAGCCTTCTTAATTTTCTGCTTAAGCAATTCACTTTTTTCTTTATAAATTGCCACGCGGTCTAACATGGTTTCAAGCGCACCAGATTGTTCGCCAGATTCTACAAGAGAGCAAAACAAGTTATCGAAGTGTTGAGGATACTTTCTTAAAGCTGAAGCAAAAGTACTACCACCTTCAACTTCACCTTTAATGCCAAGTACTACTTCACGCATGGCAGGATTTTCTAGACCCTCTGCTACAATTTCAAAGCCTTGTACCAGTGGTACACCTGCTTTCATCATCGTTGCAAGTTGTCGGGTAAAAATCGTGATATCAAGTGTTGATACTTTCTTCTTGAATAAACCTTCAAGAATATTTTTACGCTTTTCCCGAATATTGCGGACAGTTACCCCTTGTTTGCGTAGGGTGACTTTGGCTAAAGCCATATTCTTAGCCGGAAGTTCTCCCTTAATTTTGACACCCTTACGGTCAACCCCATCATAAGCAAAAGTCGGCATCATCTGTGCCTTTTTGACAGTCATGACATTATCCTTATTTTAAATTGTCTTTTATTCACTGGTCACGCGATTGACTTCCTGTAAAGATGTCACACCTTGCATAACCTTTTTTAATCCTGAGCGTCGAAGATTATTAAACCCCAGTTTTTCAGAAGCAGCAGCGATTTCTAAAGCGTTGCCATCTTCCATAATAATCTTGGAAATCTCAGATGTAACTTTCATCACCTCATAAATACCAACTCGACCTTTGTAACCCTCACGACACTCAGTACAACCCACTGGTTGAAAAACTTGAAAGTTAGGATGGGTTAGATCTTGTTCGGTAAAACCCATTTCTAATAGGCTTTGTTTAGGAATATCAGCAGGTATTTTACACTGTGGACATAATCGACGCGCCAAACGTTGAGCAATCACCAGATTGACGGATGTTGCGATATTAAAGGATGGAACACCCATATTACGTAGGCGAGTTAGTGTTTCTGGAGCACTATTAGTATGTAGTGTGGACATGACCATGTGCCCAGTTTGTGCAGCCTTAATCGCGATTTCAGCCGTTTCTAAGTCACGAATCTCACCGACCATAATAATGTCAGGGTCTTGACGTAAAAATGATTTAAGTGCGGCTGAAAAAGTAAGACCTACTTTGGGGTTCACGTTAACCTGATTAATGCCTTCAAGATTGATTTCGACCGGATCTTCGGCAGTGGAAATATTCGAACTTTCAGTGTTTAAAATATTTAAGCCTGTATATAAGGATACTGTTTTACCTGAACCTGTAGGACCGGTAATTAAAAGCATGCCTTGTGGCTTATCTAATGCTTCTAAAAAAAGAGCTTTCTGGTCTTCTTCATATCCTAAAGCATCGATTCCAAGCATCGCGCTCGATGGATCTAGAATACGCAGAACCAATTTTTCGCCAAATAATGTTGGAAGCGAGTTCACACGGAAATCAATGGCTTTAGTTTTTGAGAGCTTAAGCTTGATACGACCATCTTGAGGCACCCGTTTTTCAGAAATATCCATTTGAGACATGACTTTCAAACGTGAGGCTAAGCGGTTGGCCAATTGCAAAGGTGGATTTGCAATCTGGCGTAACACACCATCGACTCGATAACGAACCCGATATGATTTCTCATAGGGTTCAAAATGTAAATCTGAAGCTCCCATACGAATCGCATCAATGAGTAATTTATTAATATATTTAACAATAGGTGCTTCATCGCCTTGAGGTGTGTCCTCATCCTCCTCTTGTGAGGATGGAGCTTCCAGGTCTACCTCAAGATCAAACTCTTCATCACTAAACTCGAAGTTACTTTCTTCAGTAAATTGCTGCGTCAGAATTTTCTCAAGCTTATGGTGCTCGACAATAACTGGTTCAACCATTAACTTGCTATTGAAGCGAATGGCATCAATTGCTTCAATATTGCTCGGGTTACTGGTTGCTACATATAAAATCTGTCCTCTTTGTATAAGAGGTAAGACCCGATGTTTTAAAATCAGTTTCTGGTCGACCAAATCTTTAGGAATTTGGCTGGTATCGTAAACATCCAGATCAAAGTATGGTTCAGCAAATTCAATAGAAATTGTTTCAGCTAATAAAGAAGGGGAGAGATGAACCTCTTCAATCAGGTACGCAACAGTATCCCGCTTAGCTCTTTTTGCTGCATCTAATGCTGTTTGCATGGTCGCTGCCGACACATGTTTTTCTTCGACTAATCGCCGAAAAAACCCCGAAAATTTTGGAGATGTATGTATGACTGACATCTGCCTACCTGTACTCATATGTTTATAATTGGTATATAAAAAATTATACTTTTGTTATCTAAAATTACTACCTGAGAAAATGATGCTCTGGTCTTGATCTACTCGCCAAAGCTTGAACTGGTCGAAGTTTTTATCTATTAATTTTTGAAAGATGATTCTTTAGATTCAATAAAGTTTTATAACTGTTTTCAATGACTAGAAAAGATATGACCAAAGCCGTTAAAGAAAAGTATCTGAAATTTGCATAAATGCGTGTAGAATGTGCTGCATTTTTGATGAAAGGTGAGCCGTATGTCGGGTTCGACGATTACGCCTTGGGTAGTTGGCAACTGGAAAATGAACCCAATGCGTGCCAATGCCAAACAACTTATAGAAGAATTTAAACAACTATTGCAACAAGACCAAATTGCAGACGAAAGCTGTCATGTCGGGGTTGCTCCGGTTTCTATTGCACTTGCAATGGTACAAACACAATTGCAAGATGCTGCAAGAACAGTATATACAGTTGCACAAGACGTATCACGTGTAGCAGGTACAGGCGCATATACTGGCGAAGTCAGTGCAGAATTATTAAAAGATAGCCAAATTAATTTTGTATTGGTGGGGCATTCTGAACGCCGTGATATTTTTGGTGACAACGTTGAAATTTTGAAGGCGAAACTCCAAAATGCTTTAAATGCTGGCTTGACTGTCATTTATTGTGTTGGTGAAAGCCTCGAACAACGTGAAAAAGATTTGGCAGAACAAGTTGTATTGCAACAAATTTGTGATATTGCTCCTGTAGTTACTGCTGAGCAGTGGCAAAAACAAATTGTAATTGCCTATGAACCAATCTGGGCAATTGGGACAGGTAAAACTGCTTCTCCACAAGATGCACAGGCAATGCATGCTAAGATTCGTGAAGGTTTAAGTCAGATTACCCCAGCGGGTTCAGACATTGCGATTTTATATGGCGGTAGTGTAAAAGCTGAAAATGCAGTCGAGTTGGCAGCATGTCCAGATATTAATGGTGCGTTGGTAGGCGGTGCTTCATTAAATGCAGCATCTTTTTATCAAATTGTACAAGCCTTTGCACAAAGTAAATAACGAGGATAGGGTATGCACTCTTTTGTACTGATCGTACATATTATTTTAGCGGTACTGATGATTGCCTTGATTCTAGTGCAACACGGTAAAGGTGCGGATGCTGGCGCTTCTTTCGGTGGTGGTGGAGCAGCAACTGTATTTGGTGCATCAGGTTCAGGTAACTTCCTTACTCGCCTTACTGCTGTTTTAACGGCATTGTTTTTTGTGACGAGTTTAACTCTCGCTGTTTTTGCAAAAAAACAGACTACTGATGCATATAGTTTGAAAACTATACAAACTACAGCACCAGTTCAAACAACATCGCCTGAAACTTCACCAAATGCACCAAAATCGAGTCAATAATTCGAAATAGGGCTTTCCTTTTGTAGTGGGAAGGACTAGAATGCGTCCCACAAGCTGCGGTGGTGGTGGAATTGGTAGACACGCTACCTTGAGGTGGTAGTGCCTTCGGGCGTGGGGGTTCAAGTCCCCCCTTCCGCACCAACTTTGAACCAGAAAGTTGAGTGCAAGCAGTTTTTTGATGCGGGATGGAGCAGTCTGGTAGCTCGTCGGGCTCATAACCCGAAGGTCGTTGGTTCAAATCCAGCTCCCGCTACCAAATTGATTAAGGTGCAACTTAATCAGACCAATATCTAATGAGTTTACATTGACTTTATTTGATATTTGTATATAATTTTTGCACGTTGATGCGGGATGGAGCAGTCTGGTAGCTCGTCGGGCTCATAACCCGAAGGTCGTTGGTTCAAATCCAGCTCCCGCTACCAAGTTTCTTAAAAGAGGCTCACAGACAGGTGGGCCTTTTTGCACAGTGGACTATTGTTTTCTGTGCTAAATAGGGGCGATTAACGCCCTTTTTTATTGGTTATCGTATCGCTATCGTGTAGTGTCGACATCAATTGGTCAAATAGTCATGCTTCACTATAGTAGGTCTGTGTCGGTTAAAACAACCGATTGAATCGCACGAGAATGACGAGAGTAAATGAAATTATCAAATAAATCCCAAGCATTGCATGACTTAATTGTTCCTGCAGTGGAAGCATGTGGTGTTGACCTTTGGGGAATCGAGTTTCTCCCACAAGGTAAACGTTCATTATTGCGTATTTATATCGATAAAGCGGTAAGTGAAGATGCTGAGCCAGTACTTAATGAAGATGGCGAAGTAGAACAAGGCCGTGGTATCGGTGTGCAAGATTGTGTGCGTGTAACACAACAAGTTGGCGCAATATTGGATGTTCATGATCCAATTTCAGGTGAGTATTCATTAGAAGTTTCTTCACCAGGTTGGGATCGTCCATTTTTTCAACTAGAACAGTTACAAGGCTACATCGGGCAACAAATTGCTTTGCGTTTAATTGCAGCAGTAGAAAACCGTCGTAAATTTCAAGCAAAACTTATCGCAGTAGACCTTGAAAATGAAGAAATTCAGGTTGAAGTTGATGGGAAGCATGTGCTTGTGATCGACAGCAACAATATCGATAAAGCAAACTTGATCTATCAAGATTAAATTTATTTAAATTTTATAAGAAATCGGTAGGTGACTTATGGGCCGCGAAATTCTTACCGTTGTTGAAACGGTTAGTAATGAAAAAGGTGTTAGTCGTGAAGCGATCTTCGAGGCTTTAGAACAAGCTCTAGTTGCTGCAACGAAGAAAAGATTTTACGAAGGGACGCATGCTGAAGAAGCTCAGCTTCGTGTAGAAATTGATCGTAAAACTGGTGATTACCGTACGTTCCGTCAATGGACTGTTGTGGCAGATGAAGATCATGAAATGCCGGCTTGCCAAGATGCAATTTCTGACGTTGATCCAGCTAAATGGTCAATTGGTGACGTGCGTGAACTCGAAGTAGAATCTATTGAGTTTGGTCGTATCGCTGCACAAATTGCAAAACAAGTTATCGTACAAAAAATTCGTGAAGCTGAGCGTGCTTTAGTTGCTGATGCATACGAGTCTAAAGTTGGTGAGTTAATTTACGGTGAAGTGAAAAAACAAACCAAAGATGGCTTTATTATTGACTTAGGCGACAACGCAGAAGCTTATCTTGCACGCGAAGAGATGATTCCAAAAGAAATTCTTCGTCCAAAACAACGTGTAAACGCTATTTTATATAATGTTAACCGTGAAGGTCGTGGCGCTCAGTTGTTATTATCACGCGCTAAGCCTGAAATGTTAATTGCTTTAATGAAAAAAGAAATTCCAGAAATTTCTGAAGAAATCATTGAAATTAAAGCGGCAGCACGTCAACCGGGCGTTCGTGCTAAAATTGCAGTGAAAACAAATGATCACCGTATTGATCCT
The DNA here is from genome assembly GCF_013344765.1 of Acinetobacter lactucae. Classification (GTDB taxonomy): domain Bacteria; phylum Pseudomonadota; class Gammaproteobacteria; order Pseudomonadales; family Moraxellaceae; genus Acinetobacter; species Acinetobacter lactucae_A. The sequence continues at coordinate 26,192 of NZ_JABVBF010000002.1, forward strand.
GTAGGTGCATGTATTGGTATGCGTGGTACGCGTATTCAAGCTGTACAGCAAGAGTTAAATGGTGAGCGTATTGATGTAGTGGTCTGGTCTGATGATCCGGCTCAATACATTGCTAGTGCATTAGAACCAGCTGATGTTTCCGGCATCGTGCTTGATGAAGATGCAAGAAGTGCCGACATTATTTTTGCAACCAGCGATCAATTAGCTCGTGCGATTGGCTCTCAAGGTCAAAACGTTCGTTTAGCTTCTGATTTAACTGGCTACAAACTCGACATGATGCTTGAAGAAGAGTATCGTGCTCGTCAGCAAAATGAAGCTCAGCAATATCTTGATATGTTTGTATCACGTCTCGATATTGAAGAAGATTTAGCAATGGCATTGGTGGAAATGGGCTTCACTTCTTTAGAAGAGATTGCTTATGTTCCTGCAGAAACTTTTGACGAAATTGAGCTTGATGCTGAATTGGTTGAGTTATTGCAAAGTCGTGCAAAAGAAGCAGCCCTTACTGATGCTTTGAAACAGCAAGAAAATATTCAAGAACCGAGCGCAGACCTTCTCACTATGGAAGGCATGACTTCTGAGATCGCTTACTCGCTTGCCGCTCGCGGTATTATTACTGTCGACGATTTAGCAGATCAGGCTACTGACGATATCTCTGATATTGAAGGACTTGGTCATGAAAAAGCAGGTCAATTGATCATGAAAGCTCGCGAATCATGGTTTAACTAGGAGATGAAATATGACGGACAAGTCGATTAAAGAGTTAGCTCTCAGTGTAGGACGTCCTGTTGAGAAGCTCCTAGAACAGGCTCGTGAAGCAGGTTTGCCTCAACGTACAGCAGACGACATTATTACCACTGAACAACAGGATACTTTGGTCAATCATTTGAAAAAAGTTCATGGTCAGGAAAGTGGTAACACAGGAAAAATTGCGTTGAAACGTAAAACAACCAGTACCGCTAAAGTTGCAAGTACTTCAGGTAAAGCAAAAACAATTAACGTAGAAGTACGTAAAAAACAGGTTTTTGCTAAACCAAACCCTGAACAAATTGCAGCAGAAGCTAAAGCACGTGCAGAAGCAGAAGCGAAAGCACGTGTAGAACAGCAAACGCGTGAAACTGCCGAGCAAAAAGCGCGTCTTCAAACAGAGCAAAAAGCAAAAGCAACTTTAGATGCTATGCGTGCTGCTCATCAACAAGATACTGCTGCACAGACAGCTCCAAAAGCTGCTGTTGTAGTGAAAAAGCGTGGTGGTGGTACAGTAAAACCTGCACCAAAACCAGCTGAAACTCCAGAACAGAAAAGAGCTCGTGAAGAGCAGTCAGCTCAGTTAAAAGCAACTGAAGAAGCTGCACGTCGTAAAGCGGCAGAAGAAGCTCAGCAACGTACACTTGAACAAATGCGCAAAATGGCGTCTAAGTATTCAAATGACGATGCTACTACAACAATTCGTGTGATTGATGATTCTCCACTTGCTTCAGGTCTAGTTGGCCAAGCTTATGAAGATTCATTTAAGCAAGAAGACCGTGAAATTAAACGCGGTGGCGCAACCACTAACCCACGTGCTGGGAAGAAAGGTGGTCGTCGTGGTCAAGAAGAGCAAAGCTTTGTTAACCATAACAAACGTGGTTTAAAATCAAGCCAAGCGAATAAGCATGGATTTGAAAAGCCAGTTAAAAAGCAAGTTTATGATGTAGAAATCGGTTCAAGTATTGTTGTTGCCGATCTTGCTCAAAAAATGGCAATTAAAGTACGTGAAGTTATCAAGACACTTATGAAAATGGGTGAATTGGTTAATCAAGATCAAGCTATTGATCAAGACACGGCGGCACTTGTTGTAGAAGAAATGGGCCATAACCCTGTTCTAGTTTCTGATACACAAGCGGAAGATAACTTGCTTGAAGCGGCTGAAGAAGCTCGTGGTGAGCAAACAACTCGTCCGCCAGTTGTTACCATTATGGGTCACGTTGACCATGGTAAAACATCATTGCTTGACCGTATTCGTCGTTCGAAAGTGGCGGCTGGTGAAGCAGGTGGTATTACCCAGCATATTGGTGCATATCACGTTGAAACAGACAAAGGGATTATTACATTCCTTGATACACCGGGACATGCAGCATTTACTTCAATGCGTGCACGTGGTGCTAAAGCAACGGATATCGTTGTATTGGTTGTTGCAGCAGATGACGGTGTAATGCCACAAACTGCGGAAGCAATTGACCATGCTCGTGCAGCAGGTACTCCAATTATTGTTGCAATCAACAAAATGGATAAAGAATCTGCTGATCCAGACCGTGTGTTAAATGAATTAACAACGAAACAAATCGTTCCAGAGGAATGGGGTGGTGATGTTCCGATTGCTAAGGTTTCTGCACACAGCGGACAAGGTATTGATGAACTCCTTGACTTAATTCTTATTCAATCTGAATTGATGGAATTAAAAGCATCTGCTGAAGGTGCTGCGCAAGGTGTTGTTATTGAAGCACGTGTTGATAAAGGCCGTGGTGCGGTAACTTCTATTCTTGTTCAAAACGGTACATTGAACATTGGTGACCTTGTTCTTGCAGGTTCGTCTTATGGCCGTGTCCGTGCAATGTCTGATGAAAACGGTAAGCCAATTAAATCAGCAGGACCATCTATTCCAGTAGAAATTCTGGGTCTTCCAGATGCTCCAATGGCAGGTGATGAAGTTCTTGTTGTAAATGACGAGAAGAAAGCACGTGAAGTTGCTGATGCTCGTGCTGACCGTGAACGTCAAAAGCGTATTGATCGTCAAAGTGCAATGCGCCTTGAAAATATCATGTCGTCAATGGGCAAAAAAGATGTTCCTACAGTGAACGTTGTTTTAAGAACAGACGTACGTGGTACTTTAGAAGCATTGAATGCAGCTCTACATGAATTATCTACTGATGAAGTGAAAGTTCGTGTAATTAGTTCAGGTGTTGGTGCGATTACAGAGTCTGATGTCATTCTTGCTGAATCTTCAGAAGCTGTATTGTTGGGCTTTAACGTTCGTGCCGATACGACTGCGCGTCAGAGAAGTGACCAAGACGGTATTGATATTCGTTACTACAGCATCATCTATGAATTGATTGATGATGTGAAAGATGCCATGAGCGGTAAACTTGCTCCTGAACATCGTGAAACAATCTTGGGTGTTGCGGAAGTACGTGAAGTATTCCACTCAAGTAAGTTTGGTGCAGCAGCAGGCTGTATGGTACTTGAAGGCACATTACATCGTAATAAACCGATTCGCGTATTACGTGATGATGTTGTAATTTTCCAAGGTGAGCTTGAATCTCTTCGTCGTTATAAAGACGTTGTTGATGAAGTTCGTGCAGGTATGGAATGTGGCCTTGCAGTGAAAGGTTATAAAGACATCAAACCACAAGATAAGATCGAAGTGTATGATGTTCAATTGATTAAACGGAGTCTTTAATGGCGGGTAGCCAACGCTTAAAGCGCATGGCGGATTCAGTACAACGTGAGTTGTCTGAGCTGATCCGTCAAGAGCTTAAAGATCCTCGCTTAGGTGGTCTAGTGACCATCTCTGCGGTGAAAGTCAGTGCGGATATGGGTTATGCTGAAGTTTATGTCACCGTTATGGGACGTGAACTAGGTGATGAGCAAAGTGAAGTTGCAAATAAAGAAACTTTAGATGTACTAAATAAAGCTTCTGGTTTCTTGCGTCATGAGTTAAGCCGTCGCATCAAGACTCGTATCACGCCGCGCTTACGTTTCCATTATGATAAGACGAATGCATATGGTAACTATATGTTTGGTCTAATCGAAAAAGCGGTACAAGATTTACCAGAACGTAAGTCAGATGAACAAGAGTAATTAAAACTCAAAATAAAAAAGCCACCTTGGGGTGGCTTTTTTATTGGTTCAATTTTTATTCTTTAGGAGGTTCCATTGGCGGTTTGTTTTGTGAAAAGCGCTGACCAATTTTGTAACGGTCCCAAGGGAGCGGGCGTTCAATTGCTTCGGGTACTTCTCCACTGAGTGAACGTAAACGTAGGTGTAGCGCAGCTTGAGCAATCAAATTAGCTGAAACTGGTGCAGTAATAAAAGCTAAAAGGGTAATGAGTAGTTCGGCAAAACCAAAGCGACCTTGGAAAGCAAAAAAGATCATTGAAGCAATCAGGAAGCTTCCTAAGCCGAGCGTACTTGATTTAGTTGGTGCATGTAAACGCATGAATAAGTCAGGTAAACGGACCATACCGATTGAGCCAACTAACATGAAAAAGGCACCAAAAACCAGAAAGACCGAAACAATAATTTCCATTGCAAATTGCATTTGACCTCTCCTTAATCGATAACGTGACCAGTTGTGAAGTAACGTGCTAAGGCGGCTGTAGATACGAAACCTAACATGGCAACGAGTAATGCTCCTTCAAATAGAGAGGTCGTCATCCAATAAATGCCTAACACAACAATAAGGCAAGTTGCATTTAGGAAAAGCGTATCGAGTGCTAAAAGGCGGTCTACAATTGATGGACCCATGACCATTCTGAAAAGGCAAAGTAGCATCGAGATTGTAATGGCAATCAAGCTAATACCTAGAGCATAGGGTAAGATTGTCATGCACTTGCCTCCGTTTTACTTTTCACATCAAAAATTTCCATAAGTGGAATTTCATAACGTTGTTTGATGTCTTGAATATCAGATTCGGCATTATCTGTGCTTAAAGCGTGAACCAGAATATCCCCGCGTTCCTGATCGATACCTGCAGAAACTGTACCTGGTGTTGTGGTAATGATCATTGCCAGTAAGGTATTGACCTGCTCATGTTCTGTTTCTAACGGTACACGGTACCATTTAGGGTGTAAATTTTTAGCAGGCCCCAAAACAAGTTTCGCAACTTTAAAGTTGGAAATGACAATATCCCAAAGAACTACAAAGCACAGTTTAACTGCGGGTTTCCAATGAATATGCGGTGTACGGGTAATAAATGGTTTGACTAAACGAGGAATAATTAAACCCAGAAGCATAGCAGTCAAAAGATCACTAGCATCAAGGCCATGCGCCAGCATCAACCAAAATAAAATAATGAGAACAGAAACAAATGGATGTGGAAACCAGCGTTCAAGCAAATGAGATAACTGCATTGTTATGGCTCCATAGGTTTCAGTTGACTTTCATCAACAATCGTAGGCGATTGGAGTTTGTTCTGTTGTTGAATTTGCCGATGTTTATATTCAGAAATATGCTCACCGTTAAAGGTCTCTTTCGAAATAATATCTGGAACAAGATAAGCATTATGGTCTTCTACCTCACCACCGTATTTGGTTTCTGGTAAGTAAGAGGGATCATATGGCTGCACACTGATGAATTCACCATTTTGATCTACTTTAAGAATAGAGTGTTGGTAAAGTGCATGGTCTTGGATCTGTTGTGCAGTGCTTAATGTGTAATGCTGAATTGGTGCAGCAAAGATGACATAAGCGATTAAACTAGCCAGTAATAGATAAATGACTTGATCATTACGTGGCGGTGCTCGTTCCGGTAAGGCACTATAAATTATATAAGCTGGATGGAGAGGATCTTGCTCTGGAGAAGTTGCTCGCCAGAATAAGATAAAACCAACACGTGTGAGTGCAATAATACTTAATAGACTCACCACAAGCACAACACCAATGATCCAGCCTTGATAAGCAGTTTCAACTGTAGCTTGCAAAATGAATACTTTGCCGAGGAAACCACTAAAAGGAGGTAATCCGGCCATCATCATCGCAATGATGAAATAAGTCAGCATTGCCGCTTTTTCTTGTTTGATTTTTGGGGCAACTTTTAAATGATCTTTAAAATCTCCACGTTGTGAAGTGATCCATCCACAAAATAGATAAAAAGCTGCTCCGATCAATGTACTGTGCACCAAGTAATATAAAGCGCCAGACCATGCCTGTGTATTGGACATGGCTATTGCTGTAAGCAAGGTACCAATTGAAGAAAGCACCATAAAGCCGACAAAGCGACGTAAACGATCTGCCCCAATTGCTGCAATCACACCGTAGAGTGAAGTAATTAAGCCAATAGGCAATAACCAGTCTTTTAAGATTTCTTGACTAAGTGCATCGTCAAATACTGTTCCATTTACACGTAAAATAGAATAAATACCGACCTTGGTCATAATAGTGAAAATAGCAGCTACAGGCGTACTTGCAACGGCATAAGTTTTTGGTAACCAAAAACCGACAGGAAGCATTGCTGCTTTAATACCGAAAACTACAAAAAGAAGTAAAGCACCAGCGACTGCTAATTTGTGTTGATCTGCTTCAAGTGTTGGTATAAGACGTGATACATCCGCCATGTTGAGGCTACCTACACTGCCATAAATCATACCAAGCCCAATTAAGAAGAGGGCAGAGGCTAAAAGATTGATAATGACATAGTGAACGCCAAGCTGAAAACGAGGTTTACCTTGCCCATGTAAAAGCAAAACATAGGAAGCCATCAGCAGAATTTCAAAAAAGACGAAAAGGTTAAATAAGTCGCCTGTTAGAAATGCTCCACAGAGCCCCATTAATAGGAAATGTACCATGGCATGGAAATAGCGACCACGGGTGTCCCAGTTATCACTTGCATACCATAAAACTGGTACCGTTAATGCGTAGGTCAGTGCCAGCATAAAAGCAGAAAGACGATCAAGTACAAGGACAATACCAAATGGTGCTGACCATTCACTTAATTGGTAAACCGTAATTTGACCAGTACTAGCGTAACTTAGATAAACAATTGCAGTAATTAATCCAGCAATTGCGGAGACAAGGCTAATGCCACGCCGCCAAGGCTGACGCCAGTCATCTTTTAAGGCGCCTGCCCCGGGATTGCCTAAGAGTAATAAGATAAAACCAGTAAATGCTGGGATGAGAATGCTAAAAATAGGCGTGTGTTGTTGCCAAAAAGATAAAAAATCAAACATTACGGCTCATCCTCGCGTGGGTCGTATGTTGGGGACATATCTTCTTTAGCATCAACATGATCACTACCTGATTCATAACGGCTACGTAGCGCCAGTTGTACAATAAACGCTGTAGTTGCAAAACCGATCACGATAGCAGTTAACACCAGTGCTTGAGGAAGTGGATCGGTTACTTTTGTTGTTTCAGTTAAAATTGCTGGTGAGCTGATTTGTAATCGACCCATAGCAAATAAAAATAGGTTTACTGCATAACCGATTACAGCTAAGCCAAGTACAACAGGGAAAGTACGAGCACGTAAAATCAGATAAATACCTGTGGCAACAAGTAAACCAATAGCAGACGCCAATAAGAACTCTAAACTGATCATGATGATTCCTCCCGATGTGGTACAGGACCAGACATACTCGAATGACGAGAGTCGCCTAATACAGAGATGAGCAACATTGTTGCGCCTACAACGGTAATATAAACACCCAAGTCAAAACTTGCAGCTGAAGCTAGGTGTAGTTTGCCTAGAATTGGTAATTCAACATAGACATGAGCGCTAGTGAGGAATGGGCGTAGCCAGAACCATGCTGCTACACCAGTCAACCCTGCGATGGTTAATCCTGTGCCAATCCAGACTTCGTAAAGGCGTCCTGACTTTGCTTTTAACAGCTGCTCTGCTTGATCTTGACCTAGTGCAATATATTGGATGATTAATGCCATTGAGGTGATTAGGCCTGCAATGAAGCCACCACCTGGATAGTTATGTCCTCGCATAAAGATATAAACACTGACGACAAGCGCTAGTGGTAATACCCAAGAGGCCGTAATACGAAACATAAGTGGAGACGGATTAAAACGGTAGGTGAGACCTTGCGTCATGGTTGTACCATGTACACGCATACCATCCATTAGACATAGGGCACCAATTGCAGCGATTCCTAATACTGTAATTTCACCAAAAGTATCGAAGCCACGGAAGTCAACTAAAATGACATTTACAATATTTGAGCCACCGCCCAGTGGTAAAGACTGTTGGACAAAGAACCAAGAAATCGAATTATGATCACGAGTTAAAATGAGCCATGTAATCCAACCTACTCCTAAACCTCCAATAATTGCTAAGGCAGCATCTCTCAAACGTCTAGAGCGACGAGATTCATACGGTGTGAGTTGTGGAAGTAAAGATAAACTCATTAATAAAAGAACAGTGGTTACTACATCTACTGTAATTTGAGTTAGCGCTAAATCTGGTGCTGACATGGTGACGAAGACCATGGTTACCACTAGACCAATTGCACCACTAATAAGTACAGCTTTAATACGCTCATGGTGGAACCAAAGCATCATCCAGCAACCTGAGAACAGGGTTAGCCAAAGAACGACAGCAATCCATGGGGCATGGGTGAGTTCACGTGTACCTGTAGTCAGCCCTTGATTGAGTAAAGGCATGGTGACCATGATGATGCTAAAAGCAATAATCCAGAACAAATAACTTTGCAATGAACCATTTTCCGTTTTTTGTTTGATTTTTCGGCTATTAAGCAACAGATGTTTTAAAAATAAATCAAATAAGATGCGGCCTTGTAATCTGCCTAGACGCGGGTCAAGGTCAATTTTACGAATCATGCCGTCTTTTGCTAAAGAAAAATAGAAGAGTGTACCGCCAACCAAAGCAATAATACTCATCACCAGAGGAGCGTTAAATCCGTGCCAAATTGCAAGGTGTGTACCTGCAAATTCTGGTTGCATTAAGCTTGCTCTCGTTACGCTATTGACCAGTGGCTCTACCAATAGAGAAGGTAGAACGCCGACCAAGATACAGAGCACAGCAAGAAGAATGGCTGGAGCACGCATTCCGATCGGTGGTTCATGTGCATCTTTATTTGGAACTTGTTTACCAATTGGACCATCAAAGAACACACCATGTACTAAGCGAATTGAATAACTTACTGCGAAGATACCAGCCAGAGTGGCAATAATGCTGGCAAAGATAACCGTTGAGCCTGAAAGATTCGCCAATAGCTCGGTAAAGAACATCTCTTTTGAAATAAAGCCATTAGTGAGTGGTACCCCAGCCATAGAGGCAGCAGTGATCATAGTCAGTGTGGCAGTGAAAGGGAGTAATTGCCAAATACCACTGAGTTTTCGAAGATCGCGTGTGCCAGTTTCGTGATCAATAATCCCTGCAAGCATAAACAGCGCTGCTTTAAATGTTGCATGGTTAATAATATGGAAAATAGCAGCGGCAACCGCTAAAGGAGAACCGATACCTAATAAACAAACAATAAGCCCTAAATGACTAATGGTTGAATAGGCTAAAAGTCCTTTTAAATCTTCTTTGAAAATGGCAAAACATGCTGCCATACAGAGCGTAAATAGGCCGACAAATGTAACGATATTGTGATAAATCGCAGCGCCTATAAAAATTGGAAGTAAGCGGGCAAGTAGAAAAATCCCAGCTTTTACCATGGTCGCCGAGTGTAGGTAAGCAGACACTGGCGTTGGTGCAGCCATTGCATTGGGTAACCAAAAATGAAATGGAAACTGAGCACTCTTCGTAAATGCGCCAAGCAAAATCAGTAATAACATTGGAATAAAAAGAGTGTGGGCTTGGATCACATCTTTCATGCCCATGATTTCGCTAATTTCATAGGTCCCAGTGATTTGTCCTAATAGAACAAATCCACCTAGCATTGCTAAACCGCCCATCCCTGTAATAGTGAGTGCCATCCGAGAGCCACGTTGAGCAGCCTCATAATGACTCCAATAACCCACTAATAAGAAAGATGAAATACTAGTGAGCTCCCAAAAGATTAATAAAATAATAAGATTATTAGAGAGCGAAATACCCAGCATTGCTGCCATAAACAGCATGAGTAAAGTATAGAGTTTACTTAAAGAGTTTTTAGGGCCGAGATAATAATAGGCGTATATATAAATGAGTGTACCGATACCGGTAATAAGCAAAGAGAATAATAAACCAAGCGCATCAAGTCTGAAGCTTAGATTAATCCCTAATTGAGGTAGCCAATCCCAGCTTTGTTGAATGCTTGCACCACCAAGCACAGTTTTAGCTTGAGTCAGTAATAAACCAAAACTGGTTAAACTGACTCCAATTGCCCCTAAAGCCGTTACTCCACGCGAGAACCGTTGAAGCAATGAAACAAGGGTGGTGCCTAATATTAACGGTAATAAGATAATTATCGGTAGCACACTCGTATCCATATGTGATTTAGGCCGAAACCTAAAAGTGAAATTTTAATTTCAGAATAGATAGGAATTCAAAGAGAGTTCCAAAGCTTATTATTCCGAAAACCCAACCAAATTAGAAAATAAAGCGAGAAACAAGTTGTATTGCGCAACTTGAAGAATAAAAACGCAAAATGAAATTTATTGTACACTAAAAAAGCATTAAAAATCTGATGTTATTACATGTAGTAACAACATCTAGTTATTTTAGTGCTTAAAAAACCTCACTCCACCATATATTTTGTGAGTCAGGTTTTTAATTATAAAAAGAGAGACTAAGGATTATAAAATTCAAACAGAAGGGCTTTCTTCTGGTGTGTCTCCTGCATGGATCATGCGTAGCAATTCATTTTTTTGTTGTTCATTTAAACCCTGAATCTGCTGAAATAAAACCTCAATCTGTGCCGGCGTTGGAGTCGGGTCTATTAAACTTAGAGGTTGTGCTTCTATAGGTGGTGTTAATGGTTCACTTCTTTGAAGTAAGGTATAGATATGTTCAAGCTGTTGCTTGGTCGTATTTAGGTCAAGATGGCTAATTTTACCATGCTCTAATTTTAGACATTGATAGGTCGAAGCATGTTCGAGTAGCTCTTCACGACTTCCTGTTGCAATAATTTGTAGTCGTGGGAATGCTTGATGAAGTCGATTTAAAATTTCAGAGCAATGCATCGAGTCGAGCTGTGCATCAATCTGATCAATGAGTAAAACGCCGTCGCCCTCAAGACAAGGGTTTAAGCTTAAAGGGTTGAGTAAACAGAGTCTACGGGCTATATCGCCTACTAAAGCAATCCAGGTTTTTGTTGTATTTGAAAGCTGCTGAAAAGGTAAGGTCTGACCTTCATAATCAACCATAAGTTGCAGTCGAGGCTGATATTGTAGATATAAGTCTTTAAGCTCAGGCAAAACTATATTTAATGCATTCTTGAGGGCGTAGAGATTGGGTGAAGTGAGTTGTTTAGGTTGACTAGATAACTCTTTTTGGAGCTCATTTAATAATTCTGTTTGATCTTGTTGATCTGATTGTTTAGATCTAATTCGTTGTACTAGATATGCAGCTTGAGCATTTTCGATATCACTAATTTCTCGTAACCATTCAAAAAAGCGCGTAAAAGTTGTAAACGGGATTAGGCTAATGTCATAGGCTGAAATAGCTTGAGTAATACCAGGTAAATTTTTATTGAGCAGATTAATGTCATTTACAAATCGCTCGGCTGGGTAGTAAGCGATTAGGGGAAGTCCTTGCAATGGATCTTTTTTTGTGACTTGTTGATAAAGCGCTATGGTTTGATCAAGTTGCTGAGTTTCAACTTGGCTCACTCCGATACCACTTGCATTTAAAGTTTTAAAAAGTTTCCAGCTACACAGTGAAGAGTCTACCTGTTGAGCAGAGGTACTTTCTGGTAAATGGCCAATTTCAGAAGGAACTTGGATGGTCACTTCAATTTTTGATTGGAGACGCGACTGAGTAATGTCCTGATCAGGAGTGACAATTCCCGGACTGCGTAAATCTTTAAGACGAGCAGGCAACCAAGTTAAAGCATGGTAAGTATGTTTGAGCAACATACTTTTACCAGTTGCCTGTTCACCTAAAATTAAGGTGATTGGCTGTTTTTCATAGTGAAAATGTATTTTAAGGTCGTGAAACAGAGCAATATGTTTAAATTGGACAGATTCAAGTTTCATAGGCTCACCTAAATATGAGCGCTTCAACCAACCGACTGACGAAGACTTAAAGGCGCCCTTAGTTTTAATTGTTGTATCAGATCATAAAGATGATGGATATTTAGACTTACTTTAGCACGAGTACAGGCAACGTACAGTAGTCTTAATTCTTCATCGGTAATCTTGTGCTCTAACCCATTAATTTTAAATTGATAGTCATCTTCAATATGAACACGGTTCCATTCTAGCCCTTTCGCTTTATGGGCGGTTGAGATGACATAGTCAGCCTGCTCAAGTGGTGTAATCTTTGCAAGTGCTTTTTTTAGTGGGTCTGTGCCATGATCATCAACCAGTTTTACTAATGGCTTAATGTCGCTACCTTCATTAGTTTCACAGTATTCATGGACATCATGCCATGAATTGAACCATGCCAGTTCCGGAACATCCGTAACCCGTTTTCCTTGCTTTAAGAGGCTTGCGGCATCTACAAAACGGTTTAGTTTTTGATGATCCGCCTGCAAACTTACTTTATCGCCGTGAACTAAGCCTGCCAATAAAAGTTCCATTGCACGAGCATTGGTACGGCATAAAATCGCATCACGCATTTTGGTATGCGGTTTATTCACTACACTTGATTTCTGGTTTGGATTACCAAGCAAGGGAACAGTTTCATTTAAACCGCCAAGCAGTGCATTGGCTACATCGGCAATCGTTTCGCCAAAACGAAAAGAAGTGGTTAATCGAGATTCTGGCAAGGGCAATTGTTGCATGGCATTAATCGCACCACGCCACGCATAGATTTGCTGATGTGCATCACCTACATAGATGACCTGAGTATTTTTCTGACGAAGTAAAATACCCAACATTAAAGGGTCAGCATCTTGTGCTTCATCAAATAGTACATAATCGGCTGGGATGTTAGGTTCAGATAATGCCCAAAGTTTGAGGTAAATATCGTGACCAATACCAGCTTGGTGGTTTGGATCGATTGATTCTAACCAACGGCGTTCAACAGCAGGGTAAAGATGGGTTTGAAGTGCAGTAATATCATCTGGATGTAACCAGTTTGGCGCCTGAATATGTCGAGGCGCGGGATATTGCGAACTGGTCGAACAGAAATAGCTCACTGCATTGGCGACAAGGCTCGCTAGGCGACTTGGCATCAAGACGTATTTTTCATAACGTCCACCCATCATGCGCCGTAAGGTAATTGGCTCTAGTCGATATTCTTTTGCGATAAAACTTGGACTTAAGCGAGGTAAACGTAATTTATCGGTCACACCTCGTGGCACACTGCGAAAGGCGAGTGAGTGAAAAGTACGACAATCTACATTACGATGAAATTTGTTTTGTGCTTCACCCGCAATGGCTTTGTTAAAAGCCAAATACATACCGCGCCGTTCAGGCATGGCATCACTAATCATTTGTAACGTAGTAGTTTTACCTGTACCCGCATAGGCAATCACTTTAAATGATTGCCCAAGACGTCCGTTATCTATGGCAATGGCTTGCTCATAGGTGGCTTTAGGTTTTTCGATATTCGACACTGAGTGATTTTAAACCTTGTTGCGGTTAGCTTTTTCAACTAAACCAGATAAACCCTGACGACGAGCTAATTCGTCAATAATAAGTTGTGGATTAAGATCGAAATAACCCAACATCACAATAGTATGGAACCACAAATCTGCTGTTTCATAAACAAGATCGTTTAAGTGAGCTTCTGAATCCTGTGCGGCAAAGTCTTTAGCAGCAATAATTGCTTCTACACTTTCTTCACCCACTTTTTCTAAGATTTTATTGATGCCTTTTTTGTAGAGGCTTGCAACATATGAAGTATCTGCTTCAGCTTGCTTACGCTCTTGCATCAATTGCCCTAGGTGAGCAAGTACATCGACTTGTTCTGTGGTGTGAGCATGATCGTGTGCTTCAGTTTTAGCTTTGTCACCATAAATTGCAGTAGGGTCTTTTAATTGTGCATCGACAATTTCCCAGCCCTGTGGGGTAAGTTTACGGTAGAAACAAGACTCACGACCTGTATGGCACGCGATCCCGCCGTGTTGCTCAACCTGTAATATAATGACGTCGGCATCGCAGTCTAAACGAATTTCATAAACCGTTTGGAAGTGACCTGATTCTTCACCCTTGTGCCAGAGTTTTTGACGAGAGCGAGAGAAATAAACTGCCTGATTTTTTTCTGCTGTGAGCGCAAGTGATTCACGGTTCATCCACGCCACCATCAAAATACGTCCGGTTTGATGATGTTGAGCAATGGCAGGGATAAGACCTTGTTCGTTAAATTTTACTTCATCGAGCCATTGCGTGTTATTCATGAGGAATCACCAAAGAAATATGAACTATAAATTGATTTCAATCAGATGCTAAAAAATAGCTTGTATAGTGTACGGTATCAACGTCAGTTTTAGGAAAAATTCTTTGTCCTTTTTGTCTTTGTCAGCCCAATGAGTAGCTTGAATACGATTACTTTTAAAAGTCAGACAGAGATTCACTTTTTAAATTAAAAGTACTGTTTTCTTTAGGTAATTGAGCTACTCGATCATAATCAAGTTGTTGAAATGGGCCAGTCTTTAAGCCTGAAATTGTGATCGCCATTTCTTTTCGAAAATAGGGGATTTGATACATCCAAGGGAAAACTAAATCTCTTAAACCACCAGCCCACCAATGGTCAGATTGATAAAGTGGTGTTAGTAAACGACTAAGAAATTGATAAAACTGGGTGGATGAGCGCCGAAGCTGATGGTAGTGCTGCCAGAGTAGAGACCAATCAATATTCTGGTTCTTTTGGGCATGTTGCAATGATTGAGAGAAAGCCCAAGCATCCAATAATGCCATATTGGCCCCTTGACCTAACTGAGGGCTCATTGCATGAGCTGCATCTCCAATGACACCAATTCGACCTTGACCAAATTGGGTCATCACTACATCACGATAGTTTGCAGATAACCATTTGGGCTGAGTTTGACTGTTATACAAAATCTCTTTCAGCCAGTCTGCAACCTTGGGCCAGCGTTCTGAGACTTGCTTTAACCAAGCTTGTTTAGCGTGCTCATCTTGCAAAAATCTTTGTAATTGTGGCGTAGGTAAGCTCCAAAAAATACTTGAAAGGTGCTGTTGAGGTTCGGTTGGAATAGCTCCTGTAGGTAGAATTCCCATCATAATTTTCGAGCGATCATAAAATTGATGCAGAATTTCAGAATCGAGCACTTGGCACTCAGGCACGATACTCCACGCCGCACCCCAAGGGTAGGCTTGATCGACTTTTACCCATGCTTTAGGCCTTAATTGACTACGCGCACCGTTGGCAATAAGTACGGCATCAAAACGAGCATCAAAATTTTGGTTTTGATACATGCCGAATAGCCGAATTTCATCGTTATATTCTTCAAATTTTTCAACAGAGTGGTTCATACGCCAAGTAACTTGGCTTGAATATTCACTAAGCTTTTGAGTAAGCACATGACATAAAGTGGCACGGTGTATACCTAAACCATAGAGATTTGCTGATGCTTCATGATAATGACTGTTCACTAAAAGACGCTTATCTGGAAGTTGTCCTTCTAAGCCTGTGACTTTCGCACCTAAGGTTAAGGCTTTGTCGAGCACACCTAAGTGTTCAAATACGGCTAAGCCCGCGGGTTGTAGTAATAAACCAGCACCGACCGGAGATAACTCATCAACTTGTTCGAAAATCGTAACGTTATTGCCTTCACGGGCAAGTAAAATCGCAGTGGCTAAACCTGCCGTACCAGCACCGATAATGGCAAAATGAGGTGTTTTCATTGTTTGTTCTTTTGAAGCATTTATAGATTCAATTTAGCAATGAACGAATAGTTGAGCTATAAATTTTTTTAAATATTAGAGTTTTTCCATAAAAAAATCCCTTGCACTGCAAGGGATTTTGAATTTATTTCAAGATACGCCAAAGTGCTAATAAAGTACTCAGCACAATTAGAATAATCGAAACAAACCAAGGGCTAATAATCGCAATGGTCAGTAAAATCAGCATGCTACTACCGAACATCCAACTACGGCGTTGCTGATGTTCCATTTGCAAACGAAGTTGCTGAATTTCGCGTAATTGGCGGTCTTGCCAAGCAGATTGATTTTTTAAACCATTTAGGCTGTCAATAATTAAACTTGGGAAATCTTGAGCGCCTAAAAGTAGGTCAGGTAACTGCTGGCCGAGCTCTTTTACATTTTTGACTGGGTTCATGTTGGATTTGACCCATTCCGTCAAAATTGGTTTTGCCAATTTCCAGATGTCGAGCTGCGGATAAAGGTCAGTCCCTAAGCCTTCTACATGCACTAAAGTTTTGAGTAGCAGCATGAGTTGTGGCGGAATTTCTAAATGAAAGCGACGAGCAATGTCCATGACTTGAATTAAGATGCCAGCAAAATCAAGTTGATCCATTGGTTTAGACACCATTGGCCCAATAGTACGGCGCATTTCACGTGCTAACGAGTCTTGGTCTGTACCCGGTGGAATCCAGCCAGCTTGATGCACAATTTGAATAAGCTGCATAAAGTTGCTGTTCATGACAGCAAGCAACATGCGGGCAACCGTCATTTGGTCATGTTTAGATAGCTCACCCATAATCGCGCAGTCCAGCGCAATAAAGCGTGGATTGTTTGGGTTGATGGTTTCGACAAAGACGTTACCAGGGTGCATGTCGGCATGGAAAAAGTTATCGCGGAAGACTTGCGTAAAGAAAATAGTTAATCCTTTTTCTGCAAGTTGTGCACGATCCATGCCTAATCGGTCAAAGGTTGCCGTATCTGAAATAGGCACACCTGTAATACGCTCAGCCACCATGACATCTTTTGTGTCCATGTACACTTCAGGCACATACATCATGGTTGAGCCAGTAAAGTAATGGCGCATACGGCGGGTGTTATCTGCCTCAATACTCAAGTCTAGCTCATTTAAAATGATCTGGCGGTAGTCTTGAATAATTTCGGTGAGATGCAACGCACGAGCAGCTTCAAGGCGGCTTTCTAATGTATTTCCTAGCCATGCCAAAATTTCAAAGTCTTGCAAAATTTGATTGCGAATATCAGGGCGAGTGACCTTAACAACGACTTCGCGACCATCATGCAATGCAGCAGTATGCACTTGGGCAATTGATGCGGCAGCTAATGGCTGATCATCAAAGCGAGCAAACAATGTATTTACGTCAGCTTTTAACGAATCTTGAATACGTTGTTTGGCAACATCTCCATCAAAAGGCTTAACCTGATCTTGAAGTAGAACCAGCTGAGCGAGCACCTCAGGTGGAATCAAGTCACGACGAGTAGAGAGTAATTGACCAAGCTTGATTGCAAGTGGTCCCATATCTTCTAAAGCTTCTTTGAGCTTTAAAGGATTTTTACGTTCACGGCTCGACCATGCAGCTGGATGCATTTTAATAATATTTAATGCATGCTGAGCTTTAACTGGTAATTCATCCGCAGGGAACAACGTATCGAGTCTATAGTGCGCTGCAATACGCCAAAGTTCGAGTAAACGTGAAACGTGCGGAATCATATACAGTCTTACCTAGTCTTGAGAGGGTTGTAGTTGTGCATTGAGTTGCTGCAATCTTGCTTCTAGACGGTCAATGTCTTGATTAAGCTTGCGAGTGGCTTGAGTTAAGTCGTCCATTTCCCAGCGAGGGGCAAATAGGCCGCTATCTTCTTTTAATGCGTCTTCTGCAAAAAATAGATGACTTTGAAGAGAGCGTTTTAAATGTGTTGGTGCAAGTTGAATCTTGCCAATCTCGTGTGCGAGTTGAGGACCTACCCATCTAGATAAATGCGCAGCTAAATCTGGTTCAGCTTGCTGCATAATCTTTTGAATATCCTGTAATAGGTGATAATCACCTTGGAGCGGGATATTGCCAATCTGATCTGGATCGCTGACTAATAATTTAATAAGTTCAACGACATCTTTAACATGCAAAGTGGCAGTTGCTTCAGAAATTTTGAATTGGGCATCAAAAGGGCGCTGTTCAAAAATAGAAGGCTTTTCGCTGTGTCCTGTTGCAGTAGGTTCAAGACGTACTTTTTCTTGGTCAAAGAATACATCGACAGAAAGCTGCGGGCTATCAATCACTACACGCAACATTTTGCCCTGTAACTGATTAAGCTGAATGCGTGTAACCGCATCCAGATCGATCAGATGATGAATGATACGTTCGACTGCACCGAGTGCCAGAATCGACCACATATCGTTATCCCTTACAGTTTAAAGCCACGGTGAACGGCAACGATACCAGCAGTAAGGTTGTGATAGTCACAGTTCTGGAAGCCAGCATTTTCCATCATACCTTTTAAAGTACGTTGGTCTGGATGCATACGTATTGATTCAGCTAAATATTTATAACTTTCTGAATCATTGGCAACCAATTTACCCATAATCGGTAAAGCGGTGAATGAGTAGAGGTCATAAAGTTTTGAAAATGGCTCAAATACAGGTTTAGAAAACTCAAGAATCAGTAAACGGCCACCTGGCTTCAACACACGGAACATAGACGCAAGTGCTGCATCTTTATCTGTCACGTTACGTAAACCAAAGCTAATGGTGACAAGATCAAAGCTGTTGTCTGCAAAAGGTTCTAAAGTTTCTGCATTGGCAAGAACGAAATCAACATTGGTACAGCCTGCGTCAATGAGGCGGTCGCGACCAACATTAAGCATAGATTCGTTAATGTCTGAAAGTACGACATGGCCTTGCGGACCAACTTCACGGCTAAATACTTTTGCTAAGTCGCCTGTACCACCCGCAATATCCAACACGTGTTGACCACGGCGAACACCAGACATGTTAATTGCGAAACGCTTCCACAAACGGTGGATACCAAATGACATTAAGTCATTCATCAAGTCATATTTGCTTGCAACCGAGTGGAAAACTTCTGCAACTTTTTGTGCTTTATCTTCAGTGCGAACTGTTGAGTAACCAAAGTGTGTTGTTTCACCAACGTTGCCAGTGTTACCTGCACCGCGTGGTAAATTATATTTTGGTACAGAACCATTCACAGGCGTATCTGTTAAGGTTTGCTGTAAAGATTGTTGTTGCCCTTGAGGGGTACCTTGCGGTAAAGGTGAGCTTAGGAATGGGCTAACTTTGTCTGAACTTTGTGCCTGCTCAGTTGGAGATGTTGGCTTTTGGTTTTCGTTAGACATATTGTCTCTCCTAGACTCAAACTCAAGTGAAACGGAATAAGTTCTGCATGATGACAGATTTTGTCTATTTTTACAGGCATCATCATGCAAATATAATGAATAAAATCTCAACTTCGCGAGGTTGAGTTTTTCTATGTGCCGACCTTATCACACTCTAAACGGATTCGGATGCCCTGAATGTACATTTTCAATAATCTGGCGTTCTTTTTCAGTAAAAGTCTTAATAAAGGTCTCGGCTGATTTTAACGGTTTCATCGCACTAAAACCATCTTGAATGAAATCATACATCAATTCGAAGTGATATTTTTGTGCAATACCTTTACACATTTTAAAAGCAGTAAACATCATAAATGAGCGCATGTACTTATCGAGCGCTGCTCCTAAATCATCAAGAAGAGCAAGCTGCTGGTAACGAGCCTCAGCCTGATCCAGCTTGATTAAGGTTAAACGCATAATCTCATCAGTGAGTACTGTATCTGTCGGATAGTCTTCAAGAAGTTGCATTGCTACTTGCTCATCAAGTCGAGTGGCAAGTACAGCCAAACTTACCGATTTAGTACCCGTTTTAATTGCATTTTCAGGTAAGACTTTTTCGGCTTTATGCGCATATTTCAAGAGGCGTTCGATTTGAGCTGCCAGAGCATCAAACTCTGGGCCACCATATAAACGATTTAAAAAATACTCTGACATGAGCTTGTGCGCTGGCAAATTAAAAAAGTCTTGATGCGTATCTTTCATCCGCTCTTTTAGCCATGTTTGTACATCTTGCAAACGTTGGGCAAGTACTGGATTATCGTGATAATTAAATGTTTTATATTGTTGTAAAAGATCATCAAAAGCAGCGAGTTTAGACATGTAAGACTCTAATATTGGGCTATTTGCAAAAAATCATAAAAGGCATTGTAACCTTGTACTATGGCGAGTAGATGTAAAAAAAATGATTCATGCGTCAATTTTTAAACATAATTTTGTCGCAATGACATAATTTGTATAGCAATTCATCATTTAACCGCATAAGTTAAAGATTATCGAAATTAAACAATAAAAGATTAGAGTCGTGGACTATGAGTGAACAACAACCAAAATTTGAGATTCGTGATGAAGAACAGCTTTCAGTCGATTTGATTGAAGCACAATATGCGTTAAAAGAAAGTCGGGGCAAACCTAACGCTAAAAGCACACTGATATTAATGAGTGGTATTGAACTGGCTGGAAAGGGGGAAGCGGTTAAGCAGCTTCGTGAGTGGCTAGACCCAAGATATTTACGAGTCAAAGCAGACGCACCGCGTGTACTGACAGATACAGAAGCATTTTGGCAATCTTACTCGGAGTTTATTCCGACTGAAGGACAAATTGTGGTGATGTTCGGCAACTGGTATAGCGATTTGCTCGTCACAGCAACGCATGTTTCCGAACCTTTAGATGAGGCGCGCTTTGATGAATACGTTGAAAATATGCGGGCATTTGAGCAAGACTTAAAAAACAACTATGTGGATGTGGTTAAAGTTTGGTTTGATCTTTCATGGAAATCACTACAAAAACGTTTAGACAAGATAGATCCATCTGAACAACATTGGCATAAGCTTCATGGCCTAGACTGGCGTAATAAAAAACAATATGACACTTTGCAAAAGTTACGCCGCCGTTTTACCGACGATTGGTACATTATTGATGGCGAAGATGAAACACAACGCGACCAGTTTTTTGCTCAGTACCTTTTACAACACATGCGTCAACTTCCAGAGCATGAAACCGAAGTTAAAGGAAAATGGCAGCAGGCTCAAATTCCAGAGAGTTTATTAAAACCTTCTAATGAGCCACTTGAAAAAGCCGATTATAAAAAAGAGCTCGATAAACTGAGTAAAAAAATTGCCGATGCCATGCGTTTTGATAAACGTAATGTCGTGATTGCTTTTGAAGGTATGGATGCCGCAGGTAAAGGCGGTGCTATTAAGCGAATTGTTAAAAACCTAGACCCACGAGAATATGATATTCATTGTATTGGTGCACCTGAACGCTTTGAAGCTCGACATCCTTACCTATGGCGATTTTGGAACCGCATTAATGAAGCTGAAAAAATCACGATTTTTGATCGGACATGGTATGGGCGCGTACTCGTTGAACGGGTTGAAGGATTTGCTTCGCCTTTAGAGTGGCAACGTGCTTATGATGAAATTAATCGTTTTGAAAAAGATTTATTTGATAGTCAAACGATTGTAGTAAAAATTTGGCTAGCGATTAGTAAAGATGAACAAGAGCAGCGTTTTAAAGCTAGAGAAGAAACGCCGCATAAACGCTTTAAAATTACAGCAGAGGATTGGCGTAATCGTGATAAGTGGGATGATTATTTAAAAGCCGCTGCTGATATGTTTGAGCGAACAAGTACCGAATATGCACCTTGGCATATTGTCGCAACTGATGATAAATATACTGCACGTCTGGAAGTATTAAAGGCTATTTTAAAACAGCTGAGAGCAGACTAAGCTCTCAGCCAAGATCAACCATTAATTTACAATGGTACTACGACTTTTTTGCTGAATGCGTTTTGCAAGATTGTAACTGTCATTCAGATGAGTTTCTGCTATTTTTTTCATCATGAAATAGCCTAAACTTGCTGCTACAATTTGACCGCCTAGCGGTATAAATTTAGTTACCTGTTTCGTTACGATTTTGCCCAAAAAGCCGTTAAATGTTTTTTTAACGGTAGTACGTGCGACTACAAAACCTGAAAATTCAAAACCGCGTTTACGTAGTTCATCCCAATGAATTGTTTTAGTTTTTGGGTCGTAAACACTTACGTGTTCAGGTGCTAAACCAAAACGGGAATTGATATCTGGAATTAGGTGCGACAAAATTCCCAAATCTACCACCACGTCAAAAAAAGGAATCGGCACGATCGCCGCTCCAGCTGAGACGTAAGCTCTTTTTTTGATGAGATCATGGCACTCATCGCGAATTTGTTCCAGATTTAGGCTTGGATCAATATAGTCAGGAATCTTGTCAATTTTCATAATGTCTACCTGTATGAGTTTCTTGATGGCGTCATTCAAACCAAGTGTAAGTGACACCTAAAGTTAAATTATGCTGTGTTTAAACCAACGTGACATAGTCAGATTCAGTTGTATAGTAATGAATGTTTATGATTTTGTGCATAAATTATGCAAGCAGGATATGAAATAAATGGGGATTCATGTTATTCAAAGTCAACGTATTGATGTGTTGTTGCAAGGTGTATTGGCGTCTACATCTCAAGCTTCAACGCATCCATTACAGGTTTTGAAAACCCAGCATTTTATTGTTCCAAGTCCTGCGGTCGAGCAGTGGCTGATACAAAAACTTGCAGAACAGCAAGGCATGAGTGCTAATTACCAGTTTCACCAACGGGTACGAGGTTTCCAATGGTTTGCCTATCAGCAAGTTTTAACTGCGCATAAAGAGCAGGTCCGTAAAGCGAACATCCCTCGTTTAATTTTTAAATGGCGGGTGCATCAGGCTTTACACGAATTTATTCAACCTGAAACGATGAGCATCGACACGTCGCATCCATTACATTCTATTGTTCAGCGTATTTATGACAGCGCAGATCGACTCGAACAAGGTATAGATAAACAATTAAAAAAACAAAAAATGCTGTACTGGGTTGCTGAGCAGGTTGCCGATTTATTTAGCAACTATATGATTTATCGGGGACAGTGCCAGCGTGGTTGTGAAAATAGTTGCACCTGTCCTGAAAACTGGTTGTCTGCTTGGGGGCAGGGCCGAGCACTCGATATTGAAAAATATATTGTGCAGAAAGATGAAGAAGTGACTGCTTTTGCATTACATCAAACGCAAGAGCTGGAACGTTGGCAGCGTTGGTTGTGGCAACAACATTTTCATGATGATTTTGTGCAGATGCAGCAAATTGATGCGTTGTTTTGGCAAGAGCTAGATCATCCGGAACGCAGTAAGCGTGCTATTTCAAGATTACCTAATCAAGTGGTGATCTTTACGTTGTTAGATTTACCACCAAGCCAATTACAGTTTTTGCGCCGTTTAGGCCAATATATTGATGTATTGATTTTGCATTATAACCCTTCACAAGAATATTGGGCCGATAGTGTCGATCCACTCTGGAAACAGCGTTATGACTTAGGGGTAAAAGAGCGTTTTATTGCGAAAAATCCAAAGGCTACAGACACTGAAATTAGCGATTTCTTTAATAAATTTACACTCAACTTTAATGCTGAAGCGCGTGAGTCTAGACATCCGCTTTTAACCAGATTAGGGAAACAAGCCCGCGACCACTTTTCGCTATTATCAAATTTATCTACAGGTGAGGAAGGTAAGTGGGTTGATGCTTTTGTGGATGATTTTCCTGAAAGTCTGCTCGGTAAAGTTCAGTCAGATATTTTGCATTTAGTGGAACCTCAAGCTAAGCAATATGAACTCGCTCCAGACGATGACTCGATTCAGATTCATGTTTGTCATTCAACTTTACGTCAGCTTGAAGTATTAAAAGAGCAATTAATCTGTTGGTTGGCTAAACCACATGAGCAACCGCGCCGTCCAAACGATATTTTAGTTTTAGTTCCTAATTTGGCTGATATAGAGCCTCTAATTCGAAGTGTATTTCCCGCTACTGCCACTGAGCAAGGTGTACATTTGCCAGTGAAAATCGCAGGTGTTGCATCACTCGATGCACTTAATGCTTGGCGTGCCGTGATTGGGCGTATTCAGCTGATGCAGGGGCGTTTTAGCTTTGATGATTTTGCTGACTGGTTAAGTTTGCATGCGACCCAGCAACGTTACGAACTTGAGTATGTTCAGGTTGAGCGAATTTTAAATTTACTTGCCGATGCGGGCTTTAAACGAGGGCTGGATGCAGAGCATCTCAAGCGCAGTTTGTGTGAAGGCGATGATGATTACCGATATAGCTTTAAATTTGCCTTAGAGCGATTGGCCCTTGGCATTGCTGTGCCTGTACATGCGACGTTTAATCAGGTGTTGAGTTATGCCAAAGTTCAACCGAGCGATTTCGAGTTGGTGGGTACACTCATTCAGATTTATCAAGATTTGAATGAGCGCCGTGATTGGCTGACTCTGCATGAACAAGGAAAAGTCTACACGGTTGAATATTGGCTTCAGGTATTGGGCAAAGATATTGTTGAGTTTGAACAGGTCGGTGTTGCTGCTTTAAAAGCTGTGCGGGAAATTGTTAAAAAACAAGAACGAATGTTAACGCTCGCAAGTTATTACGCTGAGACAGAAACAGGAACTTTGCGCAAAATTACCTTGCCTCTGCCTTATATTATTGAAGAAATTCAACGGACATTAGAAAGTCAAAGTGCGCAAGCTGAACCGACAGGGCAAATTACCTTTGCCCAAATTGGACACATTCGACCGTTACCTTATCGTTTAATGGTCATGTTAAATCTTGATGCAGGGCAATTTCCAAACCGTGATACACACGTTCCATTTGATTTGATGGATGCACTGCGCCAACAGTTAGGCGATCGCTCTCGACTTGAAGATGATCAAGGTGCTTTTTTAGATGCTTTATTATTAGCTCAAGAAAATTTATGGCTGTTTTATAACGGCTTTGATGTGAACGATGGCGAGGTGCGCGAACCTTCCAGTATTCTTCAAGAGTTCCGTGAGCATCTTGCTTTAATTGTGAAAGCTGAAAGCGATCTACCTGAAAATTTCGTTGTTGAAGGGATTGAAATTCCATCACAGTTAAAACAACTCTATCACTTACATGATTTACAGCCCTTCGACCCGAAAGGTTTTACTGTAGAAAAAAGTGTTATTCGCTACCAAGACCACTGGTTTAAAGTCGCTTCACAAATTCAGCAAGTTTCAGGAAGCCGTCAACCTTGGACGAACACAACCTATCCGCTACAAGCACCGGACATGCTGGTTTTAGAGAGTCAGCAGTGGATACAGGATGTGACATTCCCTGCACGGTTATATTTGAAAACTTTAGGGGTAGAAAACTTAGGAAGTGTCGGAGTGCTAGACCAAAATGAACCGTTATTATTAGATGGTTTAGGGCGCTATACGATCCGACATTTTTTACAACAATCTGAACAGCAAGCACAACCTGAAGTATTAATTGATCAGTTGCCTGTAGGTAAAGTCAAATATAGCGCATGGCAACAAGGTGTGTTTGAGCAAGAATGTTTGCTTGAACGCCTTCACAATTATGCACCAGCAGTGACATCAACGACTCAGCGTATTTGGCGAATTGCTAAACAGCTGCATATGAATATTACCGTTCCGAAGTCTGAAACTCGGGATTGGGTGAGTATGGAGCCTTCAAGCGCTCGGGCAAAAAGACGTGCTAAAGTCTGGTTAGAATATCTACTTTGGTTAGCTTACTTAAATGAAGGAAGTGCAGGGGCTGAAAAACGCCGTATTGTGGTTTTTAGCGATCAAACTGTGATTTGTAGTGGCATAAGTTCTGAGCAAGCTCGGCAATATTTACAGCCATGGTTTAAAATCTGGTGCCATGCACAGCAACAACCTTTGGTTCTACCAGCAGCCTTATTATTAAAGCCGCTAGAAAAAGCTAAAGCATATCAGTGGAAAATAACAAATCAGACAGAAAAAGCAAAACTGGATGAGAAGAGCTATGCTGAGCTGCTAAAATACTGGAATGAAACAGGGTCATTTACCACAATGGATATGACTCAAAATGAAGCTTGTAAGTTGCATCAAGACTGGAGCTTTATTTTACAAGAACAAGATGCACAGGCTTTACTTCAACACGCTTGTGATGAGTTTGCGTATGATCTGTATCATCCTGTTTTTCAATTTCAACATTCGGAGTAAGGCATGAACTCAAGAGTACAGGTGTCTTATCAACCTATTATTGATATTGAATTTAGTGGTTTACACTTAATTGAAGCTTCGGCAGGTACAGGGAAAACCTATACCTTATCGAGCTTGATGGTCCGTATCTTTCTTGAAAAGTATTTGCCTAGACAAGTGATTGCAACCACGTTTACTCGTGCTGCCGCTGCCGAGTTAAAAAGTCGTATTCGCGCCCGTCTGGTCGAAACGTACCGTTACTTAGAGACCAAGCGCAGTTTTACAGAACAAGAGCTACTTACGCAGGCTGAGCAAGAGCCTGACTTATTACTCCAACATATTTTAAAAAGCTTTGCGACGCGTATTGCCTATGCGTGTGAACGTTTAAAACTGGTTATAGATCAATTAGACGAGTTATTTGTCGGGACACTTGATAGCTTTAGCCAAAAACTGTTACGTGAGTTTGCCTTTGAGAGTGGCAAAATTGAACGCGCTCAAATTACCGATGATGCCAAAACCTATAGCCGACAACTGATTCATGATGTTTTGCGTGAATGGATACAGTCTCAACCTCAAACCGTGATTGATGCTTTGTATTTGGCAGGTGAGCTTAAGAGTGTTGATAGTTTTGTTAAACTTGTCGAAGACTCACTTAATTTTAGTTCAGCTCATTTTAAACTTCCCGAAAAACCAACTATTCAATTTGAACAACTTGCGCAGCTCAAACAGTTAGCAACAGAAATTGACTTAAGCCTTTTAGAGTCGTATTACTTGCTTGATGGCGAGCACTACAAGCATGTAAGTGGGACCGTATTTCGAAATGGCGCGTTTAACAAATTATTTAGCGAGTGTTTACCGCAGCTTTTGCAAGTTCTAACGCAAAGCGACAGTATTCTAGTTTTTGATGGGTCTTTGACTGCACAACGTGAGCTTGTTTTTAAGTTTTTAGGTCAACTTGCCGATCAAAAAGTTTTTAAGAAATGTCCTGCTGAAATCTCAGAGGGTTTCTATCAGCATCCCTGTATTCAGCAAATCCAGAAGTTGTTCGGTGTGCTGAAAAACTACGCCGAGCAGTTCGACCAGCTTCATATTTATTTAAAAGCCTATTTATGTGTAGAGGTTAAAAAACGCTTACCACAGGTTTTGCAAAATAAAGGTGAGACTACTTTTTCTCAGCAAATTCGTACACTTTCTGAAGCTTTAAAAGGTGAGCAGGGGCAACGTTTTGCTGTATTTGTGCAGGCTCGATATCCCTTAATCTTGGTTGATGAATTTCAGGACACCAACCAAGATCAAGACGATATGCTGGCGAGCATTTGGCGCCATCCAGAGCGCTACCACAAAGGCTGCATGATTATGGTCGGTGACCGTAAACAGGCAATTTACGGTTTCCGTGGTGGGGATATGCTCACCTTCTTAAATGCTTATAAAGATATTCAAGCCAAGCATGGTCGTGAATATAAGTTAATTCATAACCATCGTTCTGTTGCTGACTTAGTTGAAGTGGTCGACGCCTTATTTCAAAGGCAAATCGACTTTGGTGAAGAAGTTCAATATGACCCAATTCGAGCAGGTACTCGGCCTCATCCTGTATTGATTGAGCAGAACAATCATAATCCTTATCCTTTACGCTGGCTCATGCTCAAAGATAAAGAAACAGAGGCTCAGCAAGTTGCATGGAAGATTCGAGATCTACTTAACCAGTCACATGCTGGACAACTATATTTTCAAAAAGATGCTCAGACTCAAACCTTAAATGAAGATGATATTGCGGTATTGTCTCGTAATCATGATGGCCTCGATAAAGTTCAATTTGAGCTAGAACGTTTAGGAATTCGGGTTAATCGCCCATCAAAACGAAGTGTTTTCGATTGCTCGATTGCTCAAGACGTGGGTGCTTTGTTGACTGCCATACTTCATCCTTACGATGAGGCAAAAGTAAAACGAGCGTTAATTAGCCGTCTATTTGCCATGGATTTAAAACAACTCTTGCAACTTGAGCAGACAGCCGAAGGGTTAAGCCAGTTTATGACTGGTTTTGACACGATTAGAGAGTTGTGGTCCGCTCAAGGCTTTTTAGTGGCATGGCAACAATGCCTCATCCAGTTTGATATATGGCAAAATTTGGTTGCAGCTCAAAGTAAAGATAATGAACGGGTTGTGGTGAACTTACGTCATTTAACTGAAATTTTGAGTCAGCACAGTGAGAAATACTCAGGCGCGCAAAATCTCTATCACTGGTATCTCAAACAGTTGCGTTCTCCTCTTGATCGTGATTGGGAGTTAGAACGTAAATTATCGAGTGAAGCTGGTGTTCAGCTCATGACAATTCACCAGTCAAAAGGACTGGAATTTAAGATAGTATTTTTATTAGGTGCAGATAAGCCCTTTCGAGAAAATAATAAAACACTCAATTTTTCGACCCAAGATATTGTCAAACCAGACTCAAACCAGACTTTGACTCAACGTGTCGTTGCGATTGCTGACAAAACTTATTTGAATGAAATAGAACTTAAGCAGCACGAAGAGCGAGCACTCGCTGAACAGAATCGTCTTTGGTATGTCGCTTTAACGCGAGCAAGCCACCGCGTCTATGCTGTTTTACAAGATCTTGATGGTAAATCAGTTTCAGGCTTAGCTTTCTGGAAAAATAGAGCTGAACCTTTTCAACACCGTTGCTGTACGGATGAAATGGTTTTGGAACAGATTCCACAAGCAATTCATTTAACCAAGCAAACCAGTGTTATTGAAATACAAGCAAAACGGTTTCCTGAACAACGTTTTTATTCGAGAGGGAAAACCAGTTTCAGTTACTTGGCACAGCATTTAAAACATAAGGCGGGCACAGATTTATTGGCGAGTCAGAGCAATGATGCTGTATTAGCAGAAGATGAGTTGGACTTAATCAACTCTACTGAAGCAATCAGTGCTCAGCCGATTGACTGGATAAAGAATAACTTTCCTAGAGGAACGCTTGCCGGTAATTTCTTGCATGAAATATTTGAACATATTGATTTTCAGTGTTCAGATGACTGGGTCATAGAAATACGTCGTCGCTTTAAAAATGACTATAGTAGCCTTTGGCAAGATTTACTCAGTAAATATAACGAGAGTTTCCCAGAAGAGGAAGATGCCGAAAATCTGCTTTACCAGTCAGTTGCAGAGTGGTTAAAAGATATTTTGCGAACACCGCTTTCTCAAGGTTTTCAACTAAATCAGCTCCAACAAGATCAGTATTTGTCAGAGTTTCCTTTTTATTTGGCACTCTCAGATCGGGTTTTAGCAATGAAACGTATTCAGCAGCTCTTCGCTGAGTATGGGTTGAATATGCCGGAATTACTTGAAGCGCGTTCGGCCCGTTATCTCAATGGTTCTATCGATTTGGTTTATTTTGATGGGCAGCGTTACCACATTGCCGATTATAAAAGTAATTACTTAGGCGATGATCTTGCAGATTATCGTAGCGACAGCATTGCCCAAAGTATGTCTTTAGCAAGTTATTGGCTACAAGCAGGTTTATATCTCGTTGCATTACATCGTTATTTGCAAGTCAAAATGCAGGATTACAAGATTGAGCAACACTTAGGTGGGGCGACCTATCTTTATTTACGTGGCATGAATGGTGAAGCGGAGCAGGGCTATTATTACTGGCAACCTAGTGTCGAGTTTATTCTGCGTCTTGATGCCATTTTGGGGTATTTTGCTGAGGATAAAATTGCATGAAAAATGCTGATAAAGTATGTAATTTCAATATTAACAAATACTTGACATGTGGATAAGCCTGTCTATAACCATGTGGACAAGCGTGTGGAAAACTAGGTGGATAAGTGTGTGGACAATCTAAATAGCCCTGAACAAGCTGATTTAAGCTGGTTAACAACGTGGAGTAACTTCTTAAATCAGGCTCCATTTACTGAGCAATCGCAAGTGTCAGAAGCCACTTCTTACTTGCAGCAGCTTATTGAAGCGAGCTTACAAGGCGATAGTTGTATCGATATCAGTTCAGAGCAAATTGCAGCACTTGGTCAGCTTGTTATATCTGCCGATCAAGCAACTTCAAAAGTTGCGCCGTGCGTCTATGATGAGCAGGGGTTGGCATTATACCGATATTGGCATCTAGAGCAACGACTTGCAGAACAAATTTGTCGATTAAAGCAACAATTAATTCAACCTGTCTCTTGTGATGATTATTTAGACCTACTTGCTGATCCTCATCAACAGGCAGCTTTACAAATGGTTGCTCGGCAGAGCTTGAGTATTATTACGGGAGGGCCGGGTACAGGTAAGACTTATACACTTGCACGTATTATTGCTGTGCTGAGTCAAGCAATTCCAAATATTCGTGTGGCGATGGCTGCTCCAACGGGTAAAGCAGCACAGCGAATGCAAGAGGCCTTACAAAACTCGTTTAATGACCCTAAGTTGCTTGAGTCCGGATTAGTGAGTGAAGAACTAAGGAATCAGGGAACACAAACGATTCATCGTTTATTGGGAATAGGGCATAGCCAGACACCAAGGTTTCATCAAAAACAACCGATTCCTTACGATGTAATTGTGGTGGATGAGGCTTCCATGCTGGATTTAAATCTGGCAACTCTTCTGTTCGAAGCAGTGCCAGAGTCTTGTCGAATTATTTTATTAGGAGATGCAAATCAGCTCGCTTCCGTCGACGTCGGAGCGGTTCTTGCAGATTTACAGCAAATACAGGCGTTGGCTGACAACAGAGTACAATTACAAACCAGTCGCCGTTTCGCTGAAGGGGCACTGATTGGGCAAGTGGCTAAATTTATTCAGGCGCAAACACATCAACAAAATCATGTAGAAGTTTTGCAGCGATTTGAAGTTGATATTGTTCAAGTTTCAGAATTAAAGCCCGTACTTTTACAAACAGATATGCCTGATGTGGTTCAGCTTGAATATTTACCAGAAGGGAATCAATTAGACCTAGATAGCTATTATCAAAAGCTAATGCTCGGGTTCCAAGGGTATGTACAGACTCTAAAAAATTATTTAAAAGAAGAGCGTTCGATTGAACAGGTCCAAAATGTAGTAAAAGCGTTTGATGATTATCGGATTTTAACGGCTGTTCGTCATGGCCCGTTCGGCTTGCAGCAGTTAAACCAATATGCGCAGCGTTGGTTACAGCAGCAACTTTCAATCGTGACTGTCGGAGGATGGTATGTGGGCCGTCCGGTAATGATGACTTATAACGACTATCAGCTCGGTATTTCAAATGGTGACATTGGTTTGTGTTTTGAACATAGAACTCAGCCACAGCAATTTGAAGTATATTTTCCAAGTTTGAATAAATGGGTTGCTGCAAATCGATTACCTAAGAGTATTCAAAGTGCATTCGCTTTAACAATTCATAAATCGCAAGGGTCTGAATTTACACACACTGCTGTCGTTCTGGATCAGGCTGCAAAGAATTTATTAAGCCAAGAGCTTATTTACACTGCGATTACACGTGCTAAAAAAGTGGTGAGTCTTTTGGTTCATCCCGAAGCTTTACTACAGTCATTTACAGTTCGTACGACACGAAAAAGTGGTTTAGTTCAGAAAGTTAATCGGTTAGTTCGTTAAGCCAAACTTAATATTTTTACCCTTGTAAGAAAAAGCTTACATAGATTCGAGATATTTGCTGCTAGAGTACACCCCACGTTTTTGAGATTATAAACACACAACGAGCTTGGCAAGGAATGTCGGGCAAAATCGCACAATAATAATAACTTAAGTCGAGAGACTGCGAACTTACAATGAAGTAGGTGTATAAAGAGGAAACTTACAGCCGCTAAGCCTTGTAGTTTTGGGAGAGACTACAGGGCTTTTTTATA
Source organism: Acinetobacter lactucae (assembly GCF_013344765.1). Taxonomy (GTDB): domain Bacteria; phylum Pseudomonadota; class Gammaproteobacteria; order Pseudomonadales; family Moraxellaceae; genus Acinetobacter; species Acinetobacter lactucae_A. The sequence continues at coordinate 57,828 of NZ_JABVBF010000002.1, forward strand.
TTCTCAATTTTATTTACTTCTAAAAATTATCAGAAAAGTTAGGATTTAAGTCCATATTGAGTGTAATTTATTTTAAAAATTTATATCAATAATATCAATATATTTATCTGTAATATGATTTTTAAACAGCCATTTTTCCTGTGAATTGTTAAGTTAAATGTTATACAGAACTGTACGATAATGGGGTAAAAATCGTTATATATTAAATATTAGACAGACCTGTACGTTTTTGCTTACATGATGATAAGAAAAATACTACTTTTCTTCATAATTGGATATGTCACAATACCTCACATAAGGAAATAGAAACAAAACAACGGAAGTCAGTTAAAACAACAAGAAGGATGTGTCTAGCATCTCACCAACGACAATAAAAACAGTAATAACACGATAAACAAAAACTACAGCGCAAAAAACCCAAGCAGAAATGCTTGGGTTTTTTATTTGATTTACACTAAGTTGGTTTCATGAGCGTCGCTACCAAATAAAGATCGGCGCTGATCTCTAGGAATGCGTGGGCATTGTGTTGAAATCTGATAAAGCACGTTGGCTAAAGCAGGAAGGTGTGTCCCAACGACAGATTTACCTGTTGTTAATAGAGAAACACTGATATCTCGTTCAGGGTCTGCCCAACATAAAATATTGGAGAACCCTAAATGGCCAAATGCTTGCCCTGACATTGGACCAAAAAGTCCTACAGGATTGCTACCTAACATTGGTCCCAAAGCATAGCGCATTGGAATTAGCAAAGTACGGTCAATGTTAACGCCTGTGGTTGGCAGTGTTGCTCTGAAAATCGTTTTCTCACTGAAGATTTGCTGACCGCCGTAGCTTCCTCCACTTAAAAGCATTTCAAAGAATCGGCCAGCTTGTTCTGCACTGGTATAGATGTTTCCTGCTGGGCAAATGGTGTCCATAAAACGACTATCATTAGTGACATCAACTGCAAGTTGTAAACCGCCACCTAAAACATGGTTAAGGTAGTGATCGGTACCAAGGCGAGGGTGCAGACCTGTTGCACAGTTTAAGGCAACTTCTGGACGGTATTCTGGTTTCAATCCATAGTTGAAATAAGGCATTCCCATCGGTTTTTCGATAGTCTGATGCACAAAGTCACGTAAATCCTGCCCAGTCACCCGTTCAATGACTTCTCCTAAAATATAACCTGCCGTAACAGCATGATAGGCAAGGTGGTTACCAGCAGGAGACACAGGTTTGGCAGCATATAAACGTTTTAAAATTTCGTCTTTATCAAATAATAGTTCTGGGGTGACATCGCCATCAATATAGGGAATGCCACCACGATGTGCTAATAAATGAAAGATCGTTGCGCGGCGCTTACCGTTAACACCATATTCGGGAATGTAATAGCTCACGGGATCGAGTAAATTAATTTCACCTTTTTCATCTAATAGATGAATTAACATAGCTGTGATCATCTTTGATGCTGAAAACAGGCAAACTGGGGTATCTGGAGTCGCAATCAAGGCATTCTCTTGTAGTCCTGCTGGAGAGTTCCCCTGAGCATATCCAATGCTTCTGTTCAGTAGAACTTTACCTTGTCTGCGTAGACAAAAAGTAATGAGTGGATAATTTCCGGTTTTATATAATGCTTCTAAACTGTTCCAGATTTTTTGAATCTGGCGTTCACTCATGCCACCCTGTTCAGCAGCAACTTCATCTTTTTGTCGAATGACTTGCTCAATATTGTCCGGTACTGGACAAGTGTTGGTTGAAAAAAATTTCACACGTCCCTCGCGCTTCTTTCTTTTTATTCAAGGCTAGTGTGCAGGGTTAAGGACCTGATGTCAGTGTCTAAAATGACAAGTTACTGAAAACTATTTTGCAATCCACCTATAGATACCTTAAAATAGGCGACTTGCTGTAGTGATGCACGGCAGTCAGTTGCCTCAACTGATTCATATCGTTTACTTTTTTAAGCATCTCGGAGAAATCGAATGGCTTTAACTAATGCAGACCGCGCAGAGATCATTGCTAAATTTGCTCGCGCTGAAAATGACACTGGTTCACCAGAAGTTCAAGTAGCTTTATTGACTGCTCAAATCAATGATTTACAAGGTCACTTCAAAGCTCACAAACATGACCACCACAGCCGTCGTGGTTTGATCCGTATGGTTAACCAACGTCGTAAATTGCTCGACTACTTAAATGGTAAAGACCACGGTCGTTACACTGCTTTGATCGGTGCTTTAGGTTTACGTCGTTAATTCGATTTTCACTTTGTTTTCGCTATTTCGCATGTCGCAATGCTTTATCGCTGAAAAGAGAGTTTCACTTAATGTTAGGTTAAGTGATTTTTAGAAGGGGCGCTTGTGCGCTCCTTCTTTGCGTTTAACTTATTTTAAATAATTGATCTAGTGTGATGGCTTCTAAGCTTTGTCATTTATCTACCAATCGGTGTAGTCTGAATGCCAAACCTTAGGGGTCTCACTAGAATAAAATTAGGAAAATACAATACATGTCAATGTTTAATATCGTTCGTAAAGAATTCCAATTCGGTCAACATCAAGTCGTTTTAGAAACGGGTCGCGTTGCACGTCAAGCAAACACAGTTTTAATCACTATGGGTGGCGTAACTGTTTTAGTTGCAGTTGTTGCTCAACCTAAAGCAAAAGCGGGTCAAGACTTTTTTCCGTTAACAGTTAACTATCAAGAAAAACAATATGCAGCTGGTCGTATCCCTGGTGGTTACGGTAAGCGTGAAGGCCGTGCTTCTGAAGCTGAAACGTTAATTTCACGTCTTATTGACCGTCCAATTCGTCCGTTGTTCCCAGAAGGTTACTTTAACGAAATTCAAGTAACGGCAACTGTTGTTTCTTCTGACAAAACTATGGATGCTGACATTGCAGCAATGCTTGGTACATCAGCAGCATTGTCTATTGCTGGTACTCCTTTCCGTGGTCCAATCGGTGGCGCACGTGTTGGTTTAATCAACGGTGAATATGTTCTTAACCCGAACTTCGAACAGTTGAAAGAAAGTGACCTTGACCTTGTGGTTGCAGGTACAGAATCTGCTGTATTGATGGTTGAATCTGAAGCGAAAGAACTTTCAGAAGACCAAATGCTTGGTGCTGTGCTTTTCGGTCATGACGAAATGCAAATTGCAATTCAAGCGATTAAAGAATTTGCTGCCGCTGCTGGTGCTGTTGAATCAACTTGGGTTGCTCCAACTAAAAACGAAGCTCTTCTTGAGCAATTAAAAGCAGCTTTCGAAGCGAAAATTTCTGAAGCATATACAATTGCGGTTAAACAAGACCGTTATGCAGCGCTTGATGCACTTTATGCAGAAGCTGTAGCTCAGTTCGTTCCAGAAAATGACGAAACTGGTATTGCTGATGAAGTAAACGAATTATTCGAAGACCTTAAATACCGTACAGTACGTGACAACATCTTGTCAGGTAAGCCACGTATTGATGGTCGTGATACTAAAACTGTTCGTGCTATCGACGTTCAAGTTGGCGTATTAGATCGTGCACATGGTTCTGCATTATTTACACGTGGTGAAACTCAGGCGTTGGTAACAACAACTTTGGGTAATACTCGTGATGCGTTAATGGTTGATACCCTTGCTGGTACTAAAACTGATAACTTCATGTTGCACTATAACTTCCCTGCATACTCTGTAGGTGAAACTGGCCGTGAATCTGGTCCTAAGCGTCGTGAAATTGGTCACGGTCGTTTAGCACGCCGTGGTGTTCAAGCTGTTCTTCCTGCTGCTGATCGCTTCCCGTATGTAATTCGTATTGTATCTGACATTACTGAATCTAACGGTTCATCTTCAATGGCTTCTGTATGTGGTGCTTCATTATCACTTATGGATGCAGGTGTTCCACTTAAAGCTCCAGTTGCTGGTATTGCAATGGGCTTAGTAAAAGAAGGCGAGCGTTTCGCAGTGCTTTCTGACATCTTAGGTGATGAAGATCACTTAGGTGATATGGACTTTAAAGTAGCAGGTTCTGCAAACGGTATTACTGCACTTCAAATGGACATTAAGATTGAAGGTATTACCGAAGAAATCATGGAAGTTGCATTAAACCAAGCGTTTGCTGGTCGTATGCATATCCTGAATGAAATGAATAAAGTCATTTCACGCGCTCGTGCTGAAATCAGTGCTCATGCACCGACGTTTGAAGTTATTAACATTAACCCAGACAAGATCCGTGATGTTATTGGTAAAGGCGGCGCAACTATCCGTCAAATTACTGAAGAAACTAAAGCTGCAATTGATATCGAAGACAACGGTACAGTACGCGTATTTGGTGAAACTAAAGCTGCTGCTAAAGCTGCAATTGCTAAGATTCAAGCCATTACTGCTGAAGTTGAACCAGGTAAAATCTATGACGGTAAAGTAATCCGTATCGTAGAATTCGGTGCGTTTGTAAACATTATGCCGGGTACTGATGGTCTTCTTCACATTTCGCAAATTTCAAATGAACGTATTGCGAACGTAACTGATGTTCTTAAAGAAGGTCAGGAAGTGAAAGTACAAGTTGCTGATGTTGATAATCGTGGTCGTATTAAATTGACTATGAAAGACATTGAACAAGCATAATTGTTCTAGTGACATGAAAAAGTCCGCTTGATGCGGACTTTTTTTATGGCATGATGCAAGTAATACAAAAACAGATCATTGTGGAATGCAGGTTTATTACTTTTATCGCCATCAAGCTGACGGCTATGTCTTTTTAAGCCGCGAACAGCATAGTGAACATGTTCTGGAGTTTTTCTGGATTGATAGTGTCAGAACCGATGTGGTGAGCCATAACGAAGAATGGCAACAAAAAATTCAACAGCTTTCAGGCGTGGTGATTAATGAATTTCATATGCGGGACATCGCGAATATTGAGCATCCCTGCGCATTTGACACGCTTGAAGAATATGACCTGCTGATTTTTAAAAAGTTGGTTACACCTGATGATGAAATTAAACATGCTGAATCCCAAGACAGTGTTTTTGGATTAGCGATGACGCCCATTAGTTTCATTTTGACCCCCGATGTGCTAATTAGTGTGCGTGAGCAGGGAAATAAGTCGATTGAAAACTATATTCAACGTCTTGAAAATATTTTATGTAAAACCTTAGAAGAGCAGAATAAAACCCGTAAATTACCAAATTCACCCGTCGATTTATCGTTGCGACTTTTAAATAGTATGGTGGATGGTTATCTTGATATTCGCTCACCGTTGACGAGAAGAGTCGAGCATTGGCAACAACAACTATTACAAGGTAATCGCCGTTTCAAGCAGTGGCACCAGCTATTCCATGAAAATATGGCCTTTCAACAGGTCGAAAATTTATGCGAAGAGCAAATCGAAACCTTACAAGAATTTCGAGATGAAATTGTAGAAAATTACCATCATGTGGTCGGTAGTCATATTCGTAATTCTCAAGATATTTTATTGGTACGTGTAAATGATTTGATGAGTCATGTTGAGCGTATTCAAAAACATACTTTGCGTCTACGTAATGCTATTCAATCGGCAATTGATTTGCACTTTTCTGCAATTGCAAACCAGACCAATGAAAACATGCGGATTCTTGCTATTATCACTGCTGTTTTTGCACCGCTTACGCTTTTAACAGGCATTTATGGAATGAATTTTGAGTTTATTCCAGGGCTTAAATCTCCTATTGGTTTCTGGATTATGCTTGGGGTCATGCTACTGAGTACGATTTTGCTTTTGTACTATTTTTATCGACAGCATTTGGTGGGGCGCGGTGAAAAAAGTGTGATTGATTTACTGGCTCATCAACAACGTCAAGATCGAATGAATTTGTTTTGGTTTTTGGAATATGAGCCGATTAAGCAGACTTTGAAGGAAGTGGAAAAGATTACTCGGTTAAAGTAATAGTAATTTTCAAAAATGAATAAAGACGATTTATTAGCATTGCCTCAAATATAGAGATTAGTTAGATTTTTTTTGTATAGGCATGTCCTTACTTTTGACTGGGCAAAAGTAACAAAACCCCTTATTGGACTGACGGTACATCCATGTTACCGCAGTCCAAAAGGCGGCATCCATGCCGCCTATCACTTTAATTCATGCCTGTTTAGAAGGTTATTTAGAAGAAAAAATCTCAATGAAAATGCTTCAACTGTTTTCTAAGTTGTTGCACTTCATCAATCAAATCTAACATCACAGCAACTGCTGCTAAGCTTGCATCAAAGTCACGTTGCAGACGATACGCTTTACGAGCACGGGCAACATCTTCGCCCATAAACTGGTGCGCTTCAGGTGTATTCTCAACTGATAAAATATCATATTCAATTAACTGAAGAATCCAGTCAGGACTTTGGCCGCAAGCTTGGGCAAATTGTTGTAAGTCAAATGTATATTGTTCATCAACGACCTCCGCATTAAAGGTATGGCCGTCATATACAATTTCTCGATAGTGAATGGTTGTCATGATCTTGCTCCCTAATGAGATGAACGAGGTTCGAAAGAAGCAAAGGCTTCTGCTAGTTGCTGATAGGCTTCTTTTTCTTTTTCAGAATTTGCAGGCGGGAATACAATATTTAAAATTAAATAGAGATGGCCTGGCGTTTTATTTGGTATCCCTTTGTCTTTTAAACGTAGCTGTTGTCCTTGTTTTGCATTTTTAGGTAAGTTGACGTTTAAAGGTCCAGCTGGTGTTTTTACTTCAATACCCTGACCTAATGCCGCTTCCCACGGCGCTATATCTACGGTCAGATATACATCACTGCCTTCGACATGAACACGGTCGGTATCTTTATACTGGATTTCAATATAAAGATCGCCGTTAGGACCACCATTAATTCCACTCTGGCCTTGTCCACTTAAGCGGATTTGCTGACCTTCTTTCATGCCTTTTGGTATTTTGACTTGAAGTGTTTTGCGTTGAACTTCAGGCTCACCATAAGCGTTTATGGTTGGAATTTGTAGAGTAATTTGTTGGGTTGAACCATGATAGGCAATATCAAGATCGACCTCTATGCTGGCATGTTGATCTTCACCGCGGTAACTACGTTGTTGTCTTTGATATTGCTGTTGTCCACCGCCAAAGCCTGCACCAAAGCGACCAAATAAATCTTCAAAACCACTAAAGTCTGCTTGCTCACCACCTGTAAAGCCTTGACGATAAAATTGTGCTCCATCAAAGCCGCCTTGTGCAGCACCTTGACCAAAGTGATTAAAACCTTGAGGGTGATCTAACATCTGGTCATATTCGGCTTTTTTATCTGCATTACTTAATGTGTCGTAGGCAACATTAATTGCCTGCATTTTTTCTTCTGCATCTTTTTCTTTGCTGATGTCTGGATGATATTTACGGGCTAATTTTCGATAAGCTTTTTTAATTTCATCAGCAGAGGCTTTGCGTGTAACCCCTAATTCTTCATAATAATTTTTTGCCATAATGTTTTATCACGATGGTGTTGTTTATTTCATTATGAAACGATTTTTAGAGTTTTTAATAAGCTAGATTGTATAAGAGTTGTTCTATTCCAAAATGAAATTAATAGAAAGAGGTATAGGTAAATGAGGCCTATACCTCTCATGATTTAGAGGAAACTTTGATATAAGCCGTAAAGGGCAATAAGTAGAAGTAATAAACCGCATAGGCCCAATATTTTTGGATATAAATGACTGTTAGAAAGGCGGCGGAAAAAGATATAAACCAGAGATAGGGTAAGGAAATCTAAAACAATCCATGTTAGCGTGAGTATGGTTAAACTTAAATTTAATTGAGGGGTAATAGAGACAAATTGCGGAAAGAAAGCCGAGAAAAAGATAATATCTTTTGGGTTTGAAATACCGACGAGAAAACCTTTTTTAAAGCCGCCACTTTGTGCTGAAACTGTTTGTATCGCTTCTGGATGAGGGGCTTGAATCACTTCTTTAAGAATACTAAAACCCAAATAGCCAATATATAGGCAGCCTAAAATACGAATGATATTGAGATAACTATCATTAACACTCAGCACTCCTTTTAAAACGAGTACTGAAATAAAAATTAAGACAAGGGATGCTAGGTTTGTACCAAAAATGGTTTCAAGTGCTTTTTTATAGCCCCCTTTAAGTCCAGCGCTTGCAACTAAAATCATGACAGGGCCAGGGGTCGCAATCATGATAACTACACTAAAAATAAAGAGAAAATAATCAAAATAATTCATGGTATTTAGACATCTTATTTATTAGGCTATAAAGTAGCCTTATATTATCCTATTTAAATTAACATGTTGAAAATTATCATCAAAAAATACAGCTAAATAAAAAGGCGGTATAACCGCCTTTTTATAAAGTTAAAATATTAACTTAAATGTTCACCAAATAATCCTAAAGCTTCTTCAGCGGTAAAGGTATATTGCGTATTACAGAACTGACAATCCATACGAATCGGGTTCTGTTGTTCTAGGGTTTCATGAACAGCGTCTACACCAATTTGAATCAGGGCATTTGCACAGCGTTCTTTTGAACATGTACAGCCAAATTTTAATGCTTCAATTTCTGGTAAACGAACTTCTTCTTCGTTATATAAACGATATAAGATTTCATTGGCATCTAAATTGGTAAGCTCTTCAGCTTTTAAGGTTTCGGTTAACATCGTCAAACGTGGCCATAAATCTTCATCGACCAAGTTTTGCTCTTCTTCATCATGGCGTGGTAAGAGTTGAATCAGTAAACCACCAGAACGCTTATCCGTACTTGCCAACACAATGCGAGTTGGAATTTGAGCAGATAAATCGTAATACTGCATCAAGCAACCCGCTAAATTCACTTGATCAAGCGGCACGATCCCTTGATAACGTTCGCCAAATTCCGGTTCAATATTAATAAATAAAACTGGATTAACTAAAGCGCCAAGAACTGTGCTGCTGTCTGTTGCTTCAACAAAGCGAGGGTCGGTTTCATAGTCCGCTAAAGCACGAACCTCTCCTAAATGGTTACATTCAGCCATCGCCCATTTGAAGGTGCCGCTAGCCTGGATTTGCAAGCTGATACGGCCTTTGATTTTTAGTGTACTTGCAAGTAATGCAGTCGCACTCAACATTTCACCTAGCAGAATTTTAACCGCAGGCATATAGTCACGTTGAGCTAAGATAGTTTGTAGGGCTTCTTCTAGATGAACTACTTCTCCACGTACTGGAAAGTTCTCTATATAAAAGCGTTGGCGTAAATCAGACATAATATTCTCCAGGGCCCTAAGCAGAGTATAACTATTTCGTTTTAATCAAGCTTAGGAAATGCAGCGAAGCCGCAAGCCGGACAGGGGCAGCTTTGTGCCCATTGTCCAATTATTTAGGCAATGTGAATAAGTCCTTAATATAGCCATTTTCTGAAATCTCAAGTTATTCTAGATGATCTCTTGTAATGTCGATGCGATTTGGTTGTAAATGACGCTTTAAATTAACATCATGTTTTGATGTAGCCTGTTGCTGTGCATCACTTTCAAACAAATGTTCAAGCTCGGCTAAGGCATTACGATGTGTTTCAAAGATCTTCTGTTCATCAGTATAAATACTTTGCTGCTGTATGAGCAATTTCTCATCATAATCCCGAAAGATTTCGATATTGCTATAAGCTTGTTCATCAGAAATTCCGAGTTCTCGCAGGGCGCGATAAGCCATTCCTAATGATGATAAATACGTCTCACGCCAAATATTTTCAACTCCTAAATCCCTTAAAAGATGCACGTGGTGGCGGTCACGAGCACGGGCCAATAGCTTTAAGTGTGGATAATTTAATCTGAGATGACGTGCGACATTCATGGAGTCTTCGACATCATCAATTGCCAAAATAAATACTTTGGCTTTTTCTATACCGGCAGAACGTAATAAATCAGGCTGGGTTACATCACCATAATAGAGCTTACCGCCGTATCGACGAACAAAGTCGACTTGCTGAAGATTGTTATCGATAGCAGTAAAGCCTAAATGTTGTAGGCGGGCAATACGCGCGATAATTTGTCCAAATCGACCAAAACCAGCAATGATAATTGGGTTATCCTGCTCGGGAATTTCATCGTACTCAGGTGGACGTTCTTTATTAAACAAAGGCATGACCTGAGTTGCCATAATCCAGTAAATCACTGGGGTAAGGACCATCGACAACGTCACAATAAGGGTCACTGGCTCTAATAGAGCTTGAGTTAAAATCTTCTCACTTTTTGCAAGACTCAAAATGACAAAAGCAAATTCTCCGCCTTGTGCCAAGCAAGTACCTAAAAGCAAACTGTTATTCCAACTGTATTTTTTATAGCGAGCAATCGCAGTTAATATCAGTGTTTTGATGAGTAATAAGCCGACTGCGCCACCAATAATAAGTAACGGCATTTCAATGAGTAGTGACAGCTGGGTGGTCATACCCACTGTCATAAAGAATAAGCCAAGTAGTAAACCTTTAAATGGCGCAATACTCGCTTCAACTTCATGGCGAAATTCTGAATCTGCTAATAATACGCCTGTGAGGAACGCGCCTAATGTGGTGCTAATTCCTAAAGTATCCATAAGCAAGACAACAGCAAGGATAATAAATAATCCTACTGCTGTAATAAGCTCAGTCGCGCCACTTTTTGCAACAAAGCGGAAGAATGGACGCATCACATAGCGACTAAACAAAAACAAGCCAGTAAAGGTCGCAATAATCGCCGCAAAATAAGCGATCCCGTGATGGGTTGATTCTGTTCCTGCCAATAATGGAATGATGGCAAGTAAGGGAATAGCCGCTATATCTTGAAAGAGCAAAATCGAAAAAGACTGCTGACCATAAGTCGTGTTGAGTTGCTGCTTTTCAGTCAGAAGCTGTAATACAAAAGCGGTAGAAGACAGTGCAAGGGCAAAACCAATGACAAAGCTGACAGAAAGCTGCTGTTGAAACAGTAATAGTATGATCAGCATAAGTACGCCACCGCTAATGAGGACTTGCAGACTTCCCATCACAAAAATAGAGTCACGCATTTCCCACAAGCGCTGTGGTCTTAGTTCTAAACCAATCAGGAACATCAATAAAATGACACCGAACTCGGCAAGTTCCATAATTGCTTCAGGGTCATGTGCAATATTTAAAACACTAGGACCTAGAAGTATTCCTGTAAATAAATAACCTAAAACTGTTGCTATCCCTAGGCGTTTGCCAAGAGGGACTAAAATCAGAGAAGCTCCAAGAAAGATTGTTGCTTGCAGTAGGAATGACATTCATTGCCTCGAATGTATTAGTCTCTTTTAAGTGTAAAGCCAAAAAGGCTTCTTCACACCATGATATTCAAATCATCTAATTAAATTCTTGCGGATCGACATCAATTGATAGCCTGAGCTGATGCTGTCTTGGAGCATGAACCAATTGAGACCACCATTGTCTTAAGTAAAAATGTAGGCGAGCACGGTCGGTAGATAAAATCACCATGTGGGCACGGTAGCGTCCCGCTTTACGTTCCATCGGCGCTGGAATAGGTCCCCAAATATCAACAATCTCACCAGCCACTTGACGAAGTTGCTCGGCAGCTTCATTTAAAAATTGTAAGGTATAGTCACGATCTTTGGATTCTGCTCGTATTAGAACTGCATAGCGATAAGGCGGCAGCAAAGCAACTTTACGTTCAGCCAGCGTTTGTTTGGCAACCGCGCGATAATCTTTTTCGATGAGTGTGATGAGTAATGGATGATCAGGTCTTAAGGTTTGTAAATAAACATGGCCTTTGTGTTCACCACGACCTGCACGACCAGCGACTTGCACAATCAGTTGCGCCGTACGTTCTGGTGCACGGATGTCTACACTGAGTAAACCCGCATCAATATCTAAAATAGCAACCAAGGTCACATGTGGAAAATGGTGACCCTTTGCCAACATTTGAGTACCGAGCAAAATTGTTGGTTTGTTTTGATGAATACGGTCATAAATTTTTTGCCAGCTTCCGACACGACTGGTACTGTCACGATCGACCCGAATGACATCATGATCTGGAAATAATTCTTGTAAGTGTTCTTCAACCTTAGCTGTTCCAGCACCCAAGGTTTTTAGGCTTTTTTGCTGACATTCAGGGCAGTGATCGGGCAAGCGATGAACAGTGCCGCAGTGGTGGCAGTGTAAATAAGAATAAGGCTGAGTATGCAAAGTAAAATGTGCATCACAATGCGGACAATTTGCTTGCCAGCCACAGCTTTCACACACCAGTACAGGTGCATAGCCACGACGGTTTAAAAAGATTAAAACCTGTTCTTTTCTGGCTAGGGTATTGTTAATCTGTTCGATTAATGGTTGGCTAATTCCATGCTGTTTTTTGACAATTTTAAGGTCAATCAAATGCATTTTAGGTAAAAGCGCATGGCCTGCACGTTGGTTAAGTTGCAGTGCAGTTAATTTGCCAGTTTCGACCAAATAATAACTATCGATGCTCGGTGTTGCTGAACCTAAAATAACAGGGCAGTTTTGCAAGTGACCTCGATAAAGTGCGACATCACGTGCATGGTAGCGGAAGCCTTCTTGCTGTTTATAGGACAGGTCATGTTCTTCATCTAAAATGATTAAACCCAAACGTGGCAGTGGCGTATAGATCGCAGAGCGTGTTCCTAAAATAATAGATGCTTTGCCAGTCTGAGCCTGTTGCCATGCTTGTAAACGTTTAGAGTCATTTAAGCCAGAGTGCAATAGAGCAATATCACAATTAAAACGAGACTTAAAACGAGAAATGGTTTGAGGAGTTAAACCAATTTCAGGGACCAAAACTAATACTTGTTTACCTTGCTTTAGCACTTCGTGCATGATGTGCAGATAAACTTCAGTTTTACCACTTCCTGTTAAACCATCTAACAAGAAGGCCTGGTACTGATGCTGCGCGTTTATGACGTGCTGGGTTGCCTTCTTTTGGTCTTCATTTAGCGTGAGCGGCATTTGTGCCAATTGAACAGGCGATGGGCTAAAGTCGTGTGGTTCAAGCGAGCAGTCTACCAGTCCTTTCTTTTGAAGTGCTTTAAGCGTAGCTGTTTCTACACCACTTAAATTAAGAATGTTCTCTGTGGTTCCAGCAGGGTGTAACTTTAAAATTTGATACGCGTCTTGTTGCTTAACAGAACGTTTAAGAAGTACTTCCACATTATCACATGGTGTGATTTTCCAAAGATGGAACAAAACATCCATTGGTTTGCCTTGACGCAATAATGCGGGTAGGGCGGTTTGCATGACCTCACCAATTGGAAATTGGTAATACTGAGCTGACCATGTCAATAAACTTAAAACTTGTTCATCTAAAATAGGCTCATCATCTAAAAGTTCAGAAATGGCTTTAAGCTGAAATTTGCCAGTAAATGATTCATTTGGGTTCACTTTTTCAGTAATGATGCCAATCAGGTTTTGGCGTCCAAATGAAATAGCGACGCGTGAGCCTACGTGAGCCCGTTCATATTGTGCTTGGGTGAGTGTATAGTCAAAAGTGTCGTACAGATGCACAGGTACGGCTACACGCACACGATAAACAACTGAATCAGGCTTTGGCGTTATGGTCATAGAGGCTCATTTCGTCAATTTTAAAAAACGGCATAGCGTCGTGAAGAGGACTTGGGTATTCTACACAGGCTATAGAACGAATATGAATGATTGCGTAGCATAGATGCAACAGCAGCGACTATTATTTTTGGAAAATTAGAACACTACCATGCCTGCATATCAATTTACTGCCATTGATGCTTCAGGGAAGCAGCAAAAAGGGGTGCTTGAGGGAGACTCAGCACGCCAGATTCGCCAACAATTACGTGATAAAGCATGGACACCAATTAGCGTTGATCCGGTTGAACAAAAAGATAAACATCAGAGTCAGGGGTTATTCCAAAAAAAGTTCAGTGCTTATGATTTGGCGCTCATGACCAGACAACTTTCGGTCTTGGTTGCTGCTGCTATTCCACTTGAGGAAGCCTTACGCGCCGTGAGCAGACAAAGTGAAAAAACACATGTGCAAAATCTTTTATTATCTGTGCGTTCTCGAGTCTTAGAAGGCCATTCACTCGCACAAGGTATGCAGCAGTCTGGACGTTTCCCTGACCTTTATATTGCAACGGTGGCTGCTGGCGAGCGTTCAGGACATTTAGATCTCATTTTAGATCAGCTTTCGGATTACACCGAAAATCGCTTTGCCATGCAAAAGAAAGTTCAAGGCGCCATGATTTATCCAATCATTTTAATGCTGATGTCTTTTGGTATTGTGATGGGCTTAATGACTTATGTTGTGCCAGAGATTGTAAAAACTTTTGATCAAAATAAAGATGCTCTACCTTGGATTACAGTCGCTTTAATGAAAGCCAGCGATTTTATTCGACATGCTTGGGTGTTTATTATTCTTTTTGCAGTGGTGGGTATTGTCGCATTCGTTCGGTTTTTAAGAACTACTGCTGGACATTATGCTTTTGATCGATTAACACTCAAATTGCCATTATTCGGTAAACTGTCACGTGGTATTAATGCTGCACGCTTTGCCAGTACCTTATCTATTTTGACTCGTTCAGGTGTTCCTTTGGTTGATGCCTTAAAAATTGGTGCAGCAGTAACTAATAACTGGGTCATACGGGACTCAATTGCTCACGCGGCTGAGCGTGTGACAGAAGGTGGTAACTTAGGTACGCAACTTGAGCGCAGTGGTTATTTCCCACCAATGATGGTACAAATGATTCGAAGTGGAGAGGCATCAGGCGAGCTGGACCGCATGTTAGAACGAGCATCGACCATGCAAGATCGGGAGGTGACGACATTTATTTCAACCTTACTGGCATTACTTGAACCGCTTATGCTGGTTTTAATGGCAAGCATTGTACTGGTTATTGTAATCGCGGTTATGCTGCCAATCGTAAATATGAACAATATGATTTAATCACTTTGATATTAGAGATAATGATGAAGATAGTCATGAAACAAAAAGAGCACGTTAAGGATGCTCAAAAAACCTCAAGCGTAGCTTTCGGACTTGCACAATCGTGCCATTCCGAGCAGAGCTCTCCATCTTGCGTTCGGACAAAGCTTCGCTTTGTTAATCCTCACTCAGGCTTTACCCTCATTGAAGTCATGGTAGTAATTGTAATTTTAGGCGTGTTAGCAGCTTTAATCGTACCAAATGTCATGGGGCGTAGTGAAAAAGCCAAAATTGATACGACTCAAATTGCATTAAAGGGTGTAGCGGGTGCTTTAGATCAGTACAAGCTTGATAATGGCCATTTCCCAACCATGCAAGAAGGTGGGCTAGATGCTTTGGTTAACCAGCCAGCTACAGCGAAAAACTGGATGCCAGGTGGCTATGTAAAAGGTGGTTATCCTAAAGACAGTTGGAAAAACGATATTCAATATGTCATTCCTGGGGCAGATGGTCGCGCTTTTGATTTGTATTCATTTGGAGCAGATGGCAAAGATGGTGGTGAGGGTAATGATGCGGATATTTATTATCAGCCTTAATTGAAAATATAATAGAGATTATCAATTCAGTTAAAAAGATAAACTGATAAATTCGAATTGATAATCTCTCTCAATCAGAAAAATATAATAAATATTTGAAAAATATAAATTAAAATTAATAGTGATATTTGAGATTTATAATAAGAATTATTCCCATATTTAATAGTTACAAGAAAGTTAAAATGTAGAGAAAAATAAGCTATATATTTAAATGAAAGCTTTGCATAATAAATAAAAAGCACTTTATTCAATTAAAAAGGAGAGATTAAATGAAAGCATTTCTCATATTAGATGAACTGACTCAGTTTCATTGGGTAATGCTCAAGTCTGTCCTATTGATTTTGGGTTTATTGCCGATTGCCGAAGTTTTTTTAAAGTTGTGGCTGAGTACAGAAGGAAGCAGCCAAATCATGATTGGCTTCTTTGCATTAAGTATTGTGAGTGCATGGTTAATGGTGAGCTTCTTTACAGCCTTAAAAGCGAGCGTATGGCAAGTTAAACAAATATCTACTCAATATGAG
>NZ_JABVBF010000300.1 GCF_013344765.1 Acinetobacter lactucae
AACTTAAACCTTATTGAGAGTTAGTTTTATCGTCTATATCTTACTCACTGAGGCCGGAATAGATTATATTTTTTTTGTAGTCTATCAGAAGTAGTAGTTCTAAAGAACTTCAATCATAACACCCAACTATATTATGTTGTGTATTGATGATAAGAGCAGTAAAAGCGTTTTTTATACAGAGATGCTAGCTATTGCAGATCAGCATCATGGACTTCATCTCTCAACATTAGGAGAATAATCTGATGGCTAAGACCCTACAAGAATTATTGGCTAGTCGCTCTCCGGAGAGTCAAGCTCGTATTAAACAAATGACAGATGAGTTATTGATCAAGAATCAGCTTTACTTGATTCGTAAAGAGTTAGAAATTTCTCAAAAAGAATTGGCTGAAACCCTTGGAATTAAGCAATCTTCCCTTTCAGCTATCGAAAACCATGGAAATGATCTGAAAATTTCAACAATAAAAAAGTATGTTGAAGCGATGGGTGGAAAACTTCGAATTGATATAGAGCTTCCAACGGGAAAGCATATAGGATTCAATTTATAACAATAAAAATAGGAGCCATCATGCTCCTATTTTTGCATTCACATAAGGCGTATTATGTTATTTTAGATCAAACATTTGAATGCTCTTCTACTAATTCATTCAAAGAAATGTACACTAATAAGTGCATCATCTGTTCATGCCAGTCATCTGATCACCGTATAATAGACACAAAATAAGATTAAAAAATTAAACAAAATATAAATATGTGTATTATAATTTCATTAAGAGTAGGATCAAATAAACGATCCACTTTTAAAAATATCAGAAAAGTAAGCTCTAGCAATCAATCTAACTAGATAATTAATTTCATCAACCAGAACAAATATATTTTGCATCATATAGATAAATGATTAGGCCAAATTCTCTCTGTAATAAGGTGGAGTATATTGGTAAAGCTAGTGCTTTCTTTTACTTATCCTAATGGAGGTACTATATATGCTTAACTCATCTTACAATAGTCTTCCTGGAGTTATGAAAGCTCATTCGGCTATTTCTCTTTCTCCTAACTTTCATTCGACTCTAGAAGAAGTCGGCCAAATACTCGCAAACAATAACTTACATGATCTTATTGGAATCAGCCTAATACATCGTCACAATGATCTATCAGATGACGAGATCATGTTTCAATATTCTGAACAGTTAAATGATGAAACTATCGCATTAGTAACTGCTCGAACAAAAGTTATAGATATTGATGGGCCTATTTGTCCCATGAATTGGCGTGTTAATACTAAAGATTCAATTGAACCTTTAGAATATTGTTTAATCTCTGACTCTAAATTGGATAAAAACTTTTTCACAAAGCACCAATCAGTCTTTTCCGATGTGGCAATGGTACTCGAACGAAATGGTCTTGAAAAATTTTTAGGATTATCCTTGTTACGTGCAAACGAATTAGGTGAAACCACACCTGATTATATTGCTGTTGAGCACACAGATTCCAAAAGAGGAGCTAATATCGTCACTCTTCATCAGAGAGACGAAAGTATTAATCTCATAACAACTTTGTGGAGATTTGATGGAGCTGAACAACAAAGATGCATACCTTTTCAGCAGTGTGTCCCTCGATCACCAGGGCATGACATTACACCAGGACATGAATTTATAGAAGGTGAATGACTAAAAGACAGACGAAGACTCTCCTTAACTTGATTATAGAGATTACTTCAAGATAAGTAGAATTATTTAATATAATGGGTATTATAG
>NZ_JABVBF010000301.1 GCF_013344765.1 Acinetobacter lactucae
GGGTTTTTTAATGAGAGAATTTTAGTGAGATATCTCTTTTTCAAAGCTTGAAACCTTATTAAATTTTTGTTCAAAAATTTGAATAACTTCTGTTTTTAGTTTTTCAAAATCGACCACTTGTTCATCATCATTCAAACAAATTTGTGGAAGTCGCTCATTTTTAATGATCTGATTAATTTCGGGCAGATTTTGCAGTCTTAGATTAAAATTTTGGCCGCGCTCAAATATATTTACAGGATAAAAGCGGCCTGAACATAACTGCCATAACCTAAACAAATATTGGTTAACGTCTAAAGGTTGTCTAAAGCGATGACTCGATACTTCTTTTAAATAAATCTCTTCAGTTTGCCAAACTTCTTCAAACACCGATTTCAAAAAAGGTTGAGGCAAATGAGTACTATAAAAGCTCGAAAATTTTCGGTTGTATAAACTTAAAAAATTCCCCCAATTATTACTCATCGAATAACGATGATTAAAAATTGCAGAGGGATTATCATGAAATAATTTACGTTTATCAAAATACTTATTAATAATCGCGACATCAGTCAAAGCAACTGCACCCAAAAAGTTCTCTTTACCCACCACCATTAAAGGCTGTAGCTGGATACCATCACAAGGTAAACCGTTTTTAAAAAAGAACTCTGGTTCTAAAGGACTACTAATAAAGGTGTCATCATTAAAATAGACAAAGTGTTCTGCCAAGCCCTCTATTTTATGAATATTGATTTCGATAGCATGTGAATTAAAAGTCGGTAAACAGTTTGGTTCTATAATTTGATCATGAGTAACTAGATTTAACTTGGGATGATTGTTAACTAAAAATTCAGGGAAATGACCACAGGTCACAAGATGAATTTTTCTAACCCAAGGACAAAATTTTTCAACAGATCTAAACCAAAAATGGAGGTTATTCCAATCACGATAGCGACATTGATCAACGAGTTCATCAATCTTTGTTTTAGTTTCTTTGGATTTATAATATAGGTATTGTTGCTGCCATTTCGTATCGGTTGAGTCCACCCAAATCATTACAAAATCGATAGGCTGCATCAAAAATATATCCAAATAAATACAGCAATTTACTAGATAAAAAACGATAAAAATGAAATGCAAAGTTTATTAATGTTAATAAAACTTCACAATTTATCCATAATTTTAATTTTTCTACACAGTTTGCTCGATTAGGCTTCTATTGAGATGGTAGAAGGCAAATGGCATAATAACCCCACTTTTTCTTATCTCCCTCGGTAATTCATTATGGCAATGCGTCCTGACGTTCGTCGACATGCTTTAGTCGTGATTGTATTCTCTCTCGCACAATGGTTTTTCATGCGCTATATTCTTGCAAATGAATTATTTAACATGACTACAAATCAACGAATTTTATTTTTCTGTGTAAGTAGCTTGGTTGGCGCATTACTTATTTTTGTTGCATTGATTTATATGGTTTTAAAAGGAAATGCGGATAAATAAAAAGAAGTTTTTATTTATCATTTGAGGTTGTTATGGGTTTACGAAAATCTACAAGAAAAATTTTTTTCCTTTTAAGATTTCATCTTAGGTTTTATACTGATAAACGCATTAAAAATATTGAACCTAACAACCTAGCAAATCCAATCACCCTTCATCCTCAATCTGAAGGTGAAATTAATATTCCCAAAATTATATGGATATATTGGGATTCTAAAAAACCTGAACTTGTAGCACGCTGTTTAGAAT
>NZ_JABVBF010000302.1 GCF_013344765.1 Acinetobacter lactucae
TCGCTAACCTACTTGTTACACCCATTTTTCTTTAAAAGCTTTTATACTTCATTTAAATTAGAAAAATTACACATCAGATTTTATAGATAAAACACCTTGCACCTAGGTCTTAAAGTCACGGTTAGCTTAAATATCAAATTCCAATAAATGATTAGTACGTTACTGTAACAACTATCGTATCTGAGTAGTTACCAGGAGTCATTGAAATTGAGGAACCTTGTGGAATTTTTCCATACACATTTGTGCTTTGAGTACTCCCCGAGCCTGTTTTAGAAACACCACCTGTACCTCCAACTGCACTTACGCCACCTGTGGTATCCCACACCGTACTATAGTTAGAATCTTTATAAAGCTGATAAGGAATATACTGACTACCACCATTAGTCATACGCCTAAAACCACCAACAATACGATTATTTCCATCCCCTAAATAAATACTGTATGGCGTTCCATTATTACAGGTCGAATTCACTGCTCCTTGAGCTATGTAATCACGACGAGTCGTACCAATATCATTTATATTGCCAAAATCAACATTTGATGTTGAATCTAATTGACACAAACTTGGAACAATATAATTAGCAGTTATTGTCGTATTACCTGAATCCCAACCTCCACCACTATCTCCTTCACATACAGTACTAGAACTTGCTTGCATATCCCAAAAAAGCTGAATCGTAGCAGTGTATGTTCCTTTCGGATATGCAATAAGCGACCCCGTTCGGGCAGGTACTTTCACATTTACCGAGTAACTCACAATATTATTTGAAGCGACCGTTCTCACCGGCCCGTACCAGACATTCGAGTTTTGGTTTGTGGTAGAAGACCCAGCTCCACCTACAGTTGCTGTGACTGTATAAGGTAATGAAACACTGTTAATTGCATTTGTGGTTCCAGTAAATACGGTTTTCATGCACATATAACTCGAAATTTCTGGTCTACCACGTCCACCAAGACAACGTATTGTTCCCGAAAAGTTCATGGTAGCATCACTATTAATAGTAGCCGCTGTGTAGTTGTAAGTACTATTAGTGGTTCCAGTTACCGTACAAGCCGCATGTGCCGAACTAAAAAATGCATAAACAATAAAAGCCAGAACTATTGCCAAAATATACTTAATGGCAAATGAAAGATTTTTCCCTTTCAACCAGAAATTATGTCTTACAATACTTATCGACATACATATGGCCCCAATTTTTTAGTTGAGTACTGATTACTGTTATAAGTGAAGTCAACTTGGCACGAACCATGATCAAGTAGATCGACTTCAAGTTTGTTTTGCTTTAATAAGTTTGGAATAAATACTTCGCCGTCATAACCAACTACACCATCTTCCTGACCATTAATGCGAACGCTATAACCCGGCAATAAAGGTGAGTTGTTCGCATCAACAAGTTTCACTAATCCTGAAATGACCTGATGAGCACCAAAGTCAACCATGGTTCCTTGACGATAACCTACAAATGCTGTCTGAGTCGTAGATGCAACATCCCACTCTAAAGGCAAATATGATGGGTCTATGTAAATATGATGAGACAAGTAAGGTCTTAAATTTGCAATTAAGAATCGACCAGACTTATCAGTTACCCCTAAATTGACCCCGCCATTTATAATTTGACTTTGTGGCCCAGCATTGGTGACAACCGCATACCCCTCTCCAATTTCATTGGCCGCAAAGATACGTCCCGCTGCCGCAACTAACGAACCCGTCGCCGATA
>NZ_JABVBF010000303.1 GCF_013344765.1 Acinetobacter lactucae
TTATAACACAGGCCGTTTTTTATTCTTTACAATGGCTTTTCCTTGATAAAGCAGCTTGTGGTGCACGCTTTATATTTATTTTTTTTATCCCCTTCGAAAAGGTATTTAGATAATGGATTTCAATACCCTTGACCAAGAAACAGTACAGAAAAAACAGAAGTTTCACCAAATTTTGTATGTACAGGTCATCTTTGCAATTATTTTGGGCATTTTAATAGGTCATTTTTACCCAGAACTTGGCGAAAGTTTAAAACCGCTTGGTGATGCATTCATCAAGATTGTTAAAATGATTATTGCTCCCGTCATCTTTTTAACTGTTGTGACAGGCATTGCCAGTATGACAAACATGAGCCGTGTGGGTCGTGTAACTGGTAAGGCTATGCTTTATTTTCTGACCTTCTCAAGCTTGGCTCTTGTAGTTGGTATGATTGTGGCCAATATTATCCAACCAGGTAAAGGTCTTAATATTGACCCTGCTACTTTAGTCAACGATAAAGTAAATACTTACGTTGAAAAAGCGCATGCAACTAATATTACTGACTTCTTCATGAATATTATCCCGCAAACACTAGTCAGTCCTCTGGCAGGTGGCGAGATTTTGCAAGTTTTATTTGTAGCGGTGTTATTTGGTATTTCTTTAGCTGCATTAGGTGACCGTGCACGTCCAATTACCGATTTCTTAAATAACTTAACAGCTCCAGTTTTCTATCTGGTTGGTATGTTAATGAAGTTGGCTCCAATTGGTGCTTTTGGTGCAATGGCTTTTACCATCGGTGCGTATGGAATTGAATCAATTGGTAATTTATTACTATTAATTATGACGTTCTATATTACAGCGGTGTTGTTTGTCATAGTGATCTTAGGAGCAGTAGCTCGTTATAATGGCTTCTCAATTATTCATTTAATTCGTTATATCAAAGATGAACTTTGGTTAGTTTTAGGGACAAGTTCTTCTGAAGCAGCTTTACCATCTTTAATGGATAAAATGCAAAAAGCAGGTTGTGAAAAATCAGTAGTCGGTTTAGTAATTCCAACAGGTTATTCATTTAACTTAGATGGTACAAATATCTATATGACTATGGCAGCTTTGTTTATTGCACAAGCGTGTAACGTAGACTTATCAATTAGTGAACAAATTGCATTGCTTCTTGTTGCGATGGTAAGTTCTAAAGGTGCAGCGGGGGTGACTGGTGCTGGCTTTATTACTCTGGCTGCAACTTTATCGGTTGTGCCAGCTGTTCCTGTCGCAGGTATGGCATTAATTCTTGGTATTGACCGTTTTATGTCTGAGTGCCGTGCCTTAACCAACTTAGTTGGTAATGCTTGTGCAACAATTGTTGTCGCAAGATGGGATAAGGCTTTAGATAAAGATCTTTTAGACAAAGCTTTAAAGAACCCTAAAGCAGAATAATCTTATAAAAAAATCTGTAGCTGAGGGCAATTTGGGAGAGTAGCCCCGCTACAGATTTTTTGTTTAATATCTAACAATATATTTTAATTAAACCATTCTAAAGTTCTGCAATATTACTTATCTTTCAAAAAAGACAATACTGTAATTAAAATCGAGTCGTAAAAAATTATGCTTTTAAGTGATCCTCAAACTCTTCACCTAATTGCATTGCTAATGAATTACCTGCTAAATCACAGGTCACTAAACCATATTC
>NZ_JABVBF010000304.1 GCF_013344765.1 Acinetobacter lactucae
AGAAGTGAAACCTCTTAGCGCTGATGGTAGTGTGGGGTTACCCATGTGAGAGTAAGTCATCGCCAGCTCATTATTCAAACACCCCCGTTCGAATGAACGGGGGTGTTTTTTTGTGGCGCTAAAAAATATATGTGTGGTAAATAAATATAAAAATACTAAGGAAGAGTTGTGCTATAAATAATAAGAAAATTAATCTTTTAAGTATGCATAATAAGGGAAGAGCATCTATGATAATTTATGGTGATGTCGGTTCGGGTAACTGCTATAAGATAAAACTATTACTTTCCTTATTAAATATTAATCATAGATGGATCCACGTTGATATTTTAAACAAAGAAACTCAATCAGCTGATTTTTTGTCCTTAAATCCTAATGGAAAAATACCTGTATTAGTCCTAGAAGATGGTCGTGTTTTGAGTGAGTCGAATGCTATCTTAGGTTACTTGGCTGAAGGAACAAAATTTATTCCTACAGATCCTTTTATTAAAGCAAAAATGTACCAATGGATGTTCTTTGAGCAGTATAGTCATGAACCATTTATTGCAGTTGCTCGTTTTATTAATAAATATTTAGGGTTACCACCAGAAAGAATAGAGGAATACCATAATTTACAGCCAAAAGGCCATAAAGCACTATCTATTATGGATAAAGCTTTAGTAGATCACGACTATCTTGTTGGAGATCAATTAACTATTGCTGACATTGCCTTGTATGCATACACGCATGTCGCGGAGGAAGGTGGTTTTAATTTGGAGCTATATCCAAATATTCAAGCGTGGTGTCAAAGGATTCGAGAATATTTAGGTTATGTAGATATGATTTAAATAAAAAAGAACTCATATCGAGTTCTTTTTTATTTCTGAAATTCTGATTTAGAAATGTGCTTCTAGACCTACATATGGGCCTTTAAACTCAAACTTAAGGTCATTATTATCATAGTCATCTAAATCGATATTGAGTACGCGATAGCCTGCTGTTAGACCAAGATCAATAAGTAGGTTATCTGCAAATTTATACTTCACTTCCGCTAATGCATCTGTAATTCGTGCATCATCAAAGTTTGTATAGGTTGCTTCACCTTTAGCACTTAAGCCTGTAAATGGAAGCTTTACTTCTCCCGACAAATAAGCGATAGGATAAGTTTTATCAATATCTACGCGTTTGCCTGTGTATGCAGTAATATCACCATTTAATACTGTTGCGCCAAGACCAGCATCTACACTTGCGATATTATCTAGTAATTCATAGTAGAGGATAAAATCGCTATGATCTAAATCAACTTTATAGTTGGCTTGACCTAAAGTTTCTGATTTAGTTTCAGTATCTAAATTTACATAACGAATTTTTGCATTTGGAATAAATGGAATTGGGTGTTCTACTGCTAATGAGAGTTGAGCACTGCCTTTTTGATCTAAATCTTGATCATCCGGAAATTGAGAAGACATATTGGCTTTACCATCATAGAACCAATAGCCAACTTCTCCTTTTACTCCTACAAAGTCTGCTTGAGCAAAACCACTTAAGCCCATCCCGAGCGTTAATAAAGATATTTTTAATATTTTCATTTGTGCATCCACATAGAAGAAATCTTTGAGCGCATGATATAGACATCTTGCTACAGATGCATTGATAAAAAATAAGGATCTTAAG
>NZ_JABVBF010000305.1 GCF_013344765.1 Acinetobacter lactucae
ATTTGGCGCCCAGGCATGAAACTTTTCGGTTATTTCAACATGCGTTTTTTTCGCCATGTCACCATTATTTGCGGGAACGCGGTAGGTGGTGGCTCAATTACCTATGCAAACACCCTACTGGTTCCACGATAAACTGCACTCAGAGAAAAAATTAAATTAGGAGAATAGATCATGTTTGATATGCGTTTATCTCACGAACGTGGTGCAGCACATCATGGTTGGTTACAATCAAAACATAGCTTTTCATTTGCTAATTATTGGGACCCTAAACAAGTCGGTTTTTCGGATCTACTTGTAATTAACGATGATAACGTTGCTCCATCTAAAGGCTTTGGTACTCACCCTCACCGGAATATGGAAATTATTTCCTATGTGCTTGAAGGTGCATTAGAGCATAAAGATTCGATGGGTACAGGTTCTGTGATTGTGCCGGGCGACATTCAGCTGATGAGTGCAGGTCGTGGTGTTGCTCATAGTGAATTTAACCATTCAGCTCAAGAAGGCGTTCATTTCTTGCAAATTTGGGTTGTTCCAAATGAAGTGAATACAGATCCGGGCTATCAACAAGTTCATATTGATGAAGCAGACAAACGCGGTAAATTGCATTTAATCATTTCACCCAAAGGTGGTGAGAAAACTTTATCGATCAAACAAGACATTAATATTTATTCAGGTCTTTTTGATGGTGAAGAAACTGCTGAATTTGTGATTCCTGATGGTCGATATGTGTACCTACATGTTGCTAAAGGTCGTGTTGATGTAAATGGTAAAACCTTTAATACTGGAGATGCTGCACGTATTCGTGATGGTGGAAGCTTATCATTTACCAATGGTGATAATGCTGAAATTTTAATTTTCGATATGCGTCCAGAAGAAGTTCCAACCATGCCATAAGATCAATTAAGCCCTCATATAAAACTTTATGTGAGGGCTTTTTTATTATCGATTAGACTTATAAAAATTCTATCTCAGTTCAATGCTCTTCTGAACGTGCCATTTCTGAATTGATATAACTCATAATCATAGTGGTTAGCCCCTGCACCATTTCATCAAAACTAATATAAGGGTTTGGCAAAATAAGATGCCGCGCGACATTAAAAATTCCGCTATTAATACAAATATAAGTAATTACAGGCAAATTGTTGATTTTTAGATATTTTGGATTATGCATCATATATTTCATGATGACTTCCATTAAAGCCTGTTCAATTTTGGGAATGTATTTATCGTACTGCAACTCTCCTGCATAACGTAAAACAGTCAAATAGCGGTCGTTATTTTTTTTTAATAAATCACTAAAGGTATAGAAAATCATTTCAATGACAGGCTCTAACTCTAACTGTAAAATAGTCGGTGTAAGCTCTGTAATCATGTCCAGAATTTCCCGAACAAAAAAGTGGTTCATTGCATCATAAATTTCTTCTTTATTTTTAAAATATTCGTATAAAGATCCGACACTCACACCTGCAATCTCTGCAATATGACGTGTTGTAGTACCACTTGGTCCATGAAGTGCCACTGCAATAAAACCTGCTTCAATAATCGTGTCGACAGTGACTTTGGCTCGAGTTTGACGAGGTTTACGCGTAGTCATACGATCTAATCAATAATCCGAACATAAAGTCAGATTAGCATGTAATTTAAC
>NZ_JABVBF010000306.1 GCF_013344765.1 Acinetobacter lactucae
GTTTTAGGATTCAGTAATGATGCAAATAGGCCTTGATAAAACAGTTTAGATTTACTTACAGCTTGATTGTTTTGTTGATTGCTTATTAACTCTTGTGTTGGAAGCTTTTTGGTGAAGTTTTTATATCCTAAATACATTAAATAAAACGCACCAACAAACTTTAAACCGGTAAAAATAGTAGGATTACTGGTAATAATAAGTCCCACACCACTAGCGGAAATTACCGCAATCACAAACATACCAATAATTAAACCACTTATTCCAAATAAAGCAGTTTTAACACCATAGTTAATTGAATTTGTGACAGTAAATAATACTCCCGGTCCTGGGCTTAGTAGGGTAAGAAATGCAATTGTTATAAATACTAAAAGACCGCTCACGCTGATATATCCTATTTATCAATTGAAGCAAGATTGTGTGGTTACTTTAAATGAGAAAATAATCGATGTATACAAAAGGTTATGTATATTTAAGTCTTAAATAGATTAAATATTTAAAATATCGGTTTATATAAAATAAATAGGGTAGATAAAACTATAAAAGTGAAAGCAACATAAAAACACAACGTTAAAAATTGAGCATGTTAGTATGCTAAGTCTATATCTCAAGAAATCTACAGTATGACGAAAAATGAACGGCAGTTTAAATCTGGCGAATTTCAATTTTCCTTTTTATCGTTTAAATATTGGGGTATATGGTTTTTAGCTTTTATTCTGATGTTATTCGCTATGTTACCTTGGGCTATTCAATGGCGCCTCGCGGACCTTCTATCAAAAATAGCTTGGAAATCTTTAAGTTCAAGACGCAAAACAACACTACGTAATTTACAAGCATGTTTTCCTGAAAAAACGCCGCTACAAATTGAAGTAAAAGCCAAGCAGGTTTTTGTCGACACTTTAACAGGAGTATTTGAAGCATTAAATGCTTGGTATTGTCCAAACTGGTTTAAAAGCCGTGTTCACATAGATGGTTTAGAAAATTTAACCAATAATCAGGAAAATGGCGTACTTTTATTAGGTACCCACAGTACGCTTTTAGATGCAGGTGGAGCAGCCTGTACCTTATTTTTTAATATGGACGTAGTTTACCGACCACAAAATAATCCATTTTTAGATTTTCTGATTCATCGCAGTCGTGCGAGAGTATATAAAAACCAGATTGCTCGAGATAACATGCGTGGACTCATCCAAAATCTTAAACATGGTCATGCAATATGGTATAGCCCAGATCAGGACTTTGGCTTGAAACAAGGGGTCATGGCATCATTTTTCGGTATTCAAGCTGCTACTGTTACAGCTCATCGCAGACTGATGGATATCTCAAAAGCCGCAGCAGTCCCTTTATATTTTTATCGAAGTGGTGATATTCGTAATCCTCAATATCATGTGTTGGTAGAGCCCAAGCTAGAAGACTTCCCGAGTGGCTGTGAAGTCAGTGATGCGGAAAGGGTAAACAAGATTATTGAGAATCAGATTCGTATTGCCCCTACACAATACATGTGGTTTCATCGACGCTTTAAGACACGTCCTGCTGGTGAACAAAAGTTTTATTAAGGATAATGAGATATAGATTTTGTTGCTTTAATTATGTTGAATATCGATTGCAAATGATTTGGAAGCGTGTATTATCGAGCATAACT
>NZ_JABVBF010000307.1 GCF_013344765.1 Acinetobacter lactucae
TTTTTATTATGCAAAAAATGCATGGTTTAATATATTTTTGCATTTCACTCTGCTTCAAAATCGAGCAACAATCCACCTCCATAACAACATCGCCATATTCGATCCGGTTAAAGCAGATAGAAATCTAGGAAGATAAAATCGTCAAAACAACCGGACTGGACTAACAAGGAAAGCTTTCAATTATCTAAATCCCATCAAAGGATGATTGAATCAAATGGATAGAGGTTCACATGAAGCAAAAGAAATTGCTCAAGTATATTGTTATTGCTATTTTACTTGGCGTGCTAACAGGTTGGATTTCTCACCACTTCTTTAATGAAGGTGAGCAACTGAAGCAAATCGCCTCTTATTTCAACATCGTCACAGACATCTTTCTACGTCTTATTAAAATGATTATTGCTCCACTGGTATTTGCTACGATTGTAGGTGGCATTGTATCAATGGGGAAATCTACATCAATCGGCAGTATTACACTTAAGTCGATGACCTGGTTTATTACTGCTTCATTTGTATCGCTTGCCATCGGTATGGGTTTAGCAAACTTTTTCCAACCAGGCGCAGCTTTAGATTTAGTATTGCCAACAGCACAACAATTGAGCAGCTCGTCTCTCCCAGCGACTACTGGTTTCACTTTACAATCGTTCTTGAGCCATGTATTCCCGCGAAGTATTGCAGAAGCAATGGCAAACAATGATATTTTACAAGTCCTTGTTTTTTCTATTTTCTTTGGTTCAGCACTTGCTTTCGTAAATCAAGGCAAAGAAAAAGATTCAGTTATCATTCGTTTGACTGATGAGCTTAGCAAGATTATGTTCCGTATTACTGATTACGTCATGATGTTTGCACCTTTTGCAGTATTTGCTGCAATCGCTTCAGCAATTACGGTACAAGGTTTAGGCTTGATTGTTGATTATGGTATTTTAATCGCAGAGTTTTACTTTGGTCTTCTATTACTTTGGATCATCTTATTCTCTGTTGGTGCAATCGTACTTAAAAAGGATATTTTCCGCCTAGGTAAATTAATTCGCGAACCTGTAACGCTTGCTTTTGCTACAGCTTCAAGCGAATCTGCCTATCCAAAATTAATGGATGCCCTAAATAAATTTGGTGTACCTAAAAAAGTGACTAGCTTCGTTTTGCCTTTGGGTTATTCATTTAACTTAGATGGCTCAATGATGTATACCACCTTTGCAGTACTCTTTATTGCTCAAGCTTACAACATTGATCTTAGCTTCACTCAACAAATCTTAATCTTGTTAACTCTTATGATTACAAGTAAAGGTATTGCGGGGGTTTCAAGAGCTTCTATTGTGGTTATCTCAGCAACACTCACGATGTTCCATTTGCCTGAAGCTGGCATCCTTTTACTACTCGGTATCGATCAGTTCCTTGATATGGGTCGTACTGCAACAAATGTAGTCGGTAACAGTATTGCGACCGCAGTTGTTGCCAAGCTTGAAGGCGATAAAGTGGCTGATACTGAAGAATTATCAGAGCCTGTATTAATTAAATCAAACCAAGAACAAACGATCGCTTAAGTTTCTCTTTTCTCCCACTCTCCCAACTTAAGAGCAATTTTATATGACCTTATAAAATTGCTCTTTTTTTT
>NZ_JABVBF010000308.1 GCF_013344765.1 Acinetobacter lactucae
ATTCAAAGATAATTGCATATTTATTTTTTTCTCCTAAAATGATTTTTTACTAAATTGTCGTTACAGTTTTTTATATGCAATCATTAAATTATCGGAATAATGATGCATCGCAACATGGAAGTTCTGCACCTTTGAAACGAGCAATGAGTACTCGACATTTGGTGATGATCTCCCTTGGCGGTGCCATAGGTACAGGTCTTTTTTTAGGGTCTGGTGATGTAATTTCTCAAGCAGGTCCCATTGGCGCAATTATTTCTTATTTTTTGGGCGGTTTAATTGCCTATACCGTGATGTTATGTCTTGGTGAATTGGCGGTCCATGTGCCGGAATCAGGTTCTTTTGGGGAATACGCTCGTCGTTATATCGGTCCGGGTACGGGCTATATGATTACTTGGCTTTATTGGTTAACTTGGACTGCAACTTTAGGAACTGAGTTTACCGCTGCGGCTTTATTGGTTCAGGAGTGGTTCCCATCTACCTCGGTATGGGCTTGGACTCTTTTTTTTGGCGCCTTAGTTTTTTTTCTTAATATTAGTTCAACTCGATTATTTGCCGAATCTGAATTCTGGTTAGCACTCGTCAAAGTTGTCACAATCATCTGTTTTATTGGTTTGGGTTTATTGGCGATCTTCGGTTTTATTCCTTACCAAGGGCATGAGACAGCGCCATTATTCAGTAACCTAACTGCTCACGGTTGGTTTCCAAATGGTCTTTTCCCAATTTTTGCCACCATGCTTATTGTTAACTTTGCTTTTTCTGGCACAGAGTTAATTGGGGTGGCGGCTGGCGAAGCTGAAAATCCAGCACAGACAGTTCCTAAGGCAATCAACGCAGCTATTTGGCGTCTACTAATTTTCTTTGTGGGTACAATTGTGGTGATTAGTTCGTTACTACCATACCAACTCGCAGGACTTAGTGCGAATGAAGTAAGTAATAGCCCTTTTGTAACCGTATTTAATTATATTGGGATTCCCTACGCAGAAGACATTATTCGCTTTGTAATTATTACTGCTTTACTTTCTGCTGCGAATTCTGGTTTGTTTGCTGCTTCACGTATGATGTGGTCGCTTTCGGCGAAAAATCAATTACCAAAAATATTTTCTAAATTAACTCCTTCGGGAACACCTATTGTTGCTATTACTGTAACGATGTTTGGGGCAATTCCTGGCTTACTTTCAGAACAATTTGCACCAGAAACAATTTTTAAGAATTTGTTGGGTGTTGCAGCTTTTACAATGGTTGTGGTTTGGATTGCGATTTGTGTTTCCCAATTTAACTTCCGTAGACAATGGTATAAGTCAGGTAAAACAGCAAAAGATTTACGTTTCGCAGCACCTCTTTTTCCTCTTACTCCAATTGTAGGTGGGCTATTCTGTATCATTACCTGTATCAGCATGGTGTTTGATCCATCCATGCACGTTGGTTTTATTTGTTGCATTATTTTTATTCTTCTTTGCTATGCAAGCTATTTCATTTTTTATCGAAACAAAGATGAAGTACAGAGCTAAGCTTGTAAGCACATAGAAATGTAGTTTTAGAGGTCCCATATGGGGCCTTTTTTATGGC
>NZ_JABVBF010000309.1 GCF_013344765.1 Acinetobacter lactucae
CAAAATTGACAGAGTTAACAAATAAAAAAGCGCGTATTTGACGCGCTTTTTTATTAAAACACTTTTAGCTTAGTGACCAGAGATTGTAATTGTAGAAGTTCCTACATTTAAACCTTGGATTTCAACATCACCAATTGAAGCATTAGCAGCGGCACCTAAATGTACACCCTGTACATAAACATTCATACCTTGTGCACTATTATTTTGAATTTTTAAGCCTGTTGGTACAACTGAAATGTTAGCATCAACATCTAAATCACCAGTCGTATTACCAGCGCCGCGAACCATAACTTTATCTAAGAAGATTTCACCACCACCTGCAGCATCTTTAATACCAAAGTTAGATAAGGTTAAACCACCTTGTAAGCTTGAGTTTACTTTGATCATTGCACCTTGTGGTGTAGAACCTAATTGTACATTCGCTGAAATTGCGCCTAGAGACAAATCTAAACCAGAGATAATTTCAGTTGGAGCAGTTTCAGTAATACCACGTACAGCAGTAGTTGTATTTAAAGTACCAGAAGTACCCACACCAATAGAACCAACACTTACATTAACAGCACCTACATTTGCAGCAACGTTTAAAAACGCGCCGTTTGTACCTGAAGCACCAACGCTATCAATTTTAAGATCTAACAAGTTTGTTGTTGGATCTACTTGTGTAACTCCTACTCCGCTTACTACAATCGCACCCGCAGTTGCTGCAGCACCAGCAATACCTGTAGTAGGGTTTAAACCATCATTATCATGAATAAATACTTTATCGATAGAAATACCGCCAGCACCTAAAGCAATACCGATATTAATACCATCTTGACCTGTAGCAGCACTAAGCGCAGCATCGTCCATTGACTGCATTGCCATTGCATTTGCGCTGATAGCTAAAGAAGAAACTAAAGCAAGTTTAGTAAACATTTTCATTGAGCACTCTCCCAAGAGCATTTATTTTTTGACTTAACCACTCTCATTGTCTCAAATTGCATTTTTCTTTATATGGCAACCGAAACTTCCAATCCTTGAGCAGTTTTGCTTAGCAATTACTAAATTACATCTACGTTAATTTTTGTTCAACTAGTGTTGTGCATTTTTTGCCAACTACCCGACAAACGGTACACTCAAGTTTTTCTACACAAACTTTGGAGAATACCATAAATCCTAAGCTAAAATTTCGTTCATTTTATCGGCAAAAAATTTATCCTTTAAAAGACTTTATCCTGACGACCTACAACTTGTAGTAAACTAATTATCCTCTCATTAATCACCATCTTATTTAAAAATGTCTCAGTTAAAGAAAAAGCTCTCTTTACATGGTAAAAATGCTGCCGATATTTTAAAAAAATTAGACGGTTTAACTGGACTTATTTATTTAAATGACAACAACAACCCAATTATTGGATTTCTTCCGCAACAATATATTTTAATTCAAAACGAAAATTATTTAGAATTTCAACGTCAAAATATTAATAAATATAAAAATAGATCAAAATCGAATCAACTATTAAATTTCATTCAATT
Source organism: Acinetobacter lactucae (assembly GCF_013344765.1). Classification (GTDB taxonomy): domain Bacteria; phylum Pseudomonadota; class Gammaproteobacteria; order Pseudomonadales; family Moraxellaceae; genus Acinetobacter; species Acinetobacter lactucae_A. Next base: position 1,516 of record NZ_JABVBF010000309.1, read on the forward strand.
TGAAGAAAAAAAATTAAAAAAAGATATTCAATCAACAACAAGT
>NZ_JABVBF010000030.1 GCF_013344765.1 Acinetobacter lactucae
ACTTAAACATAGACCTATTTTAGAAAAGGCTTTAGGTTATTTTCCTAACTTACCTTTAGTTGCTATTGATTGCGGTTGTGGCGCTGGCAATGAATCTGCTTATCTACTCTCAAAGGGATTTAATGTTCATGCTTTTGATATTGCAAGTGATGCACAAAAAATCTGTGCTGAGCGATTTAAAGATGACTCTAAATTTATTTTCTATCATGAATCTTTTGAATACTTTAATTTTCCGTCTGCAAGCTTAATTATTGCATCATCAAGTCTGTTCTTTTGTGAACCTAGCTATTTCTATAGGGTAATTAAACGAATTAAAAATGCTCTTCCTAAAGACGGAATTCTTGTAGTTGATTTATTGGGGACTCAAGATGAATGGGTTATTAAAGAACCAAAAAAATTTATAGGATTTACTTATCCATATATAGAAGATCTATTTTTACATGAGTTTAATTTTTTGTTTCATAAAGAAATTAATGAAAAGCTACCTTTGTTAAGCGGATATATAAAAGCATGGAATCTTCATATGCTGATTCTACAAAAAAAGTAATTTTTAAATATAGAAAAACCCAGGACCTGTTTGCACAGATTCTGGGTTTATTCGACTAAAAAATCTTAAAGCGCAGCAATTTGCTCCATATTTGCTTTAACTTTCTCTAACTGAGCAGCAAACTCAGCAAGTTTCGCTTTTTCACCTTCAACAACCGCTGCTGGTGCTTTAGATACAAAGCCTTCGTTTGCAAGTTTGCCCGCGATTTGGTCGTGTTGCTTTTGGATTTTATCTAAATCTTTTTGCAAACGAGCAAGCTCAGCTTTAGGGTCAATTAAGCCTTTCATTGGTACAAATACCGATGCATGGCTAACAACGCTAGAGCAAGACAAAGGTGGCTCTTGGTCTTTATTCAAGAACTCAATGCTTTCAACTTTAGCCAATGCTTTGAACAATGCTTCAATACGAATGATTTGTTCACGTTCAGCGTCAGATGTATTTTGAAGTAATACTGGCAACAAGCGCGCATTACCTAAGCCTAACTCACCACGAATGTTACGTACCGCACCAATCAAACCTTGAAGCCATTGCATATCTGCTTCAGCTTGTTCATTGATTTTCGCTTGCTCAGGAATCGGGTATTGAGCAGTCATAATCGTTGGGCCGCCTTGACCAAGCATTGGTGCAAGAGTCTGCCAGATTTCCTCTGTCAAATACGGCATTAATGGATGAGCTAAGCGTAAAGAAGCTTCCATCACTGCAAGCAATACACGGCGTACTTCAGCTTTACGCTCTTCTGAAACTTCTGCATCGTTAAGAACTGGTTTAGTTAACTCAACGTACCAGTCACAGTATTCATTCCAGATAAAGTCGTAAATCGCTTGTGCAGCAAGGTCTAAACGATACGTTGCAAACGCTTGATGTACAGCAGCTTCTGCTTTTTGTAGACGGCTCATAATCCATTGTTCTGGAAGTTCCCATAGATCAGGGCGGGCCTCTTGACCAACAGTTTGACCTTCAACATTCATCAGAACGAAACGAGTTGCGTTCCAGATTTTATTACAGAAGTTACGGTAGCCTTCAACACGTTTTAAGTCGAACTTGATGTCACGACCTGTGTTTGCAAGCGCACAGAACGTGAAACGCACTGCGTCAGTACCATAAGCATTGATACCTTCTGGGAATTCTTTGCGCGTTGATTTTTCAATCTTCGCTGCATCTTTCGGGTTCATTAGGCCAGTTGTACGTTTGGCAACTAAGCTTTCTAAATCAATACCGTCAATCAAGTCTAATGGATCAAGAACGTTACCCTTAGACTTCGACATTTTTTGACCTTCACCATCACGTACCAAGCCGTGAACGTAAACAGTCTTAAATGGAACTTGAGATGAACCATCTTCATTTTTCATAAAGTGTAAGGTCATCATGATCATGCGGGCAACCCAGAAGAAAATGATGTCAAAACCAGTCACCAATACATCAGTTGGGTGGAAGGTTTTTAAGAAATCATTCGCTGCGTCTTTTTGTGCGTCGCCAGTCCAACCTAAAGTTGAGAATGTCCAAAGTGCAGATGAGAACCATGTATCAAGAACGTCTTCGTCTTGTTTAAGTTCAACGTCAGCAGCGATGTTATTTTTCGCGCGTACTTCTTCTTCGTTACGACCAACATAGATGTTGCCATTTGCATCGTACCAAGCTGGAATACGGTGACCCCACCAAAGTTGACGTGAAATACACCAGTCTTGGATGTCACGCATCCATGCCATGTACATGTTGCTGTACTGTTCTGGAACAAACTTAATACGGCCATCTTGAACTGCTTCAATTGCAGGTTCAGCAAGCGGAGCAATTTTTACATACCATTGGTCAGTCAGTAATGGCTCAATGATCACGCCTGAACGGTCGCCACGTGGAGCTTTTAAGTCATACGGTTGGATTTGATCTAACCAGCCTTCAGCTTCAGCTTGAGCAACTAATTTTTTACGTGCTTCAAAACGTTCTAAACCAGCGTATTCCGCAGGTGCAGTAATCGTTTTAGAAATTTGTTCGCCAGCTTTTGCAATATATTCAAACTCACCTAAAACTTCGGCATTTTTGTTGAAGATGTTAATGATTGGCAAGCTATTGCGTTTACCTAGGTCATAGTCATTGAAATCATGAGCAGGGGTAATTTTTACACAGCCAGTACCGAAGTCTTTTTCAACGTAGTCGTCGGCAACGATTGGAATTAAACGACCCGTAATTGGCAATACAATGTTTTTACCAACAAGGTGTGCATAACGCTCATCTTCAGGGTGAACAGCAACCGCGGTATCGCCCAGTAATGTTTCAGGACGAGTTGTTGCAACGACTAAATAGTCTTTGCCGTCTTGAGTTTTAACTGATTTGTCTTCAAAGAAATATTTAAAGTGCCAAAGTGAGCCTTTTTCTTCTTTGCTTTCTACTTCAAGGTCAGAAAGAGCTGTTTGAAGTTTAGGGTCCCAGTTTACTAGCCGCTTACCACGGTAAATTAAACCGTCTTCGTGCAAACGAACGAATACTTCTTTAACTGCGTTTGATAAACCTTCGTCCATCGTGAAGCGTTCACGTGACCAGTCTACCGAAGAACCTAGGCGACGGATTTGTTTAGTGATCGTGCCGCCAGATTGTTCTTTCCATTCCCAAACTTTTTCAATGAACTTTTCACGGCCTAAGTCGTGACGAGTTATGCCTTGTAAGCCAAGTTGACGCTCAACAACCATTTGAGTTGCAATACCAGCATGGTCTGTACCCGGTTGCCACAAAGTGTTTTTACCCATCATGCGGTTATAACGGGTAAGGGCATCCATAATGGCATTGTTAAAACCATGGCCCATGTGCAAACTACCAGTGACGTTTGGTGGCGGAATCATGATACAGAATGATTCACCGTGACCAGAAGGTTTGAAGTAACCTTGTTCTTCCCACGTTTTGTACCACTTCTTTTCGATCTCGGTCGGATCGTATGTGGTTGCAATATTTTGAGCGGTTTGAGCGTCAGTCATAGTAGCTTAGATCGAATATGCATAAAAAATTGCATCTATTGTAGCAAAAAAATGCCTCGAAATTAATGTGCTGAAAACAGATAAACGGTTTTGTATTTTTTTCAAAAAACGGTAGATTTATGAAAGATGGATCACAATTTAATCGTGTGGCAACACGGCACAAAAATTACAAAAGAATTGAAAAAGGATGCTGCTGATGAGTTATGAAGTTTTTTTGAAAATTTCCGATTCAACTTATACCCAATTCGAGGCTATTCGGCAAAAACTGCATGATGGGGTAAGCCAAAGTCAGGCAAAAGTTTTGGGGGATGTATTGTCTGATCTTTCTTGTGAAATTATTGAGCAGGTTTTTTCTGTGCTTTTACAGTCAGGAAATGCAAGCATGTCTCCAAAACAACAAGCTGAGTCTGAAAAAGTTATTCAGCAAGTTTTAGAGACTTTTCGAAAATACATGCCTTGGTCGGTTTCATTCTTTGGAAATGAACGTCTCTTACCCTTAGTTGACTACATGACATCTCTCATGAAAGAGCAAGGGCAGCAAGTTTATATTACCTATCCGGTCACGCTTCAACTCGTGCAACAAGCCGAAACTCTTACCCAGCAAATTCGTGACGGTAATATGCAAAGCATTACGGCTGCATTTGAAACACTCATACAAATTGTGGATTTAGGCGTAACAAGCCTAGTACGTGAACCTAAAAAGCGTTTAAAATTTAATTTAGTTGTCGATAAAACTCTTAACGGAGTCATCAACATGACGACGCATTTGGGCTATAAACGTTTGGAAAAGTTAGGGACACAGGTCGATCAGACCACAGCAACTCATTATATCAACCACTTTTTGGCCTTCATGCATCAAGCAGCATAATTTAAAAAGATAATAGGAACATTACATGGCCAAACTTGATACTTTGCAAAATAAAGTGGTATGGATTACGGGCGCATCTTCTGGTTTGGGTAAGGCCTTAGCAGGGGAGCTCGCTTTACAAGGCGCAAAGCTGATTTTGACTTCGCGTCGTTTTGAAGAATTAGAAGAGGTTCGGGTTGGCTTATTAAATCCCGATCATCATTTGTCTGTCGTTGCAGATATTACTGATGAAAAGCAGGTTCAAGAGGCTTATAAGCAGATTTTAAAGGCGAAAGGTCGTATTGATTGGCTCATCAATAATGCAGGTTTAAGCCAACGCGCTTTAATCAAAGACACAACAATGGCAACCGAACGCGCCATTATGGAAGTCGATTATTTCTCGCAAGTCGCGTTAACCAAAACTGTATTACCAACGATGCTAAAACAAAAGTCTGGTCGAGTTGTATTTGTATCGAGTGTAGCGGGTTTGTTAGGTACCCAATACCGTGCAAGTTACTCCGCTGCTAAAGCAGCAATTCATATGTGGGCAAATAGTTTACGTGCTGAAGTCTCAGATCAAGGGGTGGAAGTTTCAGTTATTTTCCCCGGTTTCGTAAAAACCAATGTTTCTTTCAATGCACTCAATGGTGCAGGGGAACCTCAAGGCCACCAAGACGAAGCAATCGAGAATGGTTTAGAGGCAGATGTTTTTGCAGAGCAAGCTGTAAAAGCGTTAGTACAGGGGCAAGAATATATTGTTGTGGGGGGAACCAAAGAAAAACTAGGTGTGATGGTTTCTCGGATGTCACCAAAACTTCTTTATAAAATGATTCGGAAAACAAAAGTAAAATAAAAAAGTGATTTTGCCGTGCTAAATTGGTGAAAAACCCGCATAGAAGGTTCGCCATGGATCAGGATTATCACCGTATTTTAGAAGTCGTCACGCGTTTTCAATTGGTTTTTGACCAGAAAAATTGGGACGCTTTTGACGAGTTGTTGGCAGATCAACTTGAGGTGGACTATTTCCAATTTAGAGGAGAGCCTTTATGTGTCGTGTCTTGTCATGAATATAAAGGTTCTCGGCAGCAAGCCTTATCGCATTTGCGACTACAGCACAATTTGAGTAATCCTCTAGTTCGGATTGAACAAGATCAAGCATGGCTAGAATGTAATTATCAAATTTATCGTTTTTCAGAAAATGATTATTTTCATTCTTTTGGTCGTTATTATTTTACTTTGGCGAAACAACAAGACCATTGGAAAATTACTCGAATTTGCCAACATTTAACTAAAAATATTGGCAATCCGCGTATACATTTTTCTGCTATGGGGCAGTGTTAATCTTTGACTGCTGTACCATAGGCAAAAACTTCAACCATTCCACCTCGCATACCAAGTTCGGTTGTACTCAGCCGAACTCCCATAATATGGTTAGCTCCTGCGGTATGGGCTTGTTGTTTTAAACGCACAATCGCTTCACGGCGAGCACGTTCAACAATACTTTCATAACTGTTTAGTCGTCCGCCCAAAATGTTTTTTATAGATGCCAAAACATATTTAAAGTAGTCATGAGAAATCACGACATTACTGCTAATAAAATGGCCCAATTGATCACTTGTTGCAAAACGATTGGTATCAATTCGGATATGGGCAAATTGTTGCTCTTTTTCTAAAAGTTCATTCAAATGTTTTCGTTCAATATGGCGGCCAAAACCCCAACCAATACTGAAAAGAATGAGAAAAATAACAAGCTGAAAAATAAGATTATCCATTTTTACCTATGCACCAAATGGATCGGGTAGATGTGGTGCTTGAGGCTGCACAACCACTGCTGTGCCATATACAAATAATTCAGAAGCACCTTGAGCAATATTTGAAGTTGAAAAACGAATACCTACAATTGCATTCGCACCAAGCTGCTGGGCTTTTACAATCATACGTTGCATGGCTTCTTGGCGAGATTCTTCTAATAATTCGGTATACCCTGTAAGTTCACCACCAACAATATTTTTTAAACTTGCCATCAAGTCACGGCCAACATGCTTGCTACGAACGGTACTTCCGTAAACAACATCCAGCTGCTTTAAAATTTGGTGGCCCGGAACACTTTCTAAATTACTCAGTAACATTGTTTTTTATCAATCTAAATTCTTAAGGTTTCAAGATAAAAAATATTCACATGAGATGCAATAAAAAAGCCCACCGAAGTGAGCTTTTATGAATAAGTTATTTAAGACTTATTGCTTTTTAAGTTCAGCGCTCGATGGTTGATTAATCACTGTATCTGAAGAGTTTGCTTTTAAACCGCCACCTAGAGTTTTGTATAACTCGATTTGGTTGTTTAAGTTAGCTTGTTGAAGCAATAACAAACCTTGTTCTGCTGAATAAGATGAACGCTGTGCATCAAGAACTGTCAAGTAACTATCAATACCAGCACGGAAGCGGGCATTTGAGAGTGTGTAGTTGCGGTTAGTTGCTTCTACTAGACGTTGTTGAGCTGTTAAACGCTCACCAATGTTGGCACGAGTTGCAAGCGCATCATTAACTTCACGGAACGCAGACTGAACTGATTTTTCATAATCAGACAATGCAATTTTCTGATCAGTTTCAGAAATTTTTACATTGGCACGACGAGTGCCCCAGTCAAAGATTGGTAAGTCTAAGCTAGGTCCAATTGACCATACAAAACCACCAGACTTAAATAGATCACTTAAGTCAGTTGATGCATAACCTGCAGAACCCGTTAAGCTAATGGTTGGGAATAAACGTGCTTTTGCAGCACCGATATTCGCACCAGCAGCGCTTAAGTTATATTCGGCAGCTTTTACATCTGGACGGTTGTTAAGTAAGTCGCTTGGTAAACCCGCTGTAAATACATTTTGTTGCGTAATGCGTTTTACAGGTTGAGTTGGCAACAAGTTTTGTGGAACTGATTGACCTACTAACAAGTTCAACAAGTTTTGTGCTTGAGCAATTTGTGTTTTGTAGTTCGCTACATCATTACGCGCAGTTTCTACAGAAATCTGTGCTTGACGTAGTGGAACTTCACTGTCGATGCCCACATCAAAACGTTTTTTGTTGAGATTGTAAGAATCTTGCTGTGCTTTAAGTGTTTGCTCTGCAAGTCTTAAATTCGCTGTTGCGAAAGAATAGTTCAACCACGCTTGAGCAACTTGACTGATTAGACTGATTTGAGTCGAATCACGTGCACTTTGTGTTGAGAGATAACTATCTAATGCAGCATCTTTTAAGCTACGTACGCGGCCCCAAAAATCAAGCTCATAGGCAGTTACGCCCAAACCTACTTGATAAGTAGAGTAGGGGTTATTCGGATCACGGCTTTGAGAAACCTGACGAATTGCACTACCACTTGCTCCGATGGTTGGAAGCTGGTTATTTTGCGTAATTCGATATTGCTGTTGAGCACGTTCGATATTAAGCGTTGCTGTACGTAAGTCGCGGTTGTTGGCAAGTGCCAAATCAATCACTCCGAGCAAACGAGGGTCAGCAAAGAATTCTTTGTAACCCTGTTCAGCAATAGACGTACCAGAAGCGCTATATGCATAGCTTTGTGGAATATCGGTTTTCACGACTGGTTCTGGGCCGCGCATGCTTTGACAAGCTGTCAAAGCAAGCGCAAGTGCAGATACCGCAATGCTACGACCTGAAATAGACCATAGTGTTTGCATCACGATTTATGCTCCTGAGTGTTTATGGTTTTTGGTTTGTACTTAAAGATACTACGAATCCACACATAGAATACAGGGATAAAGAAGATACCTAAGAACGTTGCGCTGAGTACGCCGCCGAGTACACCGTAACCTACGGAGTGCTGACTTCCTGCACCTGCACCACTTGAAAGCGCAAGTGGAAGTACACCGAAACCGAAGGCAAGGGTGGTCATGATGATTGGACGTAAACGCATTTTTGCAGCATGTAAAGTTGCATCAATGAGGTCTTCACCTTTTTCCTGCAGCTCTTTTGCGAACTCAACAATCAAGATCGCATTTTTTGCAGAAAGACCGATTACAGCAATCATCGCTACCTGGAAGTAAATGTTATTTGAGAGATTTGGGTCTCCTTTAATAATCATACCCAAGTAAGTCAATATGATTGCACCAATAATACCGAGTGGTACCACAAGTAAAACCGAGAATGGAATAGACCAACTTTCGTACAATGCAGCCAAGCACAGGAAAACGATTAACAATGAAAGCGCATATAAGAATGGAGCTTGAGCACCAGATTCACGTTCTTCAAGTGATAAACCTGTCCATTCATAGTCGAAACCTTGTAAGCCCATAGATGGTAACTTAGCAATAATTTCTTCCATTGCCTTCATTGAGTCACCAGAGCTCACGCCAGGTGCAGGTGTACCTTGAATGTTAACCGATGATACGCCGTTATAACGTTCAAGACGTGGTGAACCATAAGTCCATTCGCCAGTAGCAAATGCAGAGAACGGAACCATTTCGCCTTTGTTATTACGTACATACCACTTGTTTAAGTCTTCAGGCATCATACGGCTATTCGAATCACCTTGAACATAAACTTTTTTCACACGTCCACGGTCAACGAAATCGTTAATGTATGAGCCACCCCATGCAATACGCATCGTATTGTTAATGTCGGCAATGCTCACGCCCATGGCACCAGCTTGAGCCTGATCTACATTAATTTGATACTGAGGTGTATCTTCTTGACCATTAGGGCGAACACCCACAAGACGTTTATCTTGTGAAGCCAAACCTAAAATTGCGTTACGTGCAGCAATGAGTTTCTCATGGCCTTGACCACTTGAATCTTTAAGCTGCAAGTTGAATCCGGCTGTTACACCTAATTCAGGCATTGCTGGAAGTTGTAATGGCATGATGTAAGATGCATCTTTAACGATCATGTTCAATGCCATACCACGCTGAATCAGGGCGCCAATTTGAGATTCTGGTGAAGTACGTTCACTCCAATCTTTCAATTTAACGAAGCCAATACCAGCATTTTGACCAATACCTGTGAATGAGAAGCCTGAAACGGTGAAAATAGATTGCACAGTATCTTTTTCATTCATGAAAAAGTTTGTCATGGTGTCAATCACTTTACCTGTACGGTCAAGCGTTGCATTTGGCGGTAATTGAACAAGTGTCATGACCACACCCTGATCTTCTTCTGGTAAGAATGAAGATGGGAGTTTTTGGAACAAGAACACTAATAAAGCAATCACTACAGCGTAAAGTACCCCAGAGAAGATTTTGCCCTTAAGCATGCGGCTAACACCATTTTGGTAGCTATGCGACATGCGGTCAAAACCATTGTTAAAGCCTCTAAAGAACCGAGCAAAAATATTATTGCTTGGTGCTTTGTTAGGATCATGCTGTTTTAAAATGGTTGCACAAAGTGCCGGTGTAAATGTTAATGCTACAATTAACGATAGAACCATTGCTGTTACAAGGGTAATCGAAAACTGACGATAAATTACACCAGTGGTACCACCAAAGAATGCCATTGGTACGAATACAGCTGTTAATACGCTTGTGATACCAATTAATGCGCCAGAAATCTGTTGCATTGACTCGGAAGTCGCCGTGACCGGATCGGTATGCTCTTCACTCATAACACGTTCGACGTTTTCGACTACAACGATGGCGTCATCGACCAGAAGACCAATTGCCAATACCATAGCGAACATGGTTAAGGTGTTAATTGAGAAGCCAAAGATATTAATAACAGCGAATGTACCTAACACAACAACTGGTACAGCAAGTGTTGGAATAATCGTTGCACGCCAGTTCTGCAAGAACAAGAACATGACAATGAATACCAAAATTACTGCTTCAATTAATGTGTGCACAACACTTTCAATTGAAAGACGAATAAACGGAGTTGTGTCATAAGCCAGTTTGTCTTCAAGACCCGCTGGATAGTTTTTACGTAGTTCAGATAAACGTTGTTCAACAGCATCTGCGGTATCCAGTGCGTTAGCACCCGTTGCAATTTTAATTGCAAGACCACCAGCAGGTTTACCATTAAATTTCGAATCGAACTGGTAGTTATCGGAACCTAACTCTACACGTGCAACATCTTTTAAACGAACCTCAGCACCAGATGCTGTGTTCTTTAAAAAGATATTTTTAAACTGTTCAGGTGTTTGCAGCAAACTTTGAGCATTCACTGTTGCGTTAAGCACTTGACCTTTTACAGCTGGTGCACCACCTAATTGACCTACCGCTACTTGTGAGTTTTGCGCTTGTAAAGCTGTCGCAATATCACTAGGAGTAAGCTGATAACTGGTTAACTTAGCTGGATCAAGCCAAATACGCATCGCGTATGACCCACCAAAGACCGTTACCTCACCCACACCAGCAACACGGCTCAGTGGTTCTTTAATTGATGAGTTTACATAGTCTTTAATGTCTGAGTCAGAAAGGCTGTTATCTGGCGAGTAAAATGCAATAACTTGCAGGAAGCTTGCACCAGATTTAGTCACTGTTACACCTTGACGTTGTACATCTTCAGGTAAAAGTGCAGTTGCAGATTGCAGTTTGTTTTGAACCTGAACCTGTGCAATATCTGGATCAATACCTTGTTGAAAGTTTAATTCAATAGAGGCCTGACCGTTACCAGCACTGTTAGATGAGATATAACGTAAACCATCTAGACCATTCATTTGTTGTTCAATGATCTGGGTCACGGTGTTTTCAACAGTTTCAGCCGATGCACCAGGATAAGTTGCAGAAATTGTAACTGTCGGTGGTGCAATCGTCGGATACTGTGCAACAGGCATTTTTGTTAGCGTGAGAATACCCGCCAACATAATGACTAATGCAATCACCCACGCAAAAATGGGGCGATGAATAAAAAATTGTGCCATTCAATCTACCCCTTATGCATTTGAAGATGCTTTCTGTTCTGCTTGAGGTTTACCTGATTGAGCCGGTTTTGTCGCATTTGGAGCTGCACCTTGTGGATTCGCTGGTTGAGCTTGGTAAGGCTTTGCTGAAACTTCTTGCCCTTCTTTAACTTTGGCAACACCGTCAACAATCACTTTATCACCAGCTTTAAGACCGTTAGTCACAATCCAGTTTTGTCCTTGAACACCAGAGGTTTCAACAGGACGACTCTCAACAGCACCTTTGGCATTAACAAGCATTGCTACAGCTTGACCTGTAGGTAAACGTGTAATTGCAGCTTGAGGAATCAGGTAAGCATTAGGAACTACACCTTGAACAATCTGTGCAGTGGTATACATGCCTGGAAGTAACAGATGATTCGGGTTTGAGAATACGGCACGTAAAGTAATCGTTCCTGTATCCTGATTTACAGAAGCATCGGAGAAAGCAAGTTGTCCTTCGATTGGATAGGTTGAACCATCTTCGAGCTTCAATTTCACTTTCGTGTTGTTACTATTGTTTAAACTGCCTTTACTGAGTTGTTGACGTAAACGTAATAACTCGGCACTAGACTGATTAATGTCAACATAGATCGGATCTAACTGTTGAATCGTCACTAAAGGTTCAGTTTGGTTAGCAGTGACTAAAGCACCTGCTGTTACAGAAGAACGTCCAGACTGACCAGAAATTGGTGAGCGAATTGTAGAGTAGCCAAGATCAACATTTGCATTCGTTACTTGAGCTTTTGCAGCAGAAACTTGTGCTTCGGCAACATTAACCTGACCAAGTAAGTCGTCATATTCTTGTTTAGATACAGCATTACTCGAAACAAGCTGCTTATAACGGTTTAGCTTGGTACGTAGTGAAGCTAGATTTGCTTGTTGTTGTAAAAGGGTAGCCTTTGCATTTTCAAGCGTTGCACGGTTAGTTCGAGAGTCCAGTTCATAAAGAGCTTGTCCTTCACGAACGTAACTTCCTTCAGCAAACAAGCGTTTTAAAATCACACCGCTTGTTTGAGGACGAACTTCAGAAATTTGATATGCTGAAGTACGGCCGGAAAGCTCAACGCTTTGTTCAACACTTTGTGGTTGAGCAACAATAACACCTACTTCTGCAGGCGGCATTTTCTGAGCAGCAGCTTGCTGTTGCTCATCGGAGCCTTTGCTACAACCAACAAGTGCGATACTTGTTGCTAATGCGCAAGCAGTAAGGGCAGGAGCCCAAAGCTTAGCCGACATCATTGTTCCACCTCGTTTAGATAAAATCTAAAAATATATTTGTTTTCTACTTAACCTACTTTGTGTTTGTAATAACCAGAGCCAAAGCAGTGCAATCCAAATAAAACCTATGCCCCAACCGGCGAGTACATCTGTTGGAAAATGAACTCCAGCATATATTCTTGAAAGCCCCATGCAGATAAACCAAAAACAGGAGATCAAAATGATATAAGGAGAGTTAATGTTGGGTTTATGGCATAACATTAACATTGCCATACAAGCTAGTGTTGATGCATAAACACTATGTGCACTTGGGAACGATGCACCATAACTTTCGACAATATGATATGCCAGTGGAGGTCTTGGTCGGTCTACACACCATTTGAGCAGCCAACCCGTGATGATACTGCCAAGAACACCCACGCTAATGAAAATAACAGTAATATATTTTTTATACCATGCTTGATATAGACATACCAGAAAGGATAAAAAACATACAAAAGGCATACCACCTATACGCGCTAAAAAGATCGTAATAGAGTTAAGATAATCTGAACGATTTTCACTCAATGTTTGAACGGTGAGAAAATCCAAAGATTGAAGTCTTGGTACAAAAAGACCAAGAACACCTAATCCTAAAAAAATACAACCAATAAAAAGCAATATATAGGGCATGTATATACCTTTGCTTGTTCAAGCAGTGTCCACTACTGAAAGCCGTTAAAAGTGTACTTGCCAGTACACTTTTTTTCAAGCCTGATAGATCATCGTAAATTCATTTTGAAAATTTTTTAACATTTGGAAAAACAATCACAACAAAATTGACGAAATTCACATTCTGTGTACAAAGCAAAATTCTTAGTGGTCTGCTTTTTTTCCGCTATTTGTTGACGTATTCTCTTCGAGTTCTAATGGTTGTTTTGGTGGCCAGAAAAAATCGCTTGGACGAGTTAGAAAATGGGTCATGACCAATTTGGCTAAAGGTTTCCACTGTTCAAAGCGGACGCGACGTGCTCGTAGTGCCACAATAATCGTTAAGGTGAAACTCACGAATAAGTTAGTAAGACCAATGCATAGCACCCCTAGAAAGGACACTATAATGAGGCCAATATCTGGGCTGCCGTTAATAGTCATCAAACCTTGAATAAAGTTAGCTGATGCAAAGGCAATATGACGGATATCTAAAGGCAACCCTAGAATAAAACCTATGGTTCCCATACTTCCTAACATGATCCCGAATAGGAAGTTACCGGCTAGTGCCCCTAAATTACGTTCAATATATGCAGCAAAACGATTAAGGCGATCTTGTCCAAACCAGCTAGCTAAGCGACGATGCGCTCTTAGGCGTGGACCGACTTTTCGGTAAACAGCCATGTTGTCAAAGTACCCGGCAATGAGACCTGACAAAAACAGACATACCCCAGCAATTGCCGCATGTGGAACTGCTAGTGAAGTAAAGGGGTTTAGACTGTGTAGAAGATAAGTTGCTTTAGTATGGGTTAATAACGGTTCATCAAGGTAAAACTGCCAAGCAAAAGTAATGAGTGCGGCAGTAGGGATCGCAATTGAAATATTGCCCAAAATAGCAATAAATTGTGTTCGGATAATATTAATAATTAGGGCTGCTAACTCCGCAATTTGAGCTGTTTTGGAGCCTTTACGTTGCTGTACTGTTGCAGCAAGAGCCGCAGCCGTCATAGCGGGTTGCTTGGTTGCAACAGTAAAGTGCAGAACATGAATCAGAATGAAACCTAGAGAATAATTCATACTGAAAGTAAAGGCTTGCATGAGCGGGGCCATTGTCATTCTTGCAGCAAGAATTTTTAAAGATGCCATAAAGGCAATAATGACACCTGCACCAGCGGCAGCTTTATACATTCCCCAAAAACCTTTGGTATCGGTACTTACATAATGTTCACCTGTACGGCTGGCATTCTCTGTTACCTGAAATGCAATAAGTTCACTTGTTGTGCTGAGCAAAGATCGAACACTTTTTTCACTGTAGTGCGCCTTGGTTAAATCGGAAATAAGATGTCCTAAAGAGACATATTTTCCTTTGGTGTTATCTACGACCAAATAAAGTAGTAATTCAATTCGGTCAAGGCACTGCTCGAGTAAGGACAACAAATAAGTCAAACTTAAACTAACACCAATTCTTTTGGTAGCACGGCGAATCTTTAAAACTACATCCCGACATTGTTCCAACATCACAAATGCTTGTGATGCATCGGGAGGAGCAATAACGGCAATTTCATGATCAGAAAGCTCTTGTTTCTTATATTTTTCTATGAACTCAATAATTTCACGGTTCTGAACTAGAAAAGGGGATTCATATTCAGTTAACTCGGGTTGAGCATTAATAAATTCGGGATAAAGCCCAATTCCACTAATTCGATAAGATAAGACAGTGATGGCTTTAATCATTTCACTTTGAATGACTAACTTCTCATGGACATTACTTTGGCTTTGCCCAATAAGACTAAATAAATTTGCCCAATCTTCATCAGCAATATTATTGAGCCAGACTTTGTCACTTTCTAAATAGAAAATTTTTCCAATTAATATTTTGAGTTGGCTTGAGTCTTCTATGAGCGGTAAAAAATGTGCTCCTAATCTTTGCCCAAGCTGGTTCCAAAAACCATCTAAAGACAGAATCCCACTGTCTGCATATAAGCTGACTTGTTTATAGCGATTAATTAAACGTAGTAAAAAAGTTTGTAGTAAGAAGGGCGCTGTAGGTGTGCGCAAAAGACTTTCAATAAAAGCCTGTATTTTTTTCTTAATTTCATCCGTATCTTGTGGGTTGGATGGGCGGACGACATTGACGAGTTCAATCAGTAGATTTTCATCAATGACAGCTTGAGGATCCTCAAGCTGCTTCTCTATTTTTAAAAAATGATCTGAAAAATTTATATGCATAGGCAAAATAATATCTATTGTATTCGGTGTAACGCAAGCTGAGTTAAGTTAATCAAAGCCTGACGATACGGTGTATCAGGGAGGTTTGATAAAGCTTGCAGTGCTGCTTCTGTTTCTTCTTGGGCACGTTGGTGGCAATAATCTAGAGCACCAGACTTCTGTACAATTTCGATGACCTGAGGTAGTTGGTCTACTCCACCAGTGGCGATACTGCGACGAATAATCGCATGCTCTTCACCTGTCGAGTGTGCTAATGCAGAAATTAACGGTAAAGTTGGTTTACCTTCCATTAAATCATCACCAATATTTTTACCTAATGTTTCAGCATCTGATGTGTAGTCTAAAATATCATCAATGATTTGGAATGCATTACCAAAATGACCTGCAAACAATCTTAATGGTTCACGATATGCTTCTTGTCCAGCCAAAATAGCGGCACCTTCTGTAGCCAGCTCAAATAGGCGAGACGTTTTACCATGAATAATTTTTAAATAAGTTTCTTCAGTTGTATCTGGTTGATGCTGCGATTGAAGTTGTAATACTTCACCTTCAGCAATTTCACATGTACCTGTTGAAAAGTCTTTCAATAAAGTCATGTTGTTTAAATCGACCAATAAATCGAACGCACGGGCGATCAGGAAGTCACCCACTAAAACGGCTGTCTGATTGTTCCATGTTGCATTTGCTGTAGGGCGACCACGACGAAGCCCAGATTCATCTACCACATCATCATGAACCAATGTCGCAGTGTGTAACATTTCAATGATTGCAGCTAAACGCTGTGCATTTGCCATGTTATCTAAACCACAAGCACGGGCTGCAAGTAAACACATGATTGGACGCATACGCTTTCCGCCAGCTTCAACGACATGTTTGCTGACAGACATGACTAAACCGACTTTTGAGCTAATTCCTTCATTAATCAAGTGATCCATCGCAGCGAAGTCTGAGGCAACAGGCGCAAGAATGTCTTGCTTGAAATCGATGACCATATGAAGAAAAACCCCGTATTGGTAGATAAGTGGCGTTAGTGTATCAATTAAAGGTGTCTTGCACAGGTTAACAAGTGGCTGATATTAATCATTTCTATTGTCTTTAAGCGTTCTTTGTTCTTTATTTAAGCAAAACATGATGTTTCCGACAAAACAATAATTTAATGACATCAGCATTAATACAACTTGTTCTTGACGCAATTTGTGTCTGGAACTGTATTTTAATTTTCATTCAGAATCAATGAAAACTGCTAAATTCCAGTCCAAGCTGTTTGATTTTGTATGAATAGGGGAACATGCTTTACTGATAGATAGAAAATACTTGTCGTTTGATCAAATTTCACTTAAAATCTGTCGCCTTGTATAACCCCAGTGGCGATCGTTTTAAGATCGATATATCCCTTTATCGACACGACGACACGGGCTGATTGGAGTACATTATGTACGCAGTAATCCAAAGCGGTGGTAAACAGCACCGTGTAGTTGAGGGCGAAACCCTTAAAGTTGAATTATTGAAAGCTGAATCTGGTGCGACTATTACATTTGATGATGTATTAATGGTTGTAAACGGTGACAACATTCAAATCGGTGCTCCAGTTGTAGCTGGCGCTAAAGTAACTGCAGAAGTGATTGGTCATGGTCGTCACGACAAAATCCGCATCATCAAAATGCGTCGTCGTAAACACTACCGTAAACAACAAGGTCACCGTCAATGGTTCACTGAGTTGAAAATTACTGGTATTTCAGGCTAATCACGAGGAGTAAGAGACATGGCAACTAAAAAAGCCGGTGGATCGACGAAGAACGGTCGTGATTCAAACCCAAAAATGTTAGGTGTTAAAGTTTACGGCGGTCAAGCTGTAACTGCTGGTAACATCATCGTTCGTCAACGTGGTACAGAGTTCCACGCTGGTGCAAATGTTGGTATGGGCCGTGACCATACTTTATTTGCTACTGCTGACGGCGTAGTAAAATTCGAAGTGAAAGGTCAATTTGGCCGTCGCTACGTAAAAGTTGAAACTGTATAAGTTTTAGCTCGAAAAAAGCCCACATTTTGTGGGCTTTTTTTATGGCATTTATTTTTATTCATCTTCATCATGATGAATGAAATTCTACAAACAACATGAATAACATAACAAAATATCTTATTTTCTCAATGATTAGCACAGAGTTTGTCGGTTAATATGAGTCTTGAATTAAGAGCTTGCCAAGTTTCATAACTTTGAAAGAAGGTAAGTTGTCTTACAGCAACTAAAAAGGTGATGACATGAATATGCTTCGTAAAACTATGTGTGCTATTACACTTAGCGCGTCAGTGCTTGCTCCTGTAATGAGTACTACAGTGTTTGCTGCGCCTGTAGCAGCACCGGAGCAACAGGCAATTGGGAACCTGGTTAATCAGTTATCAGGTTTACAGCGTTTGACTGCCGACTTTGAACAAACAACTAAAGCAAATGCGAAAACTGTGGCACAGAAAAAGAGTTTAAGTGCACAGCATATGAACCAGACATTTAAAGGCTCAATGAAAGTTGAGCGTCCAGGGAAATTTTATTGGGAAACAGTAAGTCCTGCTAAACAAACGATTGTAACAAGCGGAAAAACAGTTTGGATCTATGACCCAGATTTACAACAAGCAGTCCGCCAAAGCTTAGATGATCAGGTTGCAGATACACCAGCATTATTACTTTCTGGTAATACCAACCAAATTATGAAGTCTTATCGTGTAACACAACCCGATAAATCTAAACTTTATTTCACATTATTTCCTAAAAAAGAAGATGGTGCTTTCCAAAGCTTAACGATTAGTTTTGGAGCAAATAAAGCGCCTACACTGATGGTATTACAAGATTCATTAGGTCAAACCACCTATGTGCGCTTTAAGAACGTTAAGGTAAATGCTTCAATTCCAGCATCTGTCTTCAACTTTACGCCACCAAAAGGCACAGATGTTATTGACCAATAATTAATTCTTCTCAAAAAAGCTACCTTTCACGGTAGCTTTTTTTATATTAGAGAGATAGATACATTTTTTAACCCCGTCTTATTCTTACGCTTTGTATAGTGTTAGAGGTAAATTCATGGGGATTATTATGCGACTTTACGATAAGAAAATTATTTGTATTCTTCCATTAATAGTTGCAATGACAATTGTGACGGGTTGCCAACCAAAGTCGGCAGCCAAAGAAGAGCAGGCTGCTTCGACTGCAAAAGTTAAAGAAACGAAAGAGGCTGGTGTTCCTGTAATTCAAGCAAAAGTAATCCCGGTAAAATTGCCAAAATCAAAAGTTTGCTTAGAAGATGGTTGTACTGAGTATGATTTTCAAACAGTACAAACCAATCAAAAATGGATTAATGATTACTTTACTAATCGTATAAAGAAAGCAGATCCGAATGCTTTTGCAAATTTAGCTGATCAGCCAGTCGATGTACCTGAAGGTGAGCCGCGTTCGAGTCAAAGTGCAATTTATGTCCGTTATTTAGGGCAAAATTATAATCTTGCAACTTTTGCATTCCAGACCTATTCATATTCTGCTGGTGCAGCACATGGTATGTCACATCAAGAGTTCGTGACTTTTGATTTATTAAATAAAAAACATATTACTGTTGCCGAACTTATTCAGCCCGATGTTGAAAAACAGTTAGTTGATGCACTTTTTGATGCGAATACAAATTGGCTTCAAGAGCACAATATCAGCCGTGAAAAACTGCAATTAAGTGATAATTTTTACTATGGCGCTAATGGTATTGTTTTTGTCTATCCAATCTATGAATTAGCTTCTTATGCAGAAGGGATGACTGAATTAACATTGCCATATTCTGAGGCAGCTAAGTTCATTAAACCTGAGTATTTGCCAAGTCTGCCAAACTATAACTTGTAAAATAGGTGATCTATTCTAACAATTGTGTGAAAGCTATTCGTTATGAAGATGATCACTATATTTTTTAGTGTGAAGGCCTTACACTATAGCCAGTTTTTTACCCATATTATGATTGATTATGATCGACCCTAAGTTACTCAGAAATAATATTGAAGCCGTTAATGCGGCTTTGGCAAAACGTGGTGTTCAATTAGATGTTCAAGAATGGGCTTCTTTAGAAACTCGCCGTAAAGACTTGCAATCAAAAACTGAAAAATTGCAGGCAGAACGTAATGCCGGTGCAAAACAAGTGGGTCAGATTAAAAAATCCGGTGGTGATGCTTCTGAAATCATGGCGCGTATGCAAGCCATTGGTGATGAAATCAAAGCTGCTGAAGTTGCTTTGTCAGAGTTACAAAACGAGATTGAACAAAAAGCACTGAGTATTCCTAACTTACCAGATGAATCTGTTCCTGCTGGTAAGGATGAAGATGATAACGTTGAAATCTCAAAATGGGGCACGCCTCGTCAGTTTGATTTTGAAATCAAAGATCATACTGATTTAGGTGAGTGGATGGGTGGATTAGAGTTCGAAACAGCGACTAAATTGACTGGCTCACGTTTTAGTGTGTTGAAAGGTTCTTTAGCGCGCTTACAACGTGCGTTAACGCAGTTCATGCTCGATACCCATACTTTAAAAAATGGTTATACAGAAGCTTATGTGCCTTATTTGGTCAATGCCGATTCACTTCGTGGTACTGGTCAGTTACCAAAATTTGAAGAAGATTTATTTAAACTTCAAGGCGAAAAAGAATATTACCTCATCCCTACGGCAGAAGTTCCAGTTACTAACTTCGTTCGTGATGAGATTATTGATACCGAGCGCTTGCCACTAAAATACGCTGCACATACGCCTTGTTTCCGTAGTGAAGCGGGTTCTTATGGCCGTGATACACGTGGTTTAATTCGTCAACACCAATTTGACAAGGTTGAAATGGTGCAAATCGTTAAACCTGAAACTTCTATGCAAGCACTTGAAGAGCTCACTGCACATGCAGAGGGCATTTTGCAGGCACTCGGTTTGCCATACCGCAAAATTTTGCTCTGTGGTGGGGATATGGGCTTCGGTGCAACTAAAACTTACGACTTAGAAGTTTGGGTTCCAAGCCAAAATACTTACCGTGAAATCTCAAGCTGCTCTAATATGGGCGATTTTCAAGCACGCCGTATGAAAGCGCGCTATAGAATGGATCAAAAGAAGACCGAATTGGTGCACACTTTAAATGGTTCAGGTCTGGCAGTTGGTCGTACTTTGCTTGCTGTGATGGAAAATTACCAGCGTGAAGATGGTTCTATTGAAATTCCAGAAGTATTACGCCCATATATGGGTGGTGCAACGTTTATTGACTAAGCTTTGCATCTAAATTGTGCACGGTTTTTGCTTAAACATAATCAGATGATTAATGTAGAGGTTTAAGGTGGATATTTTTCCAATCTCTTTAAAGTTGCAAGAGCAACGTTGTCTGATTGTGGGTGGTGGGCATATTGCGCTGCGCAAAGCAAATCTTTTAGCCAAAGCAGGAGCAGTAATTGATATTATTGCTCCTGCAATTGAAGAGCAGGTTTTACAGTTAGTCAAAACGACAGATGGACAGTATTTTGCTGAGCCCTTTGACGAAAAAATATTAAATATCCCTTATCGCTTAGTGATTGCTGCGACTAATGACGCACAAGTGAATAAAGCCGTTTTTGAACAATGTGAAGCGCGTAATTTACTGGTAAATAGTGTCGATGATATTCCGCATTGTCGCTTTATGGTTCCAGCCATTATTGACCGTTCTCCATTGATCATTTCTGTTGCCTCAAATGGCGCATCGCCAGTTTTATCCAGACAACTTCGTACTCAAATAGAAACAATAGTTCCTCATGGTATGGGAAAGTTGGCTGAGTTTTCTGGTCAATGGCGTAAGCAAGTAAAACAAAAGATTACTAACCCCGATGAGCGCCGAATCTTTTGGGAAAATTTATATGCTAGTCCATTAAAAGAACAAGTTTTTAATGACAATTTGGACGTAGCAAATGATTTAATTCAGCAAGCCTTAACAGAATGGACCGCACCTAAAGGTGAAGTTTATTTGGTTGGGGCTGGACCAGGTGACCCTGAGCTACTGACATTAAAAGCATTACGTCTTATGCAGCAAGCAGATGTTGTGATTTATGATCGTTTGGTGTCTGAACCCATCTTAGAGCTTTGTCGCCGTGATGCGACTAAAATTTATGTGGGTAAAGCCCGTTCGAATCACTCTGTTCCCCAAGATGGCATCAATGCTTTATTGGTTGAATATGCTCAAAAAGGAAAGCGTGTTTGTCGTCTAAAAGGTGGTGATCCATTTATCTTTGGGCGTGGTGGTGAAGAAATTCAGGAGCTAGTCGAAGCGAATGTCACTTTCCAAGTTGTACCGGGCATAACAGCAGCGTCAGGCTGTTCAGCTTATGCGGGTATTCCGCTAACACATCGTGATTATGCGCAAAGTGTTCGTTTCTTGACTGGGCATTTAAAGGAGGGTTCACCTGAACTTCCTTGGAATGAACTAGTTTATGAAAATCAAACTTTGGTTTTATATATGGGGCTAGTCGGCTTGGGGCGTATTTGTGAGCAACTTATTGCCCATGGTCAGCGTGCCAATATGCCGGTGGCTTTAATCTCTAAAGGAACCACACCAGAACAGAAAGTTGTCGTTGGAACATTAGCTGATATTGCAACTAAAGTGTCTGAACATCATATCGTAGCACCAACTTTAACCATTATTGGTGAAGTGGTGAGTTTACGTGAACAGTTAAAATGGCAATAAGTTCATCTGAGTTTATTGTTGGTTATTAAAGTCGAGAAAATTTGTGATTCATGTTGTCCTCTACGAGCCTGAAATTCCTGCCAATACAGGCAATATCATTCGTTTATGTGCTAATACGGGCGCACAGTTGCATTTAGTCAAGCCACTAGGTTTTGAATTAGATGATAAGAAGCTCAAACGAGCAGGCCTTGATTATCATGAATGGGCGCGTATGCAGATTTGGGATAATATTGAACTGTGTCTTGCAGATCTAAAAGCTAAAGGTGTGGAGCATATTTTCCCGCTCACCACTAAAGGCTCAGCGACTCCGCATACAGTTGATTTGAATCGACCTGTGGCTTTACTGATGGGGCCAGAAACACGTGGTTTGCCTGAGCATGTCCGCTTAATGTTTCCACAAGAACAGTGGATTCGTTTGCCAATGGCAGAAAACTCAAGAAGTTTAAATTTATCTAATGCAACGGCCGTCATTGTTTATGAAGCATGGCGTCAGCAGGGTTTTAAAAACTTAGGATAAGTTTATAGCTTTTAAATAAAAATAAGGCCACAGTTGTGGCCTTATTTATGTCTAGATCTCTTATTTAGGAAAAACTACACCACTTGCCAAATCATAATTTGTTGTTGAGTTGGTATAGACTGATCCAAGTCGAACCGCAAAGAACCAGCCTAATTTACCTTGGTCTTGAATTCGATTTTCAATGAGATATGGCTCATCTGTTTCGGATGCAGCATCTTCAATAAATACTTTATATTCAATAGGTCCTGTATTTTCACTATCACGCTCAAATAGATAACCATCAATATTAAAGAAGCCTAGATTATTGTTCGCGTCAACCAGTCTATAACCTTCAGCTGCTTGCTCTTTAAGTAGTTTTTCAAGTTTTATTGCATCTTCCTTGTTAAACGGAATATGTTGTGGAACTTCAAAATAACGATAAGTATAGGTTCCGTTATGTGTACTGCTATTTACACAAGTCGGTACATAGAAGGTACCATTCGTTGTGCCGTTATTCGTGAATTCTGAGTTTGCGTAAATTAACTTACAACCTTGTGAACCAAGTTCGTTGAAAGCATTTAAAATACTTGTGCGAGAAGTGTTGGTTAAGAAGCGATTAGAATAAGAATATGTTGCTGGTTTCTTATCATTTTTCACAAATAAATATTTATCTGTATTCGATGTAACTTCTCCAAATGAAAGCTTGTATATATAGCCTAAGCTGCCTTGTTTATTTAACTCATTCACCCATAGTAAATAACGGTTTGCCACTGAATTGGTTTTCACATCAACTGTTTTATAGGTGTATGTGTCAGTGGATTTATTGTTTTTAACATATAAATTTTTATACAGCGCAAAGCTACTATCAGGATTGTCCAAACGCACAGATGGTGTGAGAAGGGCGTAGCCTTGGCGTCCTTGCTCATTGAGTTGGTTTAATACATCTGCCCAAGATTCTTTATTGTCTCCTAATCTATAACTCGCTGTTGCCAATACTTGGGTTGGCTTCTGCATGCTCGCTGGGGGCGTGGTTTTGGTGAAACATGTATTTACGAGATCAAAGTTTGTTTGCTGTAAATAATTATGTATCGCATTCGGTTCATCTGTAGGAACTAAACAGAATTGGTTGGCGTTTTTAAACCCTAGAATAGCTGGTTGTTTCTGAGTTAGTTCTCCTGCTACTACAAGTTGCCAATCTACCTTGTTATAACTTGAAGTTTGTACAGTCTGCGGTGATCCAATATTTGAAACCAGACTAAAATCTTCAGCTTGGCGGTAACTTGCAACAATGTTACCTGTACAGTTCGCTTCATTCTCATAACGTACAGTTTCACTGGTAAATCGAACACTGTTATCCGAAACCTTAATGACATTCATTTTTAGAGCAGAACCATTAATACATGCTCCTTTACCCGCTAACCAACTTCCAACAAAGCGATCCGCTACACTTGTTGGTGTTGGTGTTGGTGTTGGTGTTGGTGTTGGTGTTGGTGTTGGTGTTGGTGTTGGTGTTGGTGTTGGTGTCGGTGTCGGTGTCGGTGTCGGTGTCGGTGTCGGTGTCGGTGTCGAATCATTATCGTCAGACCCGCAGCCACTTAATGCTATAAAAATCAAAGCAATGCTGCTTCCTTTTACTATGTTATTCATCACATAAGCCCTTTTTTTATAAAAATGTGAAAATTTAACATTTTTAAAATAGATCAATTATAATGCAGTTGTAAAGATCAAATTTGAAAAAAGGTTCAACATGGCAGCTTATAATCAAATTGAAATATTCGAACAAAGCAAAAAATGGTTTGATCAGTTGCCATTTGAATGGAAAAACTGGCTTGAAGAAAACTTAGAAAAAGGATGCGGAATTGAACAATTGGTTGAGGTATTAAAAGCGAATGGATTTGGTCCAAAACTTAAAGTAAATGATTTGAATCTTCAGACTCTATCTGATCACGATCAAGAATGGATAATTGAACAAGTTCTAAATGAGGTAACGTC
>NZ_JABVBF010000310.1 GCF_013344765.1 Acinetobacter lactucae
TTTTTATTAAATCCAAAAGCACTATTATAACTTTCAATTTTTTTTGCTATTGAAAATTCTATACATGGATCATTTAGGTTAGCCACATCACAAGAACCAGATGCAACAATTAGAATGATTTCTTCTGAGTAAGAAATATTAGAGCATGAGAGTATAGTCTGCACATCTTGCTGATTAACTATACTCCCTTGTCTCCAACCCAAATCTTCCATCCAATGACGCACTAAAACCACCCTAGAATAAATCGTCTTCTACTAAAATATTATGGGACAGTCTATTCCCAGCAAATAATATTTTATCCACATCAAGACTATCTTCAGCAATCATTGATTTGATACTTTTTCCATTAAGAACTGGTAAATCCAAGTCACTTTTGTGCGTTGAATAGTTATTATCTTTCCAGTTCTTAGCTAAAACATACAAATTAAATAATTTTAAAGATTGAGCTTTCTTAGGTGAAGAATCTTCTTTTCTCCAGCTTAATAAAGTTTTTCTTGTAACTCCTAACGCAGCAGCTAGTTCTTCATTATTTAATGAAAAAATATTCTTTATAAATTCAACATTTTTCTCCAAAATATTTTCACGATTATTAATGATATTTATTTTTTGACCGCTAGCAGTTTCCTCACCCAGCCATTTAGAGATACCGCCAAAACTACCAGTAGCAAATTTATCGAAAGGTTCACCACAAGTAGAAATAAAACTTGCAGAACTTGAACAATAACTTGCCGTATTAATGCTTATAGCTGTAGCTAATGCAAAAGAGCTTATGTCCATCATTTCCAAACCTCCCTACCATTATTAGTTGTAATTTCCCAAAAGGCTTTACGCGAATTTTCATGTAAGCTCGTTATCTTATTTATAATGAAGTCGATATAAAAAGATTGAGATTCTCCTTCTTCTGGTGACCAATAATGATCAAAATCAAGAAGAATTCGCTTACTCGGTGTCATCACTTTCTTTATAGAAATTGGAACATCGATAAGATCCTGCCACACAGTTGCATTAAGTTCCCCATAAAGAGTTCTAACAACCAGTATCCCATTTTCAGTTCTAAGTATAGACTCATTCACATGTCTAAGCTGATCACCAAAAACTTTTCCAATACTTGTATTGCAAATAGCCTCCTGAACATAATTTTCAATCTTTTCCTCAGGATAAGTTGGCAATATAACATCAGAATATCTTAAACCAATTCTTAAAATAAGTGCAGGTTTAATAACATCCTCTACAAATTTTATTGCAGTTTGACAGTGACTTAAAAAATCCGGAAAACGGTTATATTCAGCTGTTAAAAAAGTAATTCTGTCCTTATCTAAGAGATATGCACTTTTTTTATCGGCAGACTGAAATAACCAAGCATCATTTTGGTTGATTTTTAAACCTTGTGGATCCACCACAATTTCCTGTTGGTTTATAGTTGAAAAATGAGGAAAGTGTTGTCTTACTAAATCTTGAAATAATGGAACATAATTCCCAATTTGGAGAATTGTTGAAAAACGGAATTCTGCCAAAACCATAACAAGCGGCTGCTTTGTTAA
>NZ_JABVBF010000311.1 GCF_013344765.1 Acinetobacter lactucae
TGATGAGCCTGAAAGGATAATTTACGATTTTCTTTTTGTAGCTGATTATCCCATATCTGAATTTCTTCAAGTAACTCATTAAAAACGGTATTTAAATCTTGAAATTCTTTAATGCGATTATACGGAAAACGTAGATTATAAGCTTTTTGCTCACTTACAATTTGAGCAATATTAGTAAGTGGATAAATAGCCTGCATAATTTGACGATAAGTTAAGTTTACTGACCACCACAAAGCACAAACAATAAACAACATCGCAATTGCTAGCCCTACCATAATCATTTTGAGAAACTGCAATATTTTTTCAGAACTACCAAAAAGTGTGAGTTCACCAACATTTTGCTCATGATGGTAAATTGTCAGATGAACGGGTTCATTTAAAAATAAATGATCAAACCAACGCTCCAAAATTGAAGTCTGACTTGATAACTTAAAACTTTGTGCGATTAAATGATGCTCTGAATCATAGATATGAATAGCACGAATTGAATGATCGTTCGTATACTCATTTAAAATTTGTTCAATTGTAATTTTATCATTAAATACGACTGCTGGCTGGATACGCTCTAACAGAGTATGACTCAGCAATTGCAAATTCTGTTTAGCATAAGTTTCCATTGTAAAAACAGAAATCGATACAAATGTAAAAGAGCAAATAAAAAAAGTAATAGCAAAAATAGTAAATTGAGATTTTCTAAATAATGCATGCAGTGAAGTGGACTGATACAACTTTGATATCATAATCCTTACTCCGCATTCTTAGCCAAGAGCAATACTCTCGGATCAATATGGACTTTGGAGTGACTTAATGCATCTAAGTTAACTTTAAAAGTAGTGTAATTATTTTGATTATACAAACAAAAGATACTTCCTATTTCGCAATCAGAATTATTAATGCTTAATGAAAGTAAAGAACGATAAGGATAATTTTGAATAAGGCTTTGTTGTTGCTGTGGAGACGTAGTAGAAAAATAGACAGCTTGACAATGTGACCGAGCAAAATCTTTCATATTCACAGTCTGAACACGATAATTATAAGACATTTGCTGGATGTAGGATTGAAAGGTAGAGGTGATTGAAGGGTTGTCAATCACACAAAGGGTAGGAGTATTTACATTCTCCCACTTACTGTAGCTTAAAATAGATAAAGTAAGCACATAGAAATTATGTTTTGAATTGGCATAACAAGGCCCACTCGTAGCAAGCACTACAAGTATGCAAACAAATACTTTTTTAGCGAACTGCCACATATGAGTTAATGCCAAACTATTGCACGAATGATCTATTCTACATGAAGTTGATAACGTAAAAAAAGTTTAATATCTCATCTAAAAATGACTAAAAAGCCTAAAAAGTGTTCGGTTGATGATATTGATTTAAAAAAAGGGTTGCAAAGGGTTTTTAATGGTCTATAATGCACATCCATCGGCGGTGATGCAGATAGAAACTTGTTGAAAAACAGTTACTTGTGATTAAGTTGATTGCTTTAAGTGATGAATTTGATGGTGAGTTGGTTTTGAGAATAAGTT
>NZ_JABVBF010000312.1 GCF_013344765.1 Acinetobacter lactucae
TCAATAGGCTTAAACCAATTTATCAAAAACAAAGTGAAGTCGATTCATTTATGAGTCAAAGCTTTGATGTCTTTTTCCAAACAAAAGATGAGCATTTCTTTGGGCATATACCTAATACACAAAATATTCCTTTAACTTTCCAACAAGTTTTTAAAAAGAATAGCTATATTAAATAGATATGAAAAATTCGAAATAAAGCTAGATTTTACGATGGCTATTACCTTAGGCATAGCCATAAAATTACTGGTTTGATAAAAAGTTATACGTGTTTTTGCGAGAAACTTTCTTCATACTCCACATACCCATCTTCAATTGCAGGAATAATCTCTACAAACTCAAAGTAGGGCACTGTACAAAACTCAGAGTCTCGAATCGCATCAATCACAAAATAATAATCTTGCAAAGATGTCGTCTCAAACACAGCAATATCACTCGCTTTAGTGCTAAACGCTTCAACGTCATACCATCGAACTTTTACAGTCGGGTACTTCTCAAAAATAGGTTCAAGCTTTTGTGTACTAAACTCAGCCCGCTTTTCACGAGCTAAAGCCAACCAAGCAGGAAAAGCTCTTAAATGAATAAAAAAAGTATAGGTTCTAGACATAACCACTCCATGACTGAGCCGAGTTGAAGCTCAACTGAAAAGACAGCATTTGCTTGTCATATCAATATGACTCAGTCAGTATATGAGTGATTACTCACATTACATACTCGCATTTCGGCTCATGTCAGAAACACTTCCAGACCCACGTAAACGTCCGCGTCAAGCACGTTCAGTGGCTACCTTTGAAGCTATTTTAGAGGCGGCTGCTCGCATTTTAGAGTCATTAGGCTTTGCTGGATTTAACACTAATGCCGTGGCTGAACTTGCTGGTGTAAGCATTGGTAGCCTATATCAATACTTTCCATCTAAAGATGCTTTAATCGTTGAGTTAATTCGACGTGAGCGCACTAAACTCTCAAGTCGTATCGTTGAAGCTATACAGCAACATGAAGCCGCAGACTTAAAAGAAAAACTAAAACTCATCATACACGCTGCTGTACAACATCAATTGAGCCGCCCGCAGTTGGCACGAACACTAGAGTTTGCTTCCGAACTTATAGGAAAAGACACTGAGGAAAGTGAACTTCAACACGAGCTTGAAACCATAATTTCTGATCTGTTTATACGTTGTGGCATTTCACATGCACAGACAGCCGCGCAAGATGTGATTGCTTTAAGTAAAGGAATGATTAACGCCGCAGGCCTAGCTGGGGAAAGCGATTTAAATCATTTACAGCAGCGAGTTGAAAAAGCTGTATTTGGCTATTTAGAGCTATATTAAAGATTATTAATTTTGCTATAAAATAGCTTTTTTTATTTTATTAAATAATTATTTTTTTATTGGGGAATTTATGAAAGATGAAATTATGAGTAAAGCAGAGGTAAGTGCATTTACTTCGCTTTTTTTAGGTTTGGTGGGTTACTCTATTTTTATGTTTTATCTCCTTGCTAAACGAAGTAAAGGAATAAACTATTTTGATG
>NZ_JABVBF010000313.1 GCF_013344765.1 Acinetobacter lactucae
TCCAAACTATGAAACAATACATGAAAATATTGTTTCAATATTGCCATTTCCAAGTGAGAATATTCCTGTAAAACAACAACGAATCCAACAAAGTTTCTTACTTTATTTTATCAATAAGCTGTGGAGTAAGTTAAAAGGAAAAAATTTAATGAACTGGCGTATTTTTAAATTAGAGTAGTTAAATACTAATTTTAATGACCAATATTTATATAGTTAAAGATGAATATTCATATAAGCAATATAAATTCACTATATAGTTTATATGAATCATCTTCAGTAAGGTATTTCAAAGTTAAATAGAGGAAATGTAAAGTATATAGTAGATCTAAATAATCAATTAGCTTTTCCTACTGATGGAAAAGCTAATTAATTATTTCTGGTCATTTTAATTTGAAAAGGAGCTAAGAGAGATAATAATTAGTCAAAGTCATTTTGAATAGTAGCCTGACTTTCTAAGTTAAATCTACAAGTTGTTCTTCGTTTACCGCAATCTTATATTGATTACGTCCATTCGTTTTTGCTTTATATAATGCATGGTCAGCTCGTGCAACAAAAGCAGAAATTGAATCGTTTAGACGTGGCGTTGTGGTTGCGACTCCAACACTGATGGTCACATAGGGTGAAACATCACTACATGGGTGCTTAATCGCAATCTTATTAATCGCATTCATTAATCGTTCGACCTGTATTACAGCTTGCTGAGCATTTGTCATTGGAAACAGTAGCAGGAACTCTTCACCACCATAACGAGCAACTAAATCACCACTACGAGCAGCAATAGAAGAAATAGCAATTGCGATTTCTTTTAAGCATTCATCACCTTTTATATGTCCTAATGTATCATTATAGGATTTAAAATAATCAATATCGACCATCATAATCGTGAGTGGTGTCTCATGTCGTAATGCACGGCGCCATTCATTATCGAGTGTTTCATCTAGATAACGTCGATTCGCTAAGCCAGTAAGAGCATCTTGTTGTGAAAGTAAAGATAACTGCTGAGCTTGTTGCATTAGCTCAATACGGTTCAGCTCAATCATGCAGTTTTGTAAATAGTTTTCTCGATGTTGACGGTCAGTTGCATAGGCGAGGGTCATTCCCAGAAAACTACTGAAAGTGTAAGTTCGGTTTAAGAAGGTCCAATCGATCACACCATTTAAGTAGTTACTTACTAAAATTCCAACTAGTCCTCCCATCCATCCAGCGAATATGGCGGTATAGAAGCGCATACCAACAGCACCATAAATAATCACGATCGCATACATCATCGCTGCATGAAACAAAACATTATCTTGTCCATTTTCAATAACATTAATTAAAATAAAAGTAATCGCTACCGCTAAAGCTGAGCCAATTCCTACATAATAATCAAAATACTGATTTAATTTTTTAATAAACGATAAAATCCAAGCAATAAGAACAATTACACCTACCCACGAATAATAACTAAACCAGGGTAAAACTTGCTCAGTTGGTAAAACTTGGTATATACC
>NZ_JABVBF010000314.1 GCF_013344765.1 Acinetobacter lactucae
ACTTATGCAAGAAAAAGAACGTAGAAATAATAGTTTGACACTTATTGCATCAGAATGGGCAATGGCAAATCATATAAAAGATGCATTATCTAGTGTATTTGCTGAAAAATATTTTGAAGGTACTCCTTCAAATTCCTCATTAGAACGACTGCAAGATTTAAGTATTATAGATAGAGAGTTAGTTAAATTAAAAAAACCTGGATGGTATGCTCCGGGTTGTGAAATTTATGATGATTTATCATGGTTGAGTCAATCGCTTGTATTAGACTTATTTGATCCAAATAATGTTACAAATTATTATGTTGATAATAGGATTTTATCGGGTAGTCAAGCTAATTTAGCGGTTGTTCTGACTATTATGAAAAAGAGAAAAAAAAATAGACTTAAGATATTATGTCTTGATATGAATCACGGAGGTCATCTATCACATGGTTTAAAATCAAATATTTTAGGTATAATTCATGATATTTTTGAATATCAATTTTCTGAAACTTCTGGCTTAATGGATTATGATAATTTTAAGGTTAAAGTTAATTCTATTAATCCTGATTTAGTTATTTATGGTGGATCAGCATGTCCTAGAGATTGGGATCATTCAAGAATTAAACAAATAGTTCAAGGAAACTCTGAGGCGGAGCTTCTTTTTGATGGCTCGCATCCAGCTGGTTTAATCGCTACTGGATTAAATAATAATCCATTTTTTGAAGGCATTCCTTTTATTACTATGACTACTAACAAGACTTTATGTGGTCCGCGTGGTGCCTTTATTGCTTGTTTACCTGAGTATGCTGAAAGCTTAGCAAGGTCTGTTTTCCCTGGTCTGACAGCAGGTCCTCATGGACATGAAATTTTCGCTAAATTAGTTACATATGAATATGCTTTAACAGAACAATTTAAGACTCTAATGCAAAACGTTAAATCTAATGCTGCTTTTTTGTCAATGGAGTTAACAAATAAATATAATATTAAGTTAGTTAGTGGAGGTACTGATACCCATATGATTCTGATTGATTTAAATAAAACTATCCCTAATCGGAATTTAACAGGCTTACAAATCGAGATATGGGCAGAGAATTGTGGTTTTTATATGAATCGTAACACAATCCCTTTTGATCCTAAGCCTGCTCAAAATGAAACCAGTGGTATTCGAGTTGGCGTAGGGGTGGCAACTCAAAGGGGAATGGGCCATGAGGCTATGTCTATAATTGCTAAACAAATTGCTCATTTAATTTATGAGGGAGAAGATCCTTATATAAGAAGTGTTGTTAAACAAAATATTAGCAAATTAGTTGCTGACTACCCATTTTCTGATACTTATTTATAATTTTAGAATTTAAATTTAGAGGTCATAATGTTAATAAAATTTCCTATGAAATCTGTTGATTTTAAATCACAGTATCAAGAAAAAGAACCTATCGTTTTCAAAAATATAATCCAATCACATAGTATTTGCTGGGATAATATTAATGAAATTTTAGCTCGATG
>NZ_JABVBF010000315.1 GCF_013344765.1 Acinetobacter lactucae
CGCTTAGGCCTCCCTACCTTAAAAATTACTCAGACAACGCTAATAACTTCTGAACATACTCAACCGCATTATTTTCTATATCTTGGTGCGTCGGAATATCATCATCTTCTGATGGATTGGTATCTAAACCATAAAATGCATGAAGTGGTTGATAGTCTGCACCCACATATAAAGCCGTTAGCTTAAATGGAGTAAAAATCTGCTCTAAAGAAAGCTTGTATTCACCATACTCTGAATAAACTTTTTCTTTCACACCAGCAGACACCGCCAACATAAACTTTTTATTTTTAAGCTTATCGCCTGTTGAACCATAGGCCCAACCATAGGTCAAAACTTCATCAAGCCATTGTTTCAAAAGCGGCGGGCAGTTAAACCAATACACTGGAAATTGAAACACTAAATTTTCGTGTTCTTCTACAAGCGCTTGTTCTTTTGCGACATCAATCACCCCGTCTGGATAAGCTTGATAAATTTGGTGAACCGTAAATTGGTCTGGGTATTTTTCTAGTTCCTCTACCCATCTTTTATTTACAACAGACTGGTCTATGTGAGGATGCGTAACGATGACTAATGTCTTTTTCATTATGAAAATACTCTTATCGGAAAGTAGATAAATCGATTATAGAAGTGTGCTTTCCTAAATATAAGTACGGTAATTTATGTTATATACTATACTAAAAGATAGTGTGGATTTAAAAAATGGACGACTGCCTTCCGTCATATACCCCATTAGAAGAGACAGGTTTCGGCTACACCCTTTCTTTGATTAATGGCAAATATAAAATGATTATTATGTATTGGCTGTATGGAAAAACCGTCATGCGGTTTAATGAGATGCAACGCTGTATTGGCAATATTTCATTTAGAACGCTCAGCAATACACTTAAAGAATTGGAAAGAGATGGACTGATTATTCGTAAGGAATATCCTCAAATTCCGCCAAAGGTTGAGTACCGTCTTTCAGAAAGAGGGCAGTCTTTGATTCCTTTATTAGATATGATGTGCGATTGGGGCGAGCGCAATAAATCGTCTTAGTTTTATAGACTTGAAGTGATACTAAATATGAGAATTGAATTAAGAGAAATGTTTATTAAGGGATGCGACGATAAAATTGAAAAGAAGGGAGACAATGTCGGTCTGTCTTTTTATGCTTTTTTAAAAATAAGAATGATAACCCTGAGTTACTGATGGAAGCAGCGCATTGGTGGATTATGGAGCATAAGC
Source organism: Acinetobacter lactucae (assembly GCF_013344765.1). Classification (GTDB taxonomy): domain Bacteria; phylum Pseudomonadota; class Gammaproteobacteria; order Pseudomonadales; family Moraxellaceae; genus Acinetobacter; species Acinetobacter lactucae_A. The sequence continues at coordinate 1,225 of NZ_JABVBF010000315.1, forward strand.
TAGATCACTTTGAGAAGGCGGTTAAGATTAAAGAGTTGGTTTTGAGTGAGCAGTAAAATTAGAGTGGAAAGATAAAAATGTTTATAGATACCTTATCTAGTTTTCTTGAAAAATTAGCCTCAGAAGAAAATTTAGATGAATGGTGCATGTCTAACTTCATTGATGAAAATGTTTATTCGCTATTACCAGCAGAAGCTTTTGAATTTTCTTCACATGTTATAGAGCTTCTTAAAGATGAGGCTCAACCAAACTATACATA
>NZ_JABVBF010000316.1 GCF_013344765.1 Acinetobacter lactucae
ACAATACATGTCTCTAGTAGGCTGACACAAGGTTTGAGTACGAACAGCGGTTAATTTTTTTAATGAAAAATAACATTTAGCCACGGTAAATGGCTCGGTGTATATTATGCAACTCAGCTTCTAGTTTATTTATTTCTCCTATGAAAAACGCATTTTCTGACAGCAAACAAATTAGACAAGTGTCTAGTTTCCCTGAACTTGTAAATACAAAGTTCCAAGGAGAGACAAATGCGATTTGTTGGCATAGAAATTTGGTGGGCGACTTTAAAGAAATTGTGAATAAACTTCATTTAAAAGAAAACATTACAGAAGTTTCCGTTGAAGACTTGCTAGCGCTACAACTCTCAGAAGAAGGTAATTTGGCAAGGACAACTATTTTAGAAGATATCGAGCAATTAACTGAATTTGGTGCATCACCTGTACTTAATTTACTTAAACATTATGAACGCGATGAAGAACTAGATTTCATTTCAACAGATGTATATTCATTTCATGTCGATCGCTCCCCCATTGAAACAGATACCTTCTTATGTACCTATCACGGCGCCGCAAGCGATATTGTGCCCAATGATCAAGTTGAACAAAAAGTTTTAATTCCAGAAATTAGAGAACAGCTCAAAGAATTACATGACGGGCCTGATGCTGAGTTTAAAGCCTTCTTGGCAGAGTATTTTTTTGATCTGCATTATCAGCCTAAACCCGATGCTCAACCTGTAAATTTAGGCACGGGACATATTTGGCGTTTAGCAGTAGATCATCCAACTCAAAAGGTTTTGCCATGTGTTCATCGAGCACCTGTTGAAAAAGATGGCGAGTATCGGTTGCTGTTGATTTGTTAAATGTTTTTATAAGTCCGCCTGTTCATATTCTCAATATATAACATTCACTCGAACCCAATCTTCATACTTCGTTGCCTGAACATTGGTACTTGATGTAATTGCTCCATGAATAGGAATATTTTCTTTCATCCCTGTGGCAATTCTTGAATGTATTTTATCTGCCGTTCCTCCCCAAATTTGAGTATGGCCAGCATCTTGGTAGAGTACATATGCAACAGATGCTGGGCTCTCAGCAGATTTAAGCTCAAAGTTATTGTCTGAAGTTACAGCCAATTGATAAGGGGTATTTTGAGTACATTGGACAGATACATCTGTTCTTGCAGTAGCAACGGGTTGAGAACGTACAACTGAACCAAAATCTAAATTTCCTTCTGTTGAAACTTCACAGGTTTCTACAATGGTTAAACTGACCCTTAATGATGTAGATGCATTTCCAGCAACTGCACTATCTATTGTCAGTATTCCCATAAGAGAAAATAAGGCGTATTGAATGATTTTCATGTCTTCTCCTTATCTTTTTGTTCTAATGTTATTCATCTTTATATTGTGTTTTTTCTGTTCCTATTAAAGAAACAGTTTCAGGGTCTTTTAGTTATAAGACTTAATATTACCCACTGTCAATAAATACTAAACACATGAT
>NZ_JABVBF010000317.1 GCF_013344765.1 Acinetobacter lactucae
CTTTAAATTATAAGATATTGATTTAATTAACAATAAAAAAGGTGAATCTTTATAAATTCACTTTTTGTACTTAAATTAGAGTTTTCCGTTGAGTACTTGGTCTGTAACTGTACCTTTCCATTGCTCACGCAAGGTTGGTAAGTAGAATTTCTCACCAACAGTGACCAGTTCAGCATCAATCAATGCATGAACTTCGTGCATAAAAATATAATCTAGAGCAACTAAAGAAAGCTGATGATTTTTTTGTGCTGTTTTCTTACGTTTTACCTGTGCTTGTTTCACTAGCTCATTTGCAAAGTTTTTATCTTTATAAGCAGTAATTGCATTTAAACGAAGCTCAATAACACCCCATCCCGCTAATAGTTTTTTAAAAACTTCAAAATCTTTTGAGGTTGATTCCCACGTTACGTTTTCTAGATCATTATCTTCAGGTAAAACTGGTAATAATAAATCCGCTGTACTTGGGAAAATCTTTTTAAGATTTAACAGAAACTTAACCGGCTGATCACTAGGATAATCATTAAATTGCACATGTTGTTGGGTATCTGTCAAATAAATAGAGAGCATTCAAAAATCCTTAACTAAGCAGCTGTTTTTAATAATTTTATCTCTAACTTTGCGAAATAAATGCAAAACAAAAAACAATATAAAAACAGGACAAGGTGGGCATTTTAACAATTATGACGGCTTATTCAACGCCAATTCGCCATTAATTAGTGAAAGTTTCAGCCTTTGTGATGAAAAGCTCTCCGAAGAGAGCTTAACTTTAAATAGAATATCAAAAATCCGTTGTAATTCTTGGTTTCGATTAACCTTGATATTGATCAACTTTATAATTTGGTTGATCTACAAGCAATTGAATAAAAGACGGAATGGAAGTAGTGTTAAGCAGATACGGATTAAACTCATCAACATGATGATGATGAAAGAAATCTTTTATTTTCGTATTAATAGGAGCAAATTTCATACTCCAATGTTTAAATAGCCGTTGTTCGGATCGTTCTGAAAAGATGATCTCACAGTTCTGATGTCTCGAATCTTTCAAAATTAAATTATAAAATAGTGATTCGACCTGCTCTTTCTCACCTTCCAAATACTGCAAGAAGTATCCATTCCCGTAGTAAAGCACCCCTGTAATATCATTATGAGAGTTAAAGCTAACTGCCTCTGTGAGAATATCAATTAAATCTTGTTTTATTTGACTATGTTCACTATTGGTTTTACTTGCATACATAAAGCCTATTAAACTCATAGCGATACTCGAAGATAGATTGAATATATTCTGACACCTAGACCCTTTTCTTACAATGTAAGCTATTTAAAACCTTGTATTTGAAAAGTAAAGATTTTTTTCATTTTGAAAAAATGACAAACTTTAACAACTCGAAATCTTTTGTAAATTAATGTCAACCTAACAACTTAATCTGACAGCATTAAGTTTAGTACAATTGAAAATTATCTTTAATGTGTGGAT
>NZ_JABVBF010000318.1 GCF_013344765.1 Acinetobacter lactucae
ATATATAACTATAATTGGTGGAGGTACTGCTGGATGGTTTGCTGCATTAACATTAAGAAAAATGTTTGCTAGTAAAGTTGAAATAATTGTTATTGAGTCTCCTGATATAGGTATTGTAGGAGTTGGAGAGGGAGGGTTAATTAACTTAATTAACTCGTTAAATTACTTGGGAATATCAACGAGTGAATTTATGAAAGGAACTGATGCAACATTTAAATGGGGATTTTGTTATGAGGGGTGGCGTACTGGAAAAAAGGATGACGAATTCTATCATCTCTTTGTAAATCCTGAATATAAGCCTTTTAACTATGAGCGAGCGAATTTTTTCCCGCTTATTTCTGCAGTAATAGCAAAAAAGCTTCCTCTCGCAACTATAGTTAAGGATTTTGATGGAATAAAAAATAGAATATCTCAGGAAAAGGCTATTAACTGTTTAATACAAAAATCAGGTGTTTCATCATCGTTTCATTTTGATAGTTTTAAAGTTTCAAACTTTCTCTCTAAAAAGGCTATAGAACGCGGTGTTTTGCATATACAGGGAAAAGTATCAGATATTTTATTTGATAGTGATGGTATGGCGCGACATATCTTGATAGGTAATAGAAAAATTGATACTGATTTTATTATTGATGCATCAGGATTTTCCAGGTTTGTAATTGGTAAAAAATTAAATAGTAAATGGAATTCATTTCAAGAATTCTTATGGCTAGATAGGGCAATTCCATTTCATGTATCACATAATGGGAGAAATCCAGAATTAGTGACAAGAGCAACTGCTATGTCTGCTGGATGGATGTGGCAAATTCCGTTAAATGAAAGAATTGGAGCTGGTTATGTGTATAGTAGTAGATTTACAACTGAACAGTTGGCAATTGAAGAAATAGAAAAATATTTTGGTTTTAAAATAACACCTCAAAAAGTGCTCAAATTTGAACCAGGTCATTTTGTACAAGTATGGCAAAAAAATATTATGGCGCTTGGACTAGCAGCTGGTTTTGTTGAACCATTGGAAGCTACGTCAATTGGTCAAATGTTGGAGCAATTAAGAATATTTGAGAAAGTAGTCCTTCAAAGTGGTGGGCTAATTTCTGATTTAAGTATTGAACAATTTAATGAGGCAAATGCTTTAAGTTGGAAGGGGATAAGAGATTTTTTAAGGATGCATTATGATTGCCCACGTAAAGATACCCCTTTTTGGCTGGAAGTAGCTAATACACCTTATCCAAAAAGTTATGCGGCATTAAAAGAAGTATTTAATAAGAGATTGCCAAGAATGCAGGATATTAAAGGTTATGCGATACATGGTTGGGGTGGGATATTTCATGTAGTAAATTGGATTTTCGTTGCGCAAGCACTTGATTTGATCTCTCCAGAAGCATGCTTACAGGAACTTCAATTTTTACCTGATCAGTTAAAACATGAGGTTAATGATTATTTGAATTATTTAAATAAAGAGCTGTACTAGTTTAATAT
>NZ_JABVBF010000319.1 GCF_013344765.1 Acinetobacter lactucae
GATTTAAGAGGGCGTAGCGCAAAGGTCGAACGGGTGTGGCGTATTCCTTTAATTGAATAAAGTTTTTTTCTTAAAAATCGTTCGTAATGGTCAGCATCTTTGACTGCTACTTTAACCAGATAATCATAGTCACCTGTGACGAGATGAGCTTCTACAACTTCAGGTATATCGGCTAATGCTTCGCTGAAATTTTCTAGCATTTCGTCATCGTGGCGCTCTAAAGTAATTTCAATAAAAAAGACTTCATGAATGCCAATCGCTTTGGGGTTTACGTTTACCGTATAGCCTTCAATAATTTTTAAAGTTTCCAGACGTTTCAGTCGAGTCCAGCACGGAGAAGATGAAAGACCGACTTCTTCGGCCAATTGGGCAACAGTTAAACGGCCATTTCCACGTAATGCAGATAAAATTTTTCGATCTATACGATCTAGTGTGTATTCTGTTCTGTTCAAAATATAAACCAAAGAAGAATCTTCTGATAAACCTGAATATACTTCATTTTTATGCTGTGAACATTTAAAAATATCAAAAAATACAGGAAACATTTTGAGTCAAAGGTACATACACTATTTCTATGCATCAAACCTTTCTGGATAGAGGTTGAGATGGAGCAAAGAGCACTGTTTCAGTAAGGGTGACTAAACAGTGCTCTTTGCGGATTTCATAAAAGAACAAATAACCATTTTAAAGAATGAAATTCTCTAATGTATTAATTGCTGTTTCTAGTTGATCATAATGGTGAATTTTTTCATCAGCTAAAGAAGAGTTGATAGAAGGATCGGGATGGAAAAAGATTGTTTTCATTCCAGCTTTGTTAGCACCTTCAATATCGGCTTTCGGATTATCTCCTACAAAAATACATTCATTAGGGATAAAACCAAGCTCTTTACAGGCATGCTCAAATATTTGTATATCTGGTTTTCGTAAGCCTATCGCCTCTGAAACAATAATTGTAGAAAAAAATTCTTTAAGACCTAGTGCATAAAAGTTATTTTCTTGGAAAGGGGATTTCCCATTAGAAATTAAGCCTAATTTATATCCTTTGTTATAAAGATTCTGAATTGTTTCTGGAACTTTCTCAAAAGGGCGGCAAAACTTATTAAAGTCGTTAATGTACGATTCAAGTAGGTTCTCAACACTAAAGGTTTTTATATTAAAATCTTCTAATAATTGAGAATAAACAACATCTTTCCACACACTTCCATTGTTATCTAATTCGATAAATCTAGTTATAAAAGCTTGTTTATTTTCTTGTGATACTAATTGAAAAAAGTTTACTTGCCACTCAACAAATTTTATAAGAGATGTATTTCGGTCAAGTAGAGTTTGATCTAAGTCGAATAAAATGGCTTTTTGCATCTGCTGTTTTTATAAAATTTTTAGATACGGTCAGTATATCGATCTAACTGCTTTCAGAAGTTTCACATTTTGTCATTGGTGTGTATC
>NZ_JABVBF010000031.1 GCF_013344765.1 Acinetobacter lactucae
AGGCGACAACGTTGAAATGTCAGTAGAATTAATCCACCCAATCGCAATGGACCCAGGTCTACGTTTTGCGATCCGTGAAGGTGGTCGTACTGTAGGTGCTGGTGTTGTTGCGAAAGTAACTGCATAATCACTTTCAGTGAAAAAAAGCGCTCTTTTTAGAGCGCTTTTTTTATATTTAATTGTCTAACAATCACTATAAAAGCTGGCCTTAACTGATATTTCAATGTCCTTATTTACACTTAATCCTTTTTATTAAATTTGTATGATAAGAATCAAGAAAACGAACAATAAAGTTTGAGTAACTAAGGTTACTTACTAAGGAGCTTTGGGTATGAATGCTAAAGTGAATATTACGAATCGTGCAGGTGCAAGCTTTCCAGTACGTCGTATGAATTTTGACTTTAATGATGTACCAGAATATTGGATGAATGGTTCTGCTGGACTCACACATTTTATGACTGCATTGTCAGCATTGTTTCCGGCTGGTGAGAAATTCTTTATAGATAGTGTACGAGCAGTACGTTATCACCCGGCGATTAAAGATGATGAAGCACTGCAAAAAGAGATTAGTGCTTTCATTGGGCAAGAAGCAATGCATACTCAAGAGCATGTGAACTTCAATGCTTCTGCTCAAAAGTTTGGTCACGATGTAGAAACGTTAGAGAAGTTTACCGATACGGCGATTCAAACAGCCATTAAAGCTTTCGTAAAAATTGTTAAACCTTTCGGTATGACAAAAGAAATGGTTGACCTGACTGCTACAACGGCTCTTGAGCATTTTACTGCTACCATTGCTTCTCAATTATTGGTCAATAAGCACATTCAAGAGCTTATGACAGATGAGACAATGTCTACCATGTGGTATTGGCATGCTATTGAAGAAAATGAGCATAAAGCCGTAGCTTTTGATGTATACGAAGGTGTATTTGGTAAAGGTGTAAAAGCTTATGCTTTACGAACTAGCTCTTTAGTGTTTGCTATGACTTTAATCTTTTTGATTCAGTCATCTTTTGTGCTTCGTTTATTAAAGCAAGATAACAAGTTAAATTTAGATGAACTATCAGTAATTTATAAATATGGATATAGCCCATCTAAAGGCATTATTAGTGGTATGGCTAAGGAAATGTTAGCTTACTTTAAACCTGGTTTTCATCCAAATGACCTAGATACCGTTGGTCTATTGAAAACATGGAAAGCAAAACTAGGTTTGTAATTTAAATCTATGTTGATTTGAAAGGGCTCATGAGTAGCCCTTTTTTCTTTTTAAGTATTATTTGCTAACCATAAGTATAAGTAAGTCTATGCACCTTTATGGGGTTATTAATGACCTCATCTGATATTTCTCTGTCCTCATCTGCACTTAATTGGTACATCGAAAGACGTATGATTATAAATATTAAGAAAATAAATAAAGTTATATGTGAATTAGCTATTCACATAAAAGGAGTCTGAGATGAATGCTAAGGTAAATATTTCCAATCGTGCTGGCGCTAGTTTCCCTGTGCGTCGTATGGATTTTGAATTTGCTCAGGTCCCACGCTATTGGGCAAATTATGATGCAGCATTAACACATTTTATGACAGCATTATCGGCCCTTTTTCCAGAAGGTGAGCAGTTCTTTGTAAATAGTACGCGTGCTGTTCGAAATGATCCAAAGCTTGCTGATCCAGATCTTCAAAAAGAAATTAGTGCTTTTATTGGTCAAGAAGCAATGCATTCGAAAGAGCATTTAGCATTTAATGCTTCAGCACAGGCTTATGGTTATGATGTGCGCCATATGGAAAAGCAAACAGGAAAAGTCATTAAGATGGGTACAGCTGTTGTAACCAAATTAATGAAACCTTTTGGCTATACCAAAGAAATGATTGATTTGACTGGAACCTGTGCTCTAGAGCATTTCACATCGACCATTGCAGCTGAACTTTTACAAAACCCTGAAATTCAGGCCATGTTCCAAGACGACACTATGTATCATTTGTGGATGTGGCACGCAGTTGAAGAAAATGAACATAAAGCTGTGGCATTTGATGTGTATACAAGCATGTATGGACAAGGTCCGAAAGCTTATTTTATGCGTTCAACAGCCTTGATTATTGCAATGGCTTTAATCTTCGCAACTCAGTCTTATTTTACCGCTAAGTTACTTAAGACTGATGATAAATTAACTTGGAAAGATACGAAGTACATGCTTAAGTTCATGTATGGTCGTAAAGGTTTTATGACTCGTCAAATTCCAGAGCTACTTGATTTTTTAAGACCAAAATTTCATCCAAATGACTCGGATACCACAGCATTGCTGGCAACGTGGCGTGAAAAACTAGGCCTTTAAAAAATACTGAAAAAAGGGACAATTTAATTGTCCTTTTTTTTTCTCGTTTTTTCTTGGGAAGTTTTTATAATACGCACTACTTTAGAATCTTCATTGCGTTGAAACTCATGATTCGTATTATGCAAAACACTGATGTGGATATTGTTGTTCAAATTGAAAAATCAGTTCAGACCCATCCGTGGTCAAAACAGCAATTTATTGAATCTTTGAACTCTTATCAATGTACAGTGATTGAGTCACAAAACAGAGTGGTTGGGTTTTGTATTTTACAGCCTGTTTTGGATGAAGCGAATTTATTGCTCATGGCTGTGGATACTGAAATGCAAGGGCAGGGATTAGGATATGAGTTATTAAATGCTTCGATTGAAAAATTAGAAAATCAGCCCCTACAAATCTTTTTAGAAGTTCGAGAAAGTAATAAAGCCGCTATCAGTTTATATGAAAAAACAGGCTTTCACCAAATTGACCTGCGTCGCAATTATTATCCTACCCAAGATGGTGGGCGGGAACATGCGGTGATTATGGTAAAAACCTGTACAGATGATTTCGCATCTTTATTTAATGATTAAATTATTCCATTCAGAAGGTAACGTGGTCATAAGAGACGTTCCTAGCTGTTGAATTTCCTCTGGTGATAATGACCTGTTTAAACGGCGCCATTGTCCATCGAGTAGAAGCTCTAAAGGTGTATATTGCGATTTATAGTTCATTTTAGCTGAATGCGGCACCCAATAGCCTAAGTAGAGATATTCTAAACCGAGTGATTTCACATATTCAATTTGGTTAAGAATAGAGTAGACACCAAGTGATCTGCGATGCTCATCTGGGTCAAAGAATGTATAAACAGCCGATAGACCATCGTCCATTAGATCGCAAGTAGAAACGCTAATTAGACGATTATCTTTCCAAAGCTCAAGAAAAAAACTATCTGTGCAGCTATGTACTAAAAACTTTTCAAACTGATCTAAGCTTGGCGGAAACATATCACCATCTGCATGGCGTTCATTAATATAGCGTTCGTATAAATCATAATGAATTTGTGCTGCTTGTCGCGTAGGCAGAACTGTCATGGTGAGATCTTGATTTCGTTTCCATGCTTTTTTTTGCATGCTGTTCATTTGGAAATCGGCAACTGGGACGCGACAAGACAAACATTGTCGACATAAGTGACATTCAGGGCGATAAACAAAGTCACCACTACGGCGGAAGCCTAATCGAGAAAGTTCTGAAAGAGTGACCACATCAATTCGATGAATGGGATCTAAAAACACCATGCGTGCTGATTTATTTTCTAGGTAGCTACAATCATGAGGTGGAGTAATATAATACTGCAGATCATTTAAAAGGGACTTCGGGTGATATGATTTCATGATTGGTCCCTCCTGTTATCATTCCATTAATTTTGCATCTAATGCTATTGTTTTACTTGAAAATACACGTTCTTGATACTTTTTCCAATTGATAGAGGGGTGAATAATTACATCTTGTAACGATTTTAAGTAGTCTTGACGAGAAAGTGTACTGGCTCCCAGACTAATTAAGTGACTATTTACAAGCTGACAGTCTATCCATGGTAGCTGATTTTCTTGTCCTATAAGCATTAATGTATAAAAAGCCATTTTTGAAACATCGGTTTCATTACTAAACATTGATTCACCAAAACACCCTTTGCCAATCGTAACACCGTATAAGCCTCCTACAAGATCCTCTTCTTGCCAGACTTCAATACTGTAACCGTAGCCCGCGTTAAACATCTCACAGTAGCCTTGAATAATATCTTCGCTAATCCATGTTTCGTCTGCATAACTTCTTGGCAAAGAGCAAGAGCGAATAACTTGTTCAAAGGCGTGATTGACCGTAATGGTGTAATCGTGCTTTTTCATGTTCCGAATAAGCGATTTACTTGGTTTATAGTTTTGAGGATAAATCACACAACGAGGTTCTGGGCTCCACCAACAAATAGGTTCATCTTCATTAAACCAAGGAAAAAGACCATGTGTATAAGCTTCATATAGCGTAGAAGGGGAGAGGTCAGCGCCAATACAAATTAAACCATGCCCATCAGGATCGGCTTCAATGGGATCAGGGAAAATGAATTGAGAAAGTGGAAGTGGATGCATAATAAAATGAATACAGGATACGCTCAGATTAAACTAATCTAAGAAAGGTCGAATGGCAAATCTAGTACTTCACCATTTGATCATCAGTATTTAATTAAATAAACGCAATTGTTTCGCGATTTCCAGCTTTTTACTTTCTAAAAATATTTGGGCTTTAGATTGGATAATTTCAATGCTTTTAACTTGATCTGAAACCGTTTGACCATCTTTATCTAGAACTAACCATCCAAGCTGTTGGATGACATCTTGCACATAGTAAGCAAAATCTGTTGCAGTAGTTAAACCATCTATAAAATGTGCACGATAAAATAATTGATGAAAATGTTCAGTCGGAATACCAATGCCTGTGATTGGACTAATTAAAACGCTATAGTTTTGATGAAAACTCGCTTGTTTTAAAATGTAATGATTTAGATTGTGGCAATGCTCGAACATTTTTTGAGATGGCTCATTATTTTGACATGGTTGAGCTAATCCAAGATGGCACAGGATAACGAGCGCATTTAAAATTTTTGCATAGTGAAGTTCTGGAAAATTAGTCTCTAAGTCTGCAATTGTTAGCGGTTTATAATTAACTTCAGCAAATCGATTGCCAATTGGTTGATAAATTTCTTCTATCAAATTAAATGTTCCCAATAAACCTGTAATGCTATTTGGTAATTGTTCTTTGGCTGTTAAAAGCACAAATGCTGTTTTTCGGAGTTTTTCTTGGACTTGTAATGGGGTTAGATTATTTTTGCCTCGAATAAATAAATCTCGTCTAAATTGTGTGTTGGCAAAATAATCTCGGCACTGTTCCTTGAAAATCGGGTGTTCAATCGCATTTAAAAATTGCTGATGTTCTTCTGAAAAATTAATGTTATCGAGATGTGTCCCCAAGTCTGTAGACCCAGCGTAAGATAATTTAATTTCATCTAGGATTCTAACAACTTGCTGAAATGAAAAGCATTGCCAATCTTGATTCAAATATTCATGAATTAAGTAATTTGGATTTTGTTGTTTGAGATCGATTACTTTTTGCAGAGCATTCGGATTTTTTTGAGCAAATATTGGATTTTGTTTGAGTAGTTCTTCGCTAAAATTTAATGCTTCATTCACTTTTTGCAGTGGGTTTGTGCTTTTACTATTAAATTTAAAATGGCTATGAAATAACTCGCGTATTGGCATATTGGCAGCCCAACCCGTTACGCAATTATAACTGATGTAGACAATACCATTGGGTTTTAAGTATTTGCGAATGAATTTCAAAATGATGTGCTGGTTTTCATAGCTTATCCAGCTCCATATTCCATGTAGGCTAATTGAATCAAACATGGGTAAATCATTTCGATTTAATAATTCTTCAAAGCTATCATCAAAAAAATAAGGCTTAGTTTGGCTATGTTGAGCTAATTGATTGGCATGAGCTGCATGTGCGGGATTAAAGTCGGTACCGTAAAAATTGGCATCAATACTGGCTGCATGTATGTTGATGCTGACACCTTGTCCAAAGCCAAGTTCACAATGTGTTTGATTTGTTTGAATATCAGGACTGTCTATCCCATTTAAAAGTAAGCAGAATTTTTGGAAGTTAGGGCTAAGATCACGATAATATCCATAGGTATAATTTACTTCAGTTTGGTAGCCATTGGTCCATGTTATTGTCATGAATTCATCCAAAATATAATTGTTGTTAAATAAAGCCATATTTTTGATTGTATATATTATTTAACCAAAAAAGCCACCATAAAAATGGTGGCTTTTTAAGCTTAATGTAAATTAGTTTAAATTATCAAGATACTTCTCAGCATCCAATGCTGCCATACAACCTGACCCAGCAGAAGTAATCGCTTGACGGTAAATACTATCCGCCACATCACCAGCAGCAAAAACACCAGCTACAGAAGTTGCTGTTGCATTACCAGACGTGCCACTTTGTACTTGGATGTAGCCATCACGTAGGTTTAATTGGCCTTCAAACATTCCAGTGTTTGGCTTGTGACCAATCGCAACGAACAGACCATGAACCTCTACGTCTTGCTTAGAGTCATCTTGAGTTGATTTAAGGCGAACACTAGTTACCCCAGTATTGTCACCCAATACTTCTTCAACTTCGTGATTCCAGATAATGCTGATTTTGCCTTCTTTTTCTTTGGCAAATAAATGATCTTGCAAAATCTTTTCAGAACGTAAAGTATCACGGCGGTGTACTAAAGTTACATGTGAAGCAATATTTGATAGATAAAGTGCTTCTTCAACAGCAGTGTTACCGCCACCAACAACCATTACTTTCTGGTTTTTGTAGAAGAAACCATCACATGTTGCACATGCGCTTACCCCTTGACCCATAAATTTTTGTTCAGACTCTAGGCCAAGATATTGAGCTGTAGCACCAGTTGCAATGATCAAAGCATCACATGTGTACTCTTCCATGTCACCTTTTAAAACAAAAGGACGTACATTTAAGTCAACTTCGTTAATATGGTCATAGACGAGTTCTGTACCAAAGCGTTCAGCATGTGCTTGCATACGATCCATTAATGCAGGACCTGTTAAACCTTCAGGATCGCCCGGCCAGTTGTCAACTTCGGTTGTTGTTGTAAGTTGCCCACCTAGTTGTAAACCTGCAATTAAAGTAGGTTTAAGGTTTGCACGTGCTGCATATACAGCTGCACTATAGCCCGCAGGGCCAGAACCGAGAATAATTAACCGAGAATGACGAGCACTCATTGAGGGTATCCTTATTTATTTCGAGAATTTTGAAAATTATACGTGAATTTGCCGACCAATAGCGTGAAATCGATGTGGATAATATTGATCAGGTCAATCGAATTAAGTTATATAACAATATAGAAGTGCCTTATGTTAACAACAACTGTAAAGAATCATGCACCTTTTTTGTAAGAACAAGTGCATAATATAAAGTTCATTCGTTGAAGATCTAAAATGTAGTTCTTCACATCTCTAAACCAATAATTAAATGGGTTACAGGACAGTATATGACTGCGGTGTCAAGTGTTTATGCACAGCGCTTATTGATGACATTATTCTTGGTTTCTTTTGGTATTTATATGTTTCTGGCAACAGTAACATATACGCCATTTGACCCGGGCTGGATGCATATTTCCAGTGATACTCAGCAAGTATCCAATGCAAGTGGTATTGCTGGCGCGTGGATTGCAGATTTGCTGTTTGGTTTTTTAGGATGGGCAAGTTTGCTTATTCCAATTTTCCTTTTTATTGAAGCAATTCAGGTTTGGTGGCCACGTAGTTTCTTAAACCGCCCATTTCGTTATGCTGCACAATTCTTCTTAATTTTAGTTGTATCTAGCCTACTTTATTTACACTGGAATGTGCCGGCAGATACTTTAGATAATGCAGCTGGGGGAATTATTGGTTATGAGCTAGGTCAAAGCCTATCTCAATTGTTAACAATTTACGGTGCAACCTTATTTTTACTGGTTTTCGGAGTAGTGTTGTTTACTCTTGCATTTGGGGTGCAATGGAGTAAAACATGGGTTACGCTCAAAGCTACACCAAGTTATTTACAAGATTTGTTTTATAAGAATGTACCTCCGAGTGAGTCGGATTATGACTTAACAACTCAACCTGCTAACAAAGCAGCAGTGGTTAAAGTAGCAGAAAATGCAGAAAAAAATGCTAATACTTCAGATGAGAAAGAAGTACGTGTTCCATCTGAAACAGTTCAAGCGCAAACAACACGACATGATGTAGTTGCTGAGCGTTTATTTGCAGACGTGCTAGCGAAAGAACAGAGTCGCTCTGAACCTGTAGCAGATACGCCAGTTGTTAATACTCAAAACTTTGAGCATACGCTTGAGCAAGCTCATAAACTTGAAAAAGATAGCCAACGTTTAGTTGCGACTGGTGAAGTATGGCGTGCTTTACAACGTGATGATGCGAGTCATAAGCAAGAAATTGATGCACTTTTAAGAGCAGCTGATGATTCAACCGAGCAAGTGCCTTCTCATGAGCAATTCCAGCAAACAATTTCTCAAGTGAATCAGAATCAGCCTACATTTAAACAAGACTTAAATGGTCTTGATTGGAATGATGATGAGATATTTGATGAATTGCTTGCTGCGGTTCCAAACAGTAAAACTGCAACAGATGTGCATACACCGTTTGTTCAAGATCAACATGTAGAAGCAGAACCGAATTCTCAATCTGTTAACATTGCAAATGAAACGTCTTCGTCTATTTCGAATTTAAATCAGTCACCTAAGAATTTGTCAAACGAACAAATTTTTGAAGATTTTGATGATTTATTAATAGATGAAGACATTGTTCCAGCAGAGCCTGTAAGAGCAAGTAGTTATGCTCAGTCTTCAGCATTTGTAAAAGCTCCTATCCAAACGACAATTCAGGCCGATAAACTTTCAAAAGAAGAATTTATTGAAGCTTGGCAAGAAACTGCTGGAAAACCGCAGGAAAATTCTGATTTTGATGAAGACGATTTCGATTTTGATGCACCATTAACAGATGCATCAGGCCGCCCAATGTCTCGTGCAATGCAAGTTGCGAAAAAGCGTTTGGATTTACCAACTTTACCGGGCCTTGATCTACTCGATAAGGTAGACCCAAATAAGAAAGTTAACTTTACAGAAGAGCAGCTTTCTCGTTTGTCTGAATTGCTTGAAATTAAATTGCAAGAATTTAACGTAAAAGCTCAGGTTGTAGAGGCTCAACCAGGGCCAGTTGTTACTCGTTTTGAACTAGATTTGGCGCCGGGTGTTAAAGCCTCTAAGGTAACAAATATCTCACGTGACTTAGCGCGTTCGATGTCGATGGCATCTGTTCGTGTGGTCGAAGTAATTCCTGGTAAGCCATACATTGGTATTGAAGTGCCAAATAGTGCCCGTGAAATGGTACGTTTAATTGAATTATTAGAAACACCAACATATCGTGACCCAAGTGCATTAATTAGCATGGCGATGGGTAAAGATATTTCAGGTAATCCTGTACTCACTGATTTAGCGAAAGCACCGCATATGTTGGTTGCTGGTACGACAGGTTCTGGTAAATCGGTTGCAGTCAACTCGATGATTTTGTCGATGTTACTTAAATATACGCCTGACCAATTACGTTTAATTTTAATCGATCCAAAACAGCTAGAACTTGCAAACTATAATGATATTCCACATTTATTAACTCCAGTTGTTACTGACATGAAAGATGCGGTAAGTGCCTTGAACTGGTGTGTTAATGAAATGGAACGTCGCTATAAGCTTATGTCGTTCTTAAAAATTCGTAAATTAAGTGACTATAACCGTAAAGTTGAAGAAGCGATTGCGAATGGTGAAGACTTAATTGATCCGACTTGGAAGCCAAGTGACTCGGCTACACAAGAACGTGCGCCTCGTTTAACCCCATTACCATCTATTGTGATTGTTGCGGATGAGTTCGCTGACATGATTATGCAAGTGGGTAAAAAAGCAGAAGAAATGATTACCCGTTTGGCGCAAAAATCTCGTGCTGCTGGTATTCACCTATTGCTTGCAACTCAACGTCCATCTGTTGATGTTATTACCGGTTTGATTAAAGCCAATATTCCAACGCGCGTAGCACTACGTGTAAACAGTAAAATTGACTCGCGTACAATTTTGGATGCAGGTGGAGCAGAAGATTTGTTAGGTCATGGTGATATGCTGTTCTTAGGACCAGGTAAAATTGAGCCAGAACGTGTCCATGGTGCTTTTATTAGTGATGATGAAGTAAACCGTATTTGTGATGCTTGGCGTGAACGTGGCGAGCCCGACTATATTGATGAAATCTTGACTCCATTTGATGAAGAACCAGCATCACGTGGCTTTGAAGAGGGTGAAGGTGGGTCTGACCGAGATGCACTTTATGATCAATGCGTGTCATTTGTTTTAGAAACTCGTAAAGCTTCTACATCGTCGCTACAGCGCAAGTTTAGTCTTGGTTATAACCGTGCCGCTCGTATCATTGATCAAATGGAAGAGAATGGCATTGTGAGCGCAATGGGCCCTAATGGTAAGCGGGACATTTTAGTTTAAGACAATATCATTTAAGCCTCTTCGGAGGCTTTTTTATAACTTAAATAAAAGTAAACCTATTTATAAATGACTTTAAGATTTTATCGTCTAGTAAAAAATGCTAATGTATTTTCCCTAAATAAATAACAATCAATTAAATCAGGAGAAAGACATGTTATTAGCTCTGATTACGTTAGCCTTTATCCACTTTTGTGCACTTATTACTCCTGGGCCTGATTTTTTTCTTGTATCTCAAACTGCCATTAGTCGATCTCGTAAAGACGCTATGTTAGTGGTCGCTGGTATAACTGCGGGTGTTATGTTTTGGGCTTGTTTGGCACTGATGGGATTAAATCTTATATTTGAGAAAATGGCTTGGTTAAAGCAAGGATTGCTGATCGCTGGTGGTTTATATTTGTGTTGGCTAGGCTATCAGATGTTACGTTCGGCTTTTTCAAAAAATCAGCAAGAGGGCAATGTCGCTGTAGAGCTACCAAAAGCACCTTACTTATTTTTTATTAAAGGCCTGATAACCAATCTATCAAATCCGAAAGCGGTCATTTATTTTGGTAGTGTTTTCTCTTTATTTTTAGCTAATCCTCAACTTGATCAGGTTCACTGGCTACTTTTTATTATTGTCACAGTCGAGACAATTTTATGGTTTTGCTTTGTGACTTTTATTTTTTCATTACCGAGTTTTAGAACAGCTTATCGTAATTTTTCAAAATGGATTGATGGTATTTCAGGTGGTATTTTTACCGTATTTGGTATTTTCCTGATTGGCAATCGATGAATTTAGATAAGAAAAAAGCCTCTTAAAGAGGCTTTTATTTTAAGCAAACTTTGCTAGAACTTCTAAAAATGGTGCCGATTGACGCGGAAACTTTGCAATTACATCATGGATGCGTTGGCCTTCAGGGTCTTTGGCATTAATGTCACGTCCGTCTGCAACAAATTGCGTTAAAAGACGCTCATAGTCTGTCGGGCGCATATGTTTGAAAGCATGGTAGAGCACATGAAAATCTGCATTCACACCACTTGGAGGAAGTTGGTTGAGGTAGGCAAAAACACGCTCATCGGACCATTCTTCATTGAAAGTTGCTGGCTGTGATAATGCCATGACAATCTCCTCATTTTAAAAAAGGCAAAATAACTTGCGTTATTTTGCCTTGATTCTGATTTATTGAATAGTCAGAAATAGAATTATCGTTCTTCAGGTAAATTGATATTCATTTCTAACATTTCGATATTAGCTTCAGAGCGAACTTGCATTTGAATATGCTGTTCACCTACACCGCTAACATAACGACTAACCACTTGCATGATTTCTTTTTTCATTTGATCAATTTTGTCTTGGCTTAAACGACGGCCTAAACCTTGTTCAGAAGCAACAATAACTTTCAAACGATCTTTGGCAGTTTGAGCACTTGATGGTTTTTCTTCACTGCTAAATAATTTACTCCAGAATCCTGCCATATCTACGCTCCAAATAGTCGTGCTAACCAGCCTTTAGGTTGAGCTGTGATGTGTCGATAAGGACGGTCCTCGCCAAGGAAGCGTGCAACCAAATCATCATACCCCTGACCAGCTTTAGTTTCTGAATACAGAATAACTGGCTTACCCTCGTTTGATGCTTGTAATACACTTGGACATTCTGGAATAACACCTAATGTCGGTACGCGTAAAATATCTTTAGAAATATCATCAATTGTTAGCATTTCCTGACGGTCAGCACGTTCAGGGTTGAAACGAGTAATACATAAATGCTTACGTATACGTCCTTCGTTTTGTTCAACTTTTTTGGTTTTGCTATCTAACATACCAATAATGCGGTCAGAGTCACGTACTGACGAGATTTCAGGGTTCGTCACAATGATAGCTTCATCTGCATGATACATGGCTAAAATCGCCCCACGCTCAATACCAGCAGGTGAATCACAGATAATGTAATCAAACTCTTGAGATAGCTCATCAATAACACGAGCAACACCTTCGTCGCTCAACGCATCTTTATCACGTGTTTGTGAAGCCGGTAAAATATAAAGGTTTTCGATATCTTTATCGCGAATAAGGGCTTGCTGCAGACGTGCTTCGTTATTAATAACATTAACAAAATCATAAACAACACGACGCTCACAACCCATAATTAAATCAAGGTTACGTAAGCCTACATCAAAATCAATCACAACAGTTTTATGACCACGAAGGGCTAAACCTGTTGCAAAAGATGCGCTCGTTGTAGTTTTACCTACACCACCTTTGCCTGATGTTACGACAACAATTTTGGCCACCGAATCCACTCCTATTATGGTCATACACCCTTAAAAGGGCTGTTTTTTGGTGATTTGCTTAATAAATTAAAGTTCTAGGGCTTCAAATTCAAGCTCTTGCTTTTCATTTAAATAAATGTGTACTGGTTTTTTTACCACATGTTTAGGGATATCATCTGCGACGCAATACGTTCCGGCAATGGAAACGAGCTCAGCCTCTAAAGATTGGCAAAAAATGCGTGCAGCTGCGTGCCCGCCCGCACCAGCAATGACTCTACCACGAACTGTGCCATAAATATGTATATTTCCTGAAGCGATCACCTCGGAACCACTATTCATGCCAGCCTTTAAAATAATATCGCCGTTATCTTGTACAAGGGATTGGCCTGTACGCAAAATTTCATCATGATAAGAGGTAATATGAGCGACCGCTATCTTGTTTAGTGGTTTTTTTGTTTCTACTGAAGACGAGGCAGGGGCGTTAGTAGGTTTTTCTACAATCGCCACTTGTTCAGCTGTCGCTTTAATACGCTGTAATGGTTGATCAGCCGGTAAAACAGGGAATTGAATAGCGCGAGCGTCATCTCCTAAAATACCGTCGATTACCGCCATTGGTTGTAAACCTAAGCTCACCAGAAGTTGAATTAATGCAATTAACTCTTGCTCAACTGTACTGTCAATAATCACTAAAGTTCCTTGATAGGAACCTTCATTTAAAATATTTGATAATTGCTGGCGGATCACATCATGATCATTGGTATCGAAGGTTATCCTGCTAAAGTTAACCATTCTGCCGGTAATCCGTATATCAGCCATAAGTCTTCCTTCAAGGCGTTAAACGAGCTGTAATATCGTTAAGTTTATTGTAAATAGGGCAAATGCTAGAACAATTCGTGCCAATTCTCTAGCGTGATTCATAAAAAATTAAATAAATGCTTATTCTTTGATTCGATCATACTCCGCAAGGGTTTGTTGCCATTGTTTGACCTTGACTTGTTTACGTACAGACTCCAGTGTTTCGAATACGACAGATTCAACCAACTGCTCAAGCTGACGATTATTAATATTTACTTCACTAATTTTTTGAGAAATCAATTGATAAGTAGGATTCGGATTATTTGGTGAGCCCTCAATTAAAGGTTCAATTAAACCTGCACTAATATTTTCACCTAATCTTTGCCCGATACTTTGAATCTGTTGCTCAATACGTCCACCAACTAAAGGAATTAAACGTAATAATTGAGTGAGTTCAGGAGTATCAATAATCGCTTGATCTACAATTTTACCAACACTTTTTGTAATGGCAGGCTTTTGTTCTTTTAGAGCAGTGGCTAAGGATTCTTGTAATAGAGAGGTGAGGGCCAACGTAAACTGCTCACGATGATGATTAACTAAGTCGTGAATAATCTGCTTATGACTAGAGCTAGTCTCAAGTTCATTTCTAATGCCATCAATCACGGTAAGTACAACGCGGTCAGATAACTCTTCCATTACGACGCGATAGTAAAATAAGCCAGTTTTCCGCCAGCTTTCCGGAACAACCGGATAACCCAACTCATGTAAGCGATAAGCAATAATTCCGGCCCGAAACAAACGTAAAAAACGGAGCTGTGGAATAATCGCTAAAATTTCATACCAGTGAATAAACGGGAAAAAGAACCAACGCTTATGGTGTTTATTGATGATTGCAATAGCCCAGCGGACAAGCAACTCAATAATTAAAAAACCAATAAACCATGCTTCTGATGTGATTACCCACGGATGCAGTGTAGTACGATAAAAACTGAGTACTTGGGGCAAATGGATATGTTCAAAGAACCATGCCCCAATACTGCTCATTAGAAAGAAATTAGTCGCAAGACAGAACAGGTTAAAAATGATAATAAACACCATAAAAATGTCGTAGACCAAAAACAGCTTAAATGAAAGACTGTTTGGATCTACATGATGGTATTTGGTTTTTTTCCCAGAACTGTTTTGCATAATAACGAGTGCTTTCTTAAATGTTTGCAGGGGTATATTGAGATTTCATTTGCTCAATAAGTTGATCTTTTTCGGTCCAAATTTCATGAACCCATTGCTGGAAACGTTCACGATAAGCCGCGTCATCTTCATAGTTTCCACCAAGAACCCAGTTTGGAATTTCGATTTTACGCAAATTTACCGCAATTTTTGAAACATCCCCGAGCCAGAAATCACCATATCCCGGCACACCATCAGGATAGACAATAGTCATGTCAACCAAGGCATCAATTTTGTCACCCAAGATATTTAATGCAAGTGCCAAGCCGCCTGCTTTGGGTTTAAGCAAATGCTTATATGGCGATTTTTGCTGGTCATGTTTTTCTTGAGTAAAACGCGTACCTTCCAAATAATTTAGTAATGTAAATGGCTGACTTAGAAGCTGTTCACAGGCTTTACGTGCTTCCATCATGTCACGGTCTTTGAGTTCAGGATTCTTTGCAATCTGTTCTTTGGTATGACGCTTCATCATTGGGAAGCCTAAAATTTTAAAGGCTTGCCCAACAAAAGGGATAAAGATGAGTTCCCACTTAGTAAAGAAACGAGTGAGTGGCATACGCGTTAACCCAAAGTATTGATTTACAGTAGTGTCCACCCAACTTTGATGATTACAGGTCATTAGATAACGACCTTGCATATTCAGATCAAGTCTTTCATCAATGGTAATGTCCCATTTCAGATTAGGTAAAACACTATTAATTAGGCGATTATTGACATTAATCCAGTTGTTAGCAATTTGGATATTGGTCTCATCAACCTTCTTTGATTTTTTAAATAGTTTGGTTAGACCTAATGCAAGAACAGGTGGGCCATGAAAAAAAGTACTTCCTGTAATGACCGTACCTACAGTCAGCCCACGTGTAATTTTTTTTAGCGCAGATTGCTTATTGGGTGCAGTTGACATATAAAAAGACCCCGAATGTCTAAAATCCATAGAAAAGTTGTTTAACTATAACTATCGTAATATGAAATACAACGACATCTTAGACAACAATGAAGAAATTGTGATGAGCTGGCATCTGAAAGTGCATCAAAATATTACAAAAAAGTAACTAAACTGTTTATTATTAACAAAATATCAATGTTTTATACTTCCTTTTTGTTTCATCATTCATCCAGACAACAAAACACACAAAGTGAGGAGGCATGCAATGCGTGCATTAGTTATTTCAACAGTGGTAGGGGCAGCAGTAGTATTATCTGGTTGTCAAACAACTGGTAATAATCTTGGTGGCGTCGAATACGATAAAGCCGCACTAGGTACTTTAATTGGTGCAGCAGCGGGCTACGGTATTTCTAAGTCAAATGCAAACTCTAGCCGTCAAAATAACCGTGCTGCAGCAATTGGTGCAGTTCTTGGTGCCGCTGGTGGTGTATATCTTGACCAGAAAGAGAAAAAATTACGTCAACAAATGGCGGGTACTGGTGTAGACGTTGGTCGTAACCCAGATGGTTCTGTTCAATTGATCATGCCTGGTAGTATTACTTTTGATACAAACAAATCAAACATCAAGCCAAACTTCTATGCAACTTTAAACAAAGTGGCTCAAACTTTGGCTGAAGATAACAAGAGTGCAATTCTTGTAACTGGTTATACTGATAACACTGGTAATGACTCTATCAATATTCCATTATCACAAGCACGTGCTCAATCAGTACGTAGTTATTTAGCAAGCCAAGGCGTATCTGCTAGCCGTATCGACGCGCAAGGTTATGGTTCATCTAACCCAATCGCAGACAACTCAACTGCATCTGGCCGTGAACAAAACCGCCGTGTAGAAATCAGCATTTATGCAAAACAATAAGATTTAAATTATTGTGTTAAAAACCACCTTCGGGTGGTTTTTTTATGAGTGAAGTACAAGAAATAATCACGACATTCTGCGGCGCACAAATTGCATTATTAGACATCATTTATACATATCCATAGATTTACTATTGGGATTCTAAAACAGAGATGACTATAATCATGCTCGAAAAATTAAGAGGTAATACCCGATGTCATCTGCCAGTCAACTGAACAACAAGCAAGAAGAAGCCATGAAATATACTCAGGGCCCTTTATTGGTGCTTGCTGGCGCTGGTTCAGGTAAAACATCCGTAATTACACGTAAAATTGCCTATTTGGTGCAGCATTGCCGTATTCCAGCGCATCGTATAACCGCGATGACCTTCACGAACAAAGCTGCCCGTGAAATGAAAGAGCGCGTGACCAAGCTTTTATCACGTGAAGAATCAAAAGGTTTATCCGTATCTACCTTCCATACTTTTGGTTTAAACCTTTTACGTTTAGAACTTAAAAATTTACCTTTAAAAGCCAATTTTTCGATTTTAGATGCAGATGACTGTAAACGTATTTTGATGGATCTGATGCACCGAGATAACTTGTCGGGTGCAGAAAGCAAAGAATTAATTGCCAAGGCAATGAAGAAAATTTCAGATTGGAAAAACGATCTGATTTTGCCAGAGCAAGCACATTCGACTTGTGAAACACCTGAAGATGTACAGTTTGCGCATCTTTACCAACTTTATGAACGTAATTTACGTGCTTACAACGCTGTTGATTTTGATGACTTGATTGTTATGCCAACACGTTTATTGCAAGAAAATGCAGAAGTACGTGATAAATGGCAAAACCGTGTTCGCTATTTATTGGTTGATGAATATCAAGATACCAATACGGCCCAATATATTTTGGTCAAACTGTTAGTTGGGGTAATGGGGCAGTTCACTGCGGTGGGTGACGATGACCAGTCAATCTATGCATGGCGTGGTGCTAAGCCTGAAAACATGGCATTGCTTAAACAGGATTTCCCAAATTTACATATTATTAAGCTTGAGCAAAATTATCGCTCGACCAGCCGTATTTTAAAAGCTGCCAACTGTGTGATTCAAAATAACCCACATATTTTTGATAAGAAATTGTGGAGTGATAAAGGGCATGGTGAAGTCATCCGAATCATTACATGTCGTAATGATGACGATGAAGCAGAGCGTGTGGTCAAGGACTTACTTACTCATAAACTGATGAACGGTAAGAACTGGAAAGATTATGCTGTGTTGTATCGCGGGAACTTTCAGGCGCGTGTATTAGAAACCCAGCTTCGCCAAATGCAAATTCCCTATAAACTCTCTGGCGGTACATCATTCTTCGCGCGTGCAGAAATTAAAGACGTGATGAGTTACTTACGTCTTATTATTAACCCTGAAGATGACAGTGCGTTCTTACGTATTATTAATACACCTAAACGTGCGATTGGCCCTGTTACTCTAGAGAAGCTAGGTTTATTTTCACAAGAAAATAATTTGTCTTTACTTGGTGCTTCTGCTGATCAGCGTTTAAGCATGGTGCTTCCTAAAAAGGCGGAAACACAGCTTCATGAGTTTGCCGACTTTATCGCGACATTTACTCGTGAGCTGTTGGAAGATGATGAGCCTGTACCTAAAGTTCGTCAAATGATGAACGAAGCGGGTTATATGGATTACGTTCGCGAACAGTCAGCAACTCCTGCACAAGAGAAAAGTAAACTCGATAATATCGAGAACTTATTTACCAGTATTCAAAATCTGATTAACCGCGCAGAAGACGTTGATGAAAAGAACATTGAAAGTGTCATTCGAAAATTGGTTCTACTTGACCTGTTAGAACAGCAGCAGGAAGAAGAAGATACAGACAAAGTTAACCTACTGACTTTGCATGCAGCAAAAGGTTTGGAATTCCCATATGTGTATATTATGGGTCTTGAAGAAGAGCTATTGCCTCACAAGAACTCGATTGCAGCAGAAACCATTGAGGAAGAGCGCCGTCTCATGTACGTGGGAATTACACGTGCACGCCAAGGTTTAACGTTAACGTTAGCTGAACAGCGTAAAAATGGCGGACAGATGAAACAAATGACGCCTAGCCGTTTCCTTGATGAGCTTCCGCAAGATGAGCTTGAGTGGTTAGGGCGTAAAAAGAAAATTGCGGCTAATGTTGACCCTAAAGAACAGGCTCAACAATATCTGGCAAATTTAAAAGCTTTATTAAAGCGTTAATTTTTTTAATTTTTAGGAAATCCCATGAAAGTTCAAGTGAAATTGCTCGATCCGCGTTTAGGTAAAGAATGGCCTTTACCTTCATATGCAACAGCAGGTTCAGCCGGTTTAGATTTACGTGCCTGTTTAGATGAAGCAATTGATATTGAACCAGGTCAAACTGTTTTAGTTAAAACAGGTATGGCAATTTATATTCATGATGTAAATTTTGCTGGTTTAATTTTACCGCGTTCAGGTTTAGGTCATAAACACGGTATCGTGCTTGGTAACTTAGTTGGTTTAATTGATTCGGATTATCAAGGTGAATTGATGGTTTCTGTTTGGAACCGTGGTCAAAGCACATTCCGTTTAGAGCCAGGCGAGCGTTTGGCACAGTATGTTTTAGTGCCAGTTGTACAAGCTGAATTTGAACAAGTAGAAGAATTTGAAGAAACTTTACGTGGTGCTGGTGGCTTTGGTCACACAGGGAAACAATAAGTTTTTTGAAAATATTAACGAAAATCAAACGCCTGTCGAACAGGCGTTTCTTTTTACATCTTGAATGTTACAATGGATTATATTACAACACGCTTTACTCATATTCTTTTAACTTTTTTAGCAAACAAACCTTTCAAAAATTTTGAATAATCTATGTTTTTGCGATAGATCGAATTGATCTTTAAATAGAAGATACGCTATGAATGTAAGACACTCATTTCCAAAAAGTATTTTTCGTGCTTACGATATTAGAGGCAAACTTTCTTACTTAACCACGGACGTTGTCCGTTCAATTGCCTACGGATTGGCACAACAATACAAACAAGCAGAACAAACTCAATTAGTGATCGGCTATGATGCCCGTCTCACTAGTCCAGCATATGCACACCTAATTGAAGAAATTTTAATAGATCAAGGTTTTAAAGTTACTAATATTGGTTGTTGTTCCTCACCCATGATGTACTACATTGCCCGAGATTTTGGTGGCAATGGCATTATGGTGACCGCAAGCCATAATCCAAAATCGGATAATGGTATTAAGTGGATTTTAAAAGGTGAACCCCCGTCTCCAGAAATGATTCAACAGGTGGGTGAAGAAGCCCAAACCTATGTATCAAATCATTCAATTTCTGTACTTGAGTTAACCGTACCTCAATTTAAAGCCGAATTCTGCCAAAAATACCAACAAGCTATTTTTAAAGATATACAGTTAAAACGTCCTTTAAAAGTTGTTTTAGATGGTTTGCATGGTTCGGCTGGGCATTGTTCAAAACTAATCTTAGAAAAAATGGGCTGTGAAGTGATCGCTTTACGTACCAATCCAAATGGAGAGTTTCCAGATCATGCGCCAGATCCGTCACATGCAGCACATTTAGGTGATTTGCGTAAAGCAATCATTGAGCAGCAGGCGGATATTGGCATTGCTCTTGATGGCGATGGAGACCGTGTTGTTCTCGTCGATGAAAAAGCACAGATATTGACAGCAGACCGCCTATTATCGCTTTTTGCACAAATGTGCCTTGAGCAACATCCAGAGCAAGAAATTGTTTTTGATGTGAAATGTTCACGTATGGTTCAAGAGACTGTTGAGAAACTTGGTGGAAAAGCAAAAATGATCCGTACGGGAAGTAGCTTCCTACGAGCTTATTTATCTCAATCGAATGGGCGTGCCATTTTTGGTGGAGAATATGCAGGTCATTATGTGTTTAATGATGGCCGTGGTTTTGGCTACGACGATGGTTTATATGCGGCACTACGAGTAATGGAGTATTTTACTCAATCTGACGCCGCTACAATTTCTGAATTATTTGCTCCATACCCGGAAAGATGTTGTACAGAAGATACGTATATTGGAACTTATCAGTCCGATCCAAAATATGTATTACAAGATATTGAGATTTTAAGTCATCGCTTAGGGGCACGTATTAGTAAAATTGATGGCGTACGTCTTGATTTTGATGATGGTTTTGGCATTATTCGAGCATCAAATACTGGTGAATACTTTACAGTAAGATTTGATGCAGATAATCCTTTACGATTAAAGGAAATCCAGCAAAAATTTGTGGATATGTTGCAAGAACATTATCCACAAATTGCACAAGAACTTTCAGAGGCCTAACTAAGGAGAGGCGTAATGCCACAACATCAGCATATCGGTGTCGACAAAGCAAAAATCTTGATTGAAGCTTTGCCGTATATTCAACGCTTTACTGGTAAAACGCTGGTGGTGAAATACGGTGGCAACGCGATGACTGATCCGGAGCTTGAAAGTTCATTTGCCCGAGACATCGTTTTACTTAAAACGGTAGGATTAAATCCGATTGTTGTTCACGGTGGTGGACCACAAGTAGACTCATTTTTAAAGCAGTTAGGCCGTGAATCTGACCGTATTGATGGTATGCGTGTAACTGATGCTGCAACCATGGAAGTGGTTGAAATGGTGTTGGGCGGTAGCGTAAATAAATCAATCGTTAATCTGATTAATAAACACGGTGGACGTGCGATTGGTTTAACGGGTAAAGATGGTAATTTACTTCGCGCTCGTAAATTGCTCATGGAAAAGCAAGAGGAAGACGGTTCTATCAAACATATCGATTTGGGTATGGTGGGTGAAGTGACCGGCGTTAAAACAGATGTATTGGAAATGTTCACCCAAAGTGACTTTATTCCAGTTATTGCACCACTAGGTGTAGATGAAGAAGGGAATACTTATAATATTAATGCTGATTTAGTTGCAGGTAAGGTTGCAGAAGCATTAGGCGCTGAAAAATTAATTTTGCTCACCAATATTAGTGGTGTGCTTGATGAAAATAAAAATCTGTTAACTGGCCTTACGACACAAGAAGTTGATCGCCTCATTGAAACTGGTGTGATCTATGGCGGTATGATTCCTAAAGTAGGCTGTGCGCTTGATGCTGTTAAAGGCGGTGTTGTCAGTGCACATATTGTTGATGGTCGTGTACCACATGCAACATTGCTTGAAATCTTCACTGATCATGGTGTTGGAACACTGATTTCTAACCGTGCTAAAACAGCTTAAGACATCGGTTATTCTTAATAAAAAGATCACTCTATGTGATCTTTTTTTATACCATTTTAATTTAGTCATTTTTTTGTCATGAGCTTTGACTAGTGTAGGGGGTGTCACTAGGAGCGTTCATTATGCTGGAAAAATTTAATCAATATCGCCAAACCTGGACTTTACCTTTAAATCGTAATAAAGCAATAAATCAGACGCAATTTCGTTTTGAGTGGGTTGATAATTTAAAAGAATTACAAGATGTACAACGGTTTCGTGCACAACAATTTAGCCAACAATTCGGAATCAAGTTTGAAGATAACTTAGACCAAGATATTTACGATTTTGGTTGTGAACATGCGGTCTTGCGTGAAAAGTGGACTGGAGAAATCGTAGCGTATACTCGTTTAAAACTATTCCAAGGCCACGAAATTGCACAAAGTTACAGTGCACATGAGTTTGATATTGTTCCTCAATTATCTCATCTTCCAAATGTATTAGAAATAGGCCGTACTTGTGTACATCCTCGCTTTCGTAATGGTAAGGCATTGTCGATGCTGTGGTTAAACCTTGCACCGAAAGTGTTATGGTCAATGCGCGCTAAATATTTAATGGGCTGTGTCAGTATTCATTTGCAAGATAATTTAGCTAGAGCGTATTACACACATCGCCAGATTCAACAGTTATCTGAAAGCAAAACGATTGATATTCGTTCGAAAAAGATCTATGAACCTGAATATCCTGAGTTTAGCTTTCCACAAGATGAACGTATGCCAAAGCTATTCCAAATGTATTTGAGCATGCAGTCAAAACTATCGAAACAGGCATTTTTTGATGAAGAATTTAACTGTTTAGATTATTTTGTATTTCTTGAGGTGAATAAAGTCGCGACCTCATTTGTAATGAATAAAATGGTGCAGCGTTAGTAATATTTCCTATTTTGTAATAGCCAGCACATATTGAGATTTGCAAGCCATTTTACTCTCATGCACAATAGAGCAGATGGGGTAATTAGAAGTAGTTTAAAAGCGATATGTGCCAGCTATTAGGAATGAATTGTGCAACACCAACGGATATTACTTTTTCCTTCCGTGGTTTTTCACAGCGTGCAGGAATTACCTCAGATCATAGTGATGGATTTGGCATCGCATTTTTCGAAGATAAGGCGTGCCGTTTATTTGTTGATAACCAGTCGGCAGTTGAATCTCCAATTGCCGACCTTATTCGTAATTATCCTATTAAATCACGCAACGTGATCGCGCATATTCGTAAAGCGACTCAAGGCAAAATCACTTTAGAAAATTCACATCCCTTTATTCGTGAGTTGTGGGGACGACACTGGATTTTTGCTCATAATGGCGATTTGCATGACTTTAATCCGCCCTTAAGTGGACATTTCACACCAGTAGGCAATACCGATAGCGAGCGGGCATTTTGTTATTTGCTTGATCAACTCGTTGAAGTATTTGGCTATCAAGAACCAAGTCTTGAGCAAATCTTTGAAGTATTAGAAAAAATTTCTCCAAAAATTGCTGAATATGGCACATTTAATTATTGTCTATCTAATGGCAAAGCATTATTTAGTTATGCGATTACTAAATTACATTGGCTCGTTCGAGAATATCCATTTAATCAGGCTCATTTAATTGATTTAGATGTTGAAGTTGACTTTAGTCAGGTAACAACTCCTGAAGATCGTGTGGCAGTAATAACAACTGAACCTTTAACTCATAATGAAAGTTGGACGGCTTATCAACCTGGTGAAATGATTTTATTTCAACACGGTAAACCAATTAAAAAAGCTCTTACTTTTGTAGAAAGATTAAAACGTGAACAGGAAAATCCTGAGCTTAAACGTATTACACGCGCAGATCAGTATTAATATAAAATACATTTAAAATATATGATTAAGGATGTTTATATATTTTTATCATTTAATAATTAAATAGTTTGTTTA
>NZ_JABVBF010000320.1 GCF_013344765.1 Acinetobacter lactucae
ACCACTGTGATGTCGCTTGCATCAAAGCCTGCTACTGCCTCACTGAACGTGAAACTGATGTTGGCATCTTCACCTGCCGCAAGTGCAAGGTCATCTGTCGTGATTGCAAGGGTTGGTGCTGTTGCATCAACAGTCACTGTGCCTGTCGCAGGTGTTGAAACGTTACCTGCCACATCTGTTGCAGTCACGCTCACTGTGTGCGGGCCATCTGCCAACACTGGAAGTGTATTGTCTGCAAGCGTCCAAGTACCGTCACCATTGTTGGTTGCCGGGTAATCCACGCCATCCACGGTCACCACCACACTCGCAGTAGGATCATCGATCGTACCGGTCAATGCAGGCGTTGTATCGTTCGTCGATACATCAGGGAAAGTCACCACCGGTGCAACAAGGTCAACGATAAAGCCGTCTGTACCATCAAGTACATCGCCTGTACCCAGGTTACCCAAGACATCTGTGTAGCTACCGTCAGCCACCGCAATGCTTGGTGCTGTGCCTGTGCCATCCGGTGTGAACACTGCTGTCCAGGTGATGTTGTCAGTCGTAGTCAGGCCAGTCAATGTACCGCCTACCACTGTGATGTCGCTTGCATCAAAGCCTGCTACTGCCTCACTGAACGTGAAGCTGATGTTGGCATCTTCACCTGCCGCAAGTGCAAGGTCATCTGTCGTGATTACAAGGGTTGGTGCTGTTGCATCAACAGTCACTGTGCCTGTCGCAGGTGTTGAAACGTTACCTGCCACATCTGTTGCAGTCACGCTCACTGTGTGCGGGCCATCTGCCAACACTGGAAGTGTATTGTCTGCAAGCGTCCAGGTACCGTCACCATTGTTGGTTGCCGGGTAATCCACGCCATCCACGGTCACCACCACACTCGCAGTAGGATCATCGATCGTACCGGTCAATGCAGGCGTTGTATCGTTCGTCGATACATCAGGGAAAGTCACCACCGGTGCAACAAGGTCAACGATAAAGCCGTCTGTACCATCAAGTACATCGCCTGTACCTAGGTTACCCAAGACATCGGTGTAGCTACCATCAGCCACCGCAATGCTTGGTGCTGTACCTGTGCCATCCGGTGTGAACACTGCTGTCCAGGTGATGTTGTCAGTCGTAGTCAGGCCAGTCAATGTACCGCCAACCACTGTGATGTCGCTTGCATCAAAGCCTGCTACTGCCTCACTGAACGTGAAACTGATGTTGGCATCTTCACCTGCCGCAAGTGCAAGGTCATCTGTCGTGATTGCAAGGGTTGGTGCTGTTGCATCAACAGTCACTGTGCCTGTCGCAGGTGTTGAAACGTTACCTGCCACATCTGTTGCAGTCACGCTCACTGTGTGCGGGCCATCTGCCAACACTGGAAGTGTATTGTCTGCAAGCGTCCAAGTACCGTCACCATTGTTGGTTGCCGGGTAATCCACGCCATCCACGGTCACCA
>NZ_JABVBF010000321.1 GCF_013344765.1 Acinetobacter lactucae
ATATTCGATTAATAATGAAAAGGAGCTAAAAAAGTTAAAAAATCTTTTAAAAATTTCGGATGATTGGATTTCTGTTTTAAGATCTGATAATGCTAATTTTGATAAATTCTTAGTTAAAAGCAAACAACTAGTTTGCGGTACATTAGTTGGGATAGGCAAAAATAATATTCAGATTGAAAATGTAGAATTTGACTGGGTAATCATAGATGAAGCTGCAAGAGCTCAAGCTTCTGAATTAATGATAGCTATGCAATCTGGTAAGCGAGTTCTTTTGGTAGGTGATCATAAACAGTTACCTCCTCACTACCATAAGAAACATATTAAGCTTGCTGCAAAAAAATTAAATGAGTCAATTAACATATTTGATAAGCACGATTTTGAAAAAGTATTTAAGAAAACAGGTGGTATTACTTTAAATACTCAATATCGAATGGTAAAACCTATTTGTCATATTATTTCTGAAGTTTTTTATCCTGAACTTGAGGGTGGACTCCAGACTGGTAGATCATCTAGTCCAGAATGGTATGACTTATTAAATGGATATTTAAAGAAACCTGTTATTTGGTTAGATAGCTCATCATCTCAAAGTAATGAAGTTTATACTAATCCTGGATATTACAATGAAAGTGAAGTGATTTTAATAAAACAGACGTTACAAAATATTGTTACTTCAGAGGAGTTCTTAAAGCATCTTATTAATGATAAAGCTAGAACACCTCACCCTATTGGTATCATTACCTTATATAAAGCTCAAAAAGATAAAGTTGAATCAATGATTAGTCAGACGGATTCACTTCAACCTTTAAGAGAATATATAAAAGTTGATACTGTTGATTCTTATCAAGGACAACAAAATTCAATTATTGTTTTAAGTTTAGTACGTGACAATCCTGAGTATACTCAAGGTTTCTTACAATATCCTGAACGTATTAATGTCGCCTTAAGTCGTGCTCAAGAAAGGTTAGTAATTATTGGTTCTCGCAAAATGTGGTCTCAATGCAATGAAGATTCACCGCTTTATAAGGTACATAAAGTAATAGAAAAATATGCATTAGATGACTCAGTTAATTTTGAAATTATTGAAAGTATTTAAGGATAGGTTCATGGATATTGATTTTGATATACAGCGTGTTGGCAATATTATTTCTATCTTGTTGCCTGCTAGAAAATTTAAAATATATTGTGCTGTTACGAAAGAAGATGTTTTACCTGCTATTGAGGATTTTGCATGCAGATTGTTAATTTTACTCGAAGAAATTAGTGCAGAGTATCTTTCTCAATATTTTGGTTTAACAATACGAGAAAGTGAAATTTTGATTAATTCATTAGTTGAGAAGAAGCTAGCTAAATTTAATGATACTGGGCTACTAGAGCCTTCTAATTTATTGTTAAATAAAAGTAACAATGATTTTGAGAGTCAAACTT
>NZ_JABVBF010000322.1 GCF_013344765.1 Acinetobacter lactucae
TTATTTAAGTCATAAGCTTGGCGAGAACGTCCTGTTGCTGCAATGTACTGAACAATACTGCTATAGATATCGTAACGTGCAGTTTCGAGTTCTGAGTTAGCACTATGAATCGCTTGCTCAGCATTCAATAAATCGACCAATGAACGCGTACCAAGTTTGTACTGCTCTTGATAAAGTTCACGTGTACGAACGGTAGTGGCTTGGCGATTTGCTAAAACCAACATTTGACGTTGTTTATTTTCAATTTGTTCTCTACTTGTTCGAATTTGGTCGAGAACATCCAGATAGACAGAATTGACTTTAGATTTAGCCGCTTCTTCGGCATAACTTGCCATTTTGACCTGAGAAGAAACTGCTCCACCTTGATAAAACTGACTGGTTGCTTCAAGCATGACGGAACTGTACAAACCATCATCTTCATCATTGTTCGGGTTTCTGCCATTGATGGCTTGACTCAAAGAACCTTTAACCGACAAGGTTGGATAACGTGTTAAACGAGTCTGTTCCTTTTGTGCCTTGGCAACTTCAACACTGGCTTGAGCCGCAATCATTTTTGGAATGGTATTAAACTCAGGCTCATTATAAAGACCAGATTGTTTCACTAAATCGTCAGGAATGATCCATGATTTATTAAAAAAATCTACGCCTACCAGAGTTCTTAGATGTTGCTGGTACTGACGTAATAAAGATTGCTGTGCAATGAGTGTCGACTGTGCAGACTCTAAATATGTTTGTGCCTGAACTGGGTCAGCTTGGCTACTAATACCAGCATTTGCACGTAAATTCGCTATATTCTGAATACGTTGAATACCTGCAATTTGCTGCTCAGCAATCTTATTTAATTGAAGGTAACGCTGAATATTGATAATCGACTGTGCAACATCAAGTGCAATATCATCAATGCTGACCAGCACATTAGCCTGCTCGACTTGCAGCTTGGCCTTCTCAACCGATACGCCAGATTTCACCTTACCAAAATCATAAAGCATTTGAGTTGCGTTTAAAGTCAATAACTGCCGACCACGTTCACCACTACCCAAATCACCTGTGGTGATACCACCTGAAATTTGAGGAAAATAACCAGCCTTGGCATAATCAATACCCGCGTTTTGGCCAGCTAAAGTTGAAATGGCTTGAGAAATATTAGGGTTCCGTTGAACTGCATATTGAATCGCATCAATTAGGCTGACGTGATTGTTCCACATCGCAGTAGAAGTCGGTAAATAGTTCCCATCATTTCCTAGCCGTTGAAATTGCCTCTGATCAAATCCTAAATTGCTTAATTTTTGGAAATCGACAGATCGATAGCTTTCATCAGGCGTGGGTTTAAAGAGTTGAGAAACTTTTTTTGTTAAGCTTTTTCCCGAGTTAACAGATGCGGTCTCTGCCTTTGTAATTGATATTGATACACTAGAAGC
>NZ_JABVBF010000323.1 GCF_013344765.1 Acinetobacter lactucae
TAGTAAATGAGTTTAAATTTAATGATGGGCATTTAGGTATGAAACACCAACTTATAAGAGAACATGGTGGGTTAACTGCTAGATATCCTTTATATACACATGAAATTCTTAATTTAGCTGGTCGAATTCCAGATGAGCATAAAATATTTCAAAATACTAATAAATTTATATGGAGACACGCAGCTGCAGAGTTGTTGCCTAAAAACATTTGTGATAGGCCGAAAGGAATTCAACATTTAGAGTATGGTATGGAATATTCTAATTTTATAGATAGTTTGGCTAATAAACTATTAATTACCGAAGAAATAGATAAATTTAATATTTTGCCAAGAGATAGTTTATCTAGATTATTAAGAAAAAATAAAAATGAATCTTATTCGTCAAAGCATTTATATAGAATTTGGTATGCAATTTCTACACATATATGGTGTAAGATTTTTTTAGAAAATAATGGTAATAAAATTAATGGATTGGAGTTGTAAATGAAGAGTAGTAATGTTTTTTATAGAGATTTAAATAAAGAATTTGATGAAGTTGTTGATGGGGAGGGAGTATATCTGAAATTAAAAAATGGAGAAAAAATATTAGACGCTGTAGCTGGTGCTGCAGTTGTTGCTATTGGACATGGTAGAAAAGAAATCTTTGAAAGTTTAAAAGAAATAGATCAACAAAGTTTATTTTATGCAAATAATGGAAGTTTTACCCATAAATGGCAGGAAGAACTAGCTAAAAAAATTATCTCTATATCACCTAAAAATATTAATAAAGTAATATTTAGTTCTAGTGGAACTGAAGCAAATGAAGCTGCTATTAAGATTGCTCGCCAATATCATATTAGCAAAAACCAACCAGAAAAATATAAAATTATATCTAGAAAACAAAGTTATCATGGAGCATCTTTAACTACATTATCTTTATCAGGAAGAAGTAGTTGGAGAGAGGCCTTTTCTCCAATGATGGTTAATGCTCCACAAATTGCCGCGCCTTATGCTTTTAGATGTCATTTTTGTGAAAACGAATGTAATTTAAGCTGTGCAAATCAATTGGAAGAAGAGATTCTAAATCAAGGTAAAAGTAGTGTGGCTGCATTTATTGCCGAGCCTATTATAGGAACAACTTGTACAGGAGTAGTACCCCATAGAGATTATTACAAGAGAATAAGAGAAATATGTGATAAATATGATATTTTATTTATAGCTGATGAAATATTCTGTGGGTATGGACGAAGTGGTAGTCCATTTGCAATAACAGAATGGGAAACTGAGGCAGATATAATAACAATTTCAAAAGGATTAGGAAGTGGATATGCTGCTATAGGGGCTACATTAATTTCAGAAAAAATTTATGAATTATTCTATAATAAAAATACTAAATTAATTCATGGTTCAACTTATAG
>NZ_JABVBF010000324.1 GCF_013344765.1 Acinetobacter lactucae
TTTTTATAGTGAGGAAACACAAAATTAAATAAAGGTTATCAGGATGCTAGAATACTGGTAAAATCACCGTAAGCGAAAGAAAGAAGTTGTTCATATTTGCTAATTGAGTGAAAAATTACCGAATTACAACGGAAATTGTAAGTAATTTTGTCAATAATTTACTTGATTAAAATTATCAAGCACTTGGAAAGTCTATCAAGTGTTTGTATGATTCAAATGTGAATAGCTTAAAAATAATACTGGGGTGAAAATATCTCAGGGGCCAATAAATTTAGGCTGAGCTTGAACAACAATTGTTATCTCTGGAGGATATCCATGAAATTGAGTCGTATTGCACTTGCTATGCTTGTCGCTGCTCCATTAGCTGCTGCTAATGCGGGCGTAACTGTTACTCCTTTATTAGTAGGTTATACTTGGCAGGATAGTGACCACAACAACGATAAATTAACAAGTCATGCTGAATTGCAAGATGATTTATTCGTTGGTGCTGCACTAGGTGTTGAATTAACTCCTTGGTTAGGTTTCGAAGCTGAATATAACCAAGTTAAAGGTGATCTTGAAGGTACTGGCGTAGCTGGTTCAGAATACAAGCAAAAAACTATTGCTGGTAACTTCTATGCAACTTCAGATTTGATTACTAAGAACTATGACAGCAAATTCAAGCCGTATGTATTATTAGGTGCAGGTCAAACTAAAACTGAGTTTGATGGTATCTATGAAGACAAGAAAGATACTATCGGTAATGCCGGTGTAGGTGCTTTCTATCGTTTGAACGATGCATTATCACTTCGTACAGAAGCTCGTGGTACTTATGACTTTGACGAAAAATACTGGCGTTATACAGCTCTTGCTGGTTTAAACGTAGTTCTTGGTGGTCACTTGAAGCCTGCTGCTCCTGTAGTAGAAGTTGCTCCAGTTGAACCAACTCCAGTTGCTCCACAGCCACAAGAGTTAACTGAAGACCTTAACATGGAACTTCGTGTGTTCTTTGATACTAACAAATCAAACATCAAAGACCAATACAAGCCAGAAATCGCTAAAGTTGCTGAGAAGTTAACTGAATACCCTAACGCTACTGCACGTATCGAAGGTCACACAGATAACACTGGTCCTCGTAAGTTGAATGAACGTTTATCTTTAGCTCGTGCTAACTCTGTTAAATCAGCTCTTGTAAACGAATACAACGTTGATGCATCTCGTTTGTCTACTCAAGGCTTCGCTTGGGATCAACCGATTGCTGACAACAAAACTAAAGAAGGTCGTGCTATGAACCGTCGTGTATTCGCGACAATCACTGGTAGCCGTACTGTAGTAGTTCAACCTGGTCAACAAGCTCAATAATTTGAGTTTCTGAACAGTAAAAAAGCGACTCATTAGAGT
>NZ_JABVBF010000325.1 GCF_013344765.1 Acinetobacter lactucae
ACACATATCAGTCTTAAAACTACCGTAATGTAAAGGCTTTTAAAGCGTACTATGAACTTTCCCTAGTGAAGATAAGAAGATAAAAATGTCAGGTTTTAAAAGTTTTTCTCAAAATACAACTAATCACGCTAACATCATTAAAGCTCAAATGAATAAGCATTCTGCAACAACACCACCTACTGAAACTCAACCATCAGAAGTTCCTGGCACAGTAAAAGATCTGCCGGAGAACAATGATCAACCTGATCCTAATAACAAATAATTTCTTATTAACAGTGCCTTGGGAGTTGTTTTGAGGCTCTGCTACTACAATCAATAAATTAGTGCACTGATTTATTATAATTTTAACTACTTTTATCAATTTGATTTGTTTAGTTATTTAAGAAATTGCAGCCATTCATTCCAAAAAATTGATATGACTAGTCTCTCAGATATGAGGGGCTTTTTTAATTGTTTTTTCACTTAACCTGTATTTAGCCTATTGGCCTTAGATAGATTTAAGCCCGTCAAAATTGGCAGGCTTATTTTTAATATCTAATTTATGAAAGGTATGAATGTTTTTGTGCCAAGTAATCATTTGCTATTTTTGTTGTCTCAGCATAGGTCAACTCTGCACAAAGCCAAAAGCGATAAGTCTTTTCACCAATAATGTAGCTTTGGCGGTTGTATGTTGATTGTTTACTTGAATCTATTTCACTAGCCTTAAAGAACGTTCCTTCACGGTTATTTACAACTTCACCATCTAAATCACCGCCGACACAAATAAACATTGTAATAATCCATAAATTTATGAAGATCAGCTTAACACACAAAGTAGCAGACCCGTCTTCCAATGAACTTTTTATCTAATTAAAATTATTAATATGCATTAGACTTTAAAGTCTGCTAATACAATTTTTTACTATCTTGATACTGCTGATAAGCAACAATTATCTTCTCTTCAATTTGTAAATTTTCTAAAGTGAAATCATCTTCTATAGACCGTACATTGGAGTTTGTAGGGGCCGATGTACTATGTGAAGGCAAATGCTTTGGAATAGTTACCAATTGGGTTCTTTGACTTAGATACTTTTCAAGCGCTGCGTCCAAATCAGTTTTCTCAAAAAATATATAATCAATATTTAAAGAGTTCACTGTAATGACTTCACAACCATAAAAATTATTAAAGTTTTTACTTAAATCGGTGTTTGGATCATGCAAGATATCTTCGTAAGTCTGTAAACTAATAAACAGTAAATCAGGATTTCTATCATAACGATCATGATAGCTTGCCCTGCCCTGAACTAAATCAATTCTAATCGTCATAATAATTACTCAATATGTTGAATCTCAAATAAAAAATTAAAAGCCCCGCCAATAATCAATATT
>NZ_JABVBF010000326.1 GCF_013344765.1 Acinetobacter lactucae
GAATAGTGATTATATATATGGTTATGAAGGGGAAGAGTTTGGCATTTGCCCATTTATAACATTCTATATTTTAAATAGTGATGATGAGGTGCTTTTAATTGCAGATAAAATTTTATCTATTTGTAATGTTTTTGAAGAAGAAATAATCGATAAACCACTAAACTTATTCTATCGAAATGAAGATAGCCATTGGAAGAAAATTGTTAAAAAGAAACCAAATAAGAAAGATATCATCACTGACGTGACTAAAACCTTAGATTCAGATTTATTTTATTTTATTGGGGCATCAAGTGCTGACTCAAATCTACAAAGTGCACAATGGGCATATTCGGCGATGTTATCACAGGCTAGCGCCTACTCTTATTTAAAGATTACATTTAGTAGTAAATGGTATAAAAATAATAAAAATAAGTGGGACGAATTTGTTGAAAGATGCTTGAAAGAATTTAATCCAATTCAATCATATAGCGGATATGAAATTGGAAATAGTACTCAACTATCATCAATTTCTCCAGAATTTGAAACAGCAGAAAGAATATTTACCGATTACTTTTACGGATTAGATATTGATCATCCAGCTGCGATGGCATTTCATTCTCATTATGATGAAGATGGTTTCGAATATTTACCTGTTCTTGGAGCTGGATTACGAACTCCAACATGGTGTTTTTTGCTTTCACCTTATTGGATAGAAAAGCTAGGGTTAAGCGAGGAGCAAATCCGCCTAAAACTCAATGATTCACGAATTGAGATTACTAAATTACCAGATCCAGCAGACCCTGAAAAATACAGTCTATGGATTCGACTTGGAGAATTATCACTTTATCCAGTTGAAGAGGGTGTTCCAGATTTATTGGTAATGGCAAATGAGCTGATTAAGCCAATTCGTTGTAATGATTTAAAATTAACGACTTTAGATGCATGGGATGATGATCCGAACCCAAGATTTGATATAGAGAACTCTCCACAATGGATTGCCCGTTTTGATGAAGATAGCCATTGGCCAGAGGGTAAACGAGTCAATAAGATTCATGCAGTACTGTTAGAGCAAAATAAAATTAAGGTACTCGGTGGAGAAATATGTCCGAAAACAGGTGAATGGTATAGTCCTGCAAATAATATGGAAAAGCGCTACTTTACAGAAGGTGAAATCATGCCTGAAATTGAAGATAATGCTTGGGGTGAAACCATTTGGTATTTAGATATAGAAAATGAATAATATTTTTAACTATTTAATTTATTAATAAGGAGCCTATCTAGCCGATAGGCTTTTTCATGTATGCAAGGAAGTGTTTTATATTGGTATCCTCATTGGCGGTGCAATTGGGGGGATTGCTGCATATAAACT
>NZ_JABVBF010000327.1 GCF_013344765.1 Acinetobacter lactucae
TTATGCTAAGAATGGACAAATATTAAAATTTGATAACAATAGCCTTGGTAATTTAGCCTATGTTAATATTTTTTCACCCGGTACAAAGCCTGGTAAAGATAAAGCATTATTGATTGGCTCAACAGTAGGTTTTAAAGGAGAGCTTACTTTACCAGTAGATGGTGATTATACTATTCAAGTTTATCAAATGCGTAATAGTGCTCGTAAAAATAAAACTGTCAAATATAATTTAGACATCCAATTATTAAATAAAGTAAAAAAATAATAGTTAATAAAATTTACTAGTTTTCAAATGAGAACTAGTAAATTCGAAAAAAATAGTTTGAATAATAATGATAAAGAAAAATTGATGATAAAAGATTTACTTTATTGACGTGATTCACGAAGCTGGTTGAATAATGAACTATGCTGTGATGATTTCTGGTGAGTGTAAATTTCTGCAGGTTATTTTATTAAAAAGCCCAATTCAATGATTGGGCTTTTGCCTTTCAAAAGTTTTACTCTTTTACTACTAAAACTTGAATTTTGGTGCTATTTAAAACATCTTGAGCAAAACTACCCAAAATTAGTTTTTGGAAGCCTTTACGACCATGAGAACCGATTACAATCAAATCAGAACCTAGGTCTTCTACAGCTTTCAATATACCATCTGAAGAAATTTCACCTTGGATAATCTGAGTTTCTGCATCAACACCTTCTTCTGCACATAAAGCTTTTACTTTAGCGAGAGTTTTCTCTGCGTTGGCACGTGCTTCAACAAAATAATCTTTTACAACAGGTGAGATGTAATAAAAATC
Organism: Acinetobacter lactucae; assembly: GCF_013344765.1. GTDB lineage: Bacteria > Pseudomonadota > Gammaproteobacteria > Pseudomonadales > Moraxellaceae > Acinetobacter > Acinetobacter lactucae_A. The sequence continues at coordinate 798 of NZ_JABVBF010000327.1, forward strand.
TACGCCACTAAAAGGATCTACCGCAACTAAACTAATAGCGGTCAATTTACTTCCAAATGCCTTTGCAATATGAGCGGCCTGTCTAGCTGCCGCTAAAGAAATTTCAGAACCATCTACAGGTACAATAATATGCTGATAATTCATAATGTTATTCCTCTTATTTACAGTTGTTATATGTATGAAGCATTTATTAATTAAAGATTAACATATTTCATTCTTTGGAGACATCCATTCAGTTAAAGTAATTGAAATTAAATAAAATTAATATAAATCAGTAGCTTGTATTTGTTCTTCTGAGCGGTTTTAATGCGTGTAGGTGTTGCATAGGAATATCTTTAATATTTACATGAAAATTACAAGAAGTTACTGTTCATATTCTTGTCATATAGAGGCCGTATAACAAAATAGTAAATTAAGGGGGAGAGGGTCATGGCAGATTTAACAGCAAAGAAAGTCAATAAATTGGTTGAAGAGTTTCGTCAAGCAGGTAAAGAACCCGAAAAATTAATAATTGGCTATAAAACTTATGCCAGAC
>NZ_JABVBF010000328.1 GCF_013344765.1 Acinetobacter lactucae
CCGTAGTTTTAATAAAATTTTGATAAATATAATTATCTGAAAAATATGATAAATAATTTATTACCTACGATTATTTTTTTTAAGATGTTGATCTTATTTGTTTATTTTTAAATTTTATATATTTTTCGTATAAAGTAGGGTATGTAATTATTTTTATTGAATTTATTTAAAAAAAATAGAAATACGAGTAATTAACTTTCCCTATTGCTGAAATTTTTTGTAACACTAAACTATATTAATTATTGGTTAAAATGCATTTTTAATAAAAATATTGCTTTTTTAATTTAATTAAGCAATATTAAATATGGTTTAAATGTGTTGTACAAAAGGAAGTTGTAATGGTTATACAAGTTGAAAAAATCATGGCTGAACATGAACTGCATCAGCGTGCAAAACATGAAGAGCAATATTCTTATGGAAGTGCATTTTGTAATGGACAATACGTACCAATACAAGAAGCATCTGTCCCATTAATGGATGCTGGTTTTTTACATGCAGATGCGGCATATGATGTGGTTACGGTTTCTAGAGGTGCTTTCTTTCGTTTAGACGATCACTTGGATCGTATGGAAGCATCATGTCAAAAATTCTTTCTTGAAAATCCGTATAGTCGTGAAGAAGTTAGAGAAATTCTTACAAACCTAGTTAAATTGACAGGTTTAAAAGATGCCTATGTTTGGTGGGCTGTAACTAGAGGACCTTTAAGCAGTGCAAGCAGAAAAAATCCTGTATTACAACAAAATGCTATGTTCGCTTTTGTATCGCCATACTTTTTCCAAGCAGATGATGAACGTAGAACAAATGGCTTAGAAATATTAATTAGTAAACACTACAATCGTATTTCTGAGAAAGCTGTAGATCCAACAGCTAAAAATTTCCATTGGATGGACATGAAACTTGGTCTTTACGAGGCACGTAGTCAAGACAAAGATTGGGTGGTTTTAACTGATGGAAATGGCTATTTAACGGAAGCTGCGGGTGCCAATATTTTTGCCATAAAAAATAATGAAATCTTTACACCTGATTCTGGATGTTTAGAAGGTATTACTCGAAGAACTGTCATTGAATTGGCTAAAGAATTAGGCGTAAAAACACATATAACAAAAGTGAAAGAAGAAGAGCTTTTAGAAGCTGATGAAGCATTCACTTCAAGCTCAGCTGGTGGGGTTATGCCTATTCAAACAGTTGATGAGGTGGTTTTACCCATTGCACCTACCAACGAAAATTCTCTAGCAGCTAAACTTCACGACTTATATTGGACAAAGCGTTGGGATGGTTGGTTAGCAACTAATATCAACTATGAGTCTTAATATTTCTTTAGATT
>NZ_JABVBF010000329.1 GCF_013344765.1 Acinetobacter lactucae
ATCATTACCATCACTAAGTAATTGAATTTTTTGAGTATCAAACTCTAGTGGACACGTTCTGCAACAATCTTTAACTGAACTCTCAATAAGATCACAAGTACTTCTGAACTCGCAAATACTATGCTTTGATGTGATGACAAATGATTTATTGTCATCATAGGATTTGAAAAAATATCCACTAGATTCGTTTTGGAGTACTTTAACTTGTATTAGATTACTTGTATTCATAATAAAGTGTATTCACTCCATTAGTCGGATATGTTTCATTAATACTAAAACCTAGACTTTTACACTCTTCAATTTTTACTAATAGATCAGAGCTATTTGAGCTTAAATGAATAGTTGGATTATTATCGAAACTTAGAATTCTAGCTAAGGTAATGTTATTAGGATGCTTATTTTTTGTTTCATTATCTGCACACAAGATATATTCAGTTTTTCCAATAAGCTCTAGTAAATCGATATTTGTATTATGTTCACTACCATGATGTGAAATCTTTACCACATCAAATCGATGTTTTATAAAACCTGCGATATTTAAACCTTCTATAACATCTTTAGCATGAGCATCCCCTAGAAAAAGCCCCGAGAAGTTTCCATATTCAATGATTAATCCTATACTTGATCTATTTGTAATAGATGTATCTTTTACAAAACTATCTTGACCAGATTGTATTTTTTGTAAAGCTTCTGCAAGTTTTATTTCTTCAGTTTTCGAACTTGAAATTTGTTTTTGCCTTTTCTTTTCTTCTTCTCTTTCTTTTTTAGCATCAGCGTCCTTTAACATTCGCTCTAGGATTTCAGCTGTTGGTGTTATTGCAGTTAACTTAATATCTTTAAATATTAAAGGAGTAGAATTTCTGGTCAAACATTGAATTTGAATTCCACGTTCTTCCAATAATTTTTGTCTAAGAATATTATCTTGGTTATATGAGATTTGTTTCTGTGAGCTTTTTATAATGTCAGGAATATCTTGGAGGCTATTAAAAATAATAGTGTTAATTTTAATAGAAGTATCAAGCAAAAATTCAAATCCACCGATGTGGTCATCATCATTATGAGTGACTATTGCTATATCAACAACACTATTTCCACCTATAATGTTTTCTATATTAGCTAGTACATCTCTACGAGCTTTGAATAATTTTGGACCACAATCGATCAAAATTTTTGAATGATCAAAATCAAGAAGAAGACAATCTCCATGAGTCGCATCTATTACATGAATTTTTAACATTTAATATTTGTATAAAATAATGATTTATAAACATTTTATCAATTTATATTAAAAATGGAATCAATTTTAAATGAAGT
>NZ_JABVBF010000032.1 GCF_013344765.1 Acinetobacter lactucae
GGAAAAACACTAAATAGTATTGTATTTCAGGGCGACACTGGCCTTCCACGCGAATCTAACGGCACTTTTACTTATTGTTCTTATAAACAAGATAAAAACTTTAAATTAACCCTCAGCAAAATGGGACACACCCGTTTTGAAGATCTTAAAATTTGTTAGAACTCTACAGTCTAATGCAGAAGATATCTCTCTTTGTTTTTTGCAATATACTGCCTAGGTTTTAAACATTTCTTATTTTGAGATTAAGAACAATCGGAGATTACAACAATGACTGACATCGTAATTGTGAATGGTGCTCGTACTGCCATGGGTGGTTTTCAAGGATCATTATCAGGACTTACAGCACCTGAATTAGGTGCTATAACGATTAAAGAAGCAATCGCACGAGCAGGTTTACAGCCTACTGATGTCGAAGAAGTCATTATGGGGTGTGTCCTTCCTGCTGGCTTAAAACAAGGCCCTGCTCGTCAAGCCATGCGTAAAGCTGGCTTACCAGACTCTACAGGTGCGGTGACAATTAATAAACTTTGTGGCTCTGGTATGAAGGCAGTCATGCAAGCTGCCGATATGATTAAAGCAGGTAGTGCGGGAGTTGTTGTTGCTGGCGGCATGGAGTCTATGACAAATGCACCTTATGTTTTACCAAAAGCACGAGCTGGCTACCGCATGGGCCATGGTGAAATTAAAGATCATATGTTCTTTGATGGGCTTGAAGATGCTGAAACTGGTCGTTTAATGGGTTCTTTTGCTCAAGATATGGCAAATACTCGTGGCTATACACGTGAGCAAATGGATGACTTTGCGATTCGCTCTTTAAAACGTGCTCAAACAGCGATTACTGAAGGCTATTTCAAAGATGAAATCGTTCCAGTTACCGTACCTAGTCGTAAAGGTGATGTCGTTGTTGATCAAGATGAACAACCTTTAAATGCCAAGATTGACAAGATTCCTTCTCTTAAACCAGCTTTTGCAAAAGACGGTACAATTACCGCAGCAAACGCAAGTTCTATTTCAGATGGCGCGTCTGCATTAGTATTAACTTCAAGTGAAGTGGCTACACAACGTGGTTTACAACCGCTTGCAAAAATTATCGCGACAGCTTCAAACTCTCAGCATCCTTCAGAATTTACGATCGCTCCAGTTGGTGCTATCGAAAAAGTGCTTAAAAAAGCGAGATGGAATGCTCAAGACGTTGACCTTTGGGAAATTAACGAAGCTTTTGCTATGGTTACCATGTGCCCAATTGATGACTTCAAACTTGATGCAGAGAAAGTAAATATCAATGGTGGTGCTTGTGCCCTAGGTCACCCTGTAGGTTCTACAGGTTCTCGTATTATTCTTACTCTTATTCATGCGCTGAAACGTACTGGCGGTAAAAAAGGTATTGCTGCACTCTGTATTGGTGGTGGTGAGGCAACAGCAGTTGCAATTGAAGTCATTTAATCCAAATTCATTATTTTAAAATCCCACTTCGGTGGGATTTTTTTTATGAAAAAACTACAAAAAATGACCCACAAAATCACTTTTAAGTTTTAACTTATTCCTTTAAACGAAAACAACAATGGACAATAACAATGCAACTCAATCACTATCTCAATTTCCAAGGTCAGGCAGAGCAAGCCTTTAATTTTTATAAATCAGTATTTGGCGGTGAATTCGCCATGTTGAGCCGATATGGCGATATGCCACCTACTGAGGGTGTAACTCTATCGGAAGCTGACAAAAATCTGGTTCTTCATGTTTCTCTACCAATTAACGAATACACTGTACTCATGGCCTCAGATACAAATGATCAGTTCTGTGCACCTAACAGTGTTTTTACCCAAGGAAATAATCACTATATCTCGATCAACCTTGAAAAAGATGAGCAAGAAAAAGCAAAACAACTTTTTGATGCCCTATCTGTTAATGGTCAAATTGAAATGCCTCTAGAAAAAACTTTCTGGGGTGCACTGTACGGTGCTTTTACCGATCAATTCGGTATAAAGTGGATGATTAACTGTCAACTTGATACTTAATATTTTCAATATCTAAACGCCCTTGTAGAGATACTTAGTCTACAAGGGCTTTAAACATCGATATTGGAATATTGCGCAATAATCATTAAACCCACTGTAATAAAGCCAATCCCCATCCACCCTGCAATATCAATATTCTGACCAAGAAAAATCTTTGCTAAAAAAGCCGTCGCTAACACACCTATTCCAGACCAAAGTACATACAAGATTCCTGCTTGCATATACTTCAAAGCAATAGCAGCACATGCAAAAGAAATAATATACAAAACCAGAGCAATGCCCTGAGCTGTTTTATTGACTAAACCATTCCCCTTAGCAGAATAAAATGTTGAAAGAACATCTGTTGCTATAGCAAACAGTAACCACCAAGCACCGGGATTTATTTTTGAAATTAAACCTAACATTATTGTTCTTCAGTTGAATCATGTGAAAATTATTCATAAAAAAAGCTGAACCGGAGTTCAGCCTTCTATATTTTAAAACTATTTAAGCACCAGTTTGATAACTTGCTTGCGGTACAGCCGTTGAAGCTTGATACGGGTTGGTAAAGTCTTGCAAACCAGCTGCCGCTTCTTGCACATCTTTACCTTCTTTAATTACAAAACTATCAAAACCTGAACGTTTTAAGTAATTTAAGACATCCTTAAATACATCGCCAGTTGCACGCAATTCACCTGTGAAACCTTGGCGACGTAATAGCGCAGCGAACGAATAACCACGCCCATCACCAAAACCTGCAAACTCAATGAAAATTGCATCAAGTTCATTTAATGGAAATGCGTGTTCTTCAGGTGAATCATTCACAGTCACATACAAAGCTTTTTTGCCTTGAATGTTAGCTAATTGATCGAGTTGAGCTGTTGTTATAACAACGTCACCTTGGGGAACAACACCATCTTCAGCAATGATTTGATAAGTATTATCTGCAATCGTGCCATCTTTATAAAGCACTGGTAGGGCTGTATTAAGCATATGCACGCTCCTTAAATGGTTGAATTCCTACACGGCGATATGTATCAACAAAACGCTCACCCTCAGTACGTAAATCAAGATAAGTATTCAATACTTCTTCGATAACATCAGGGACAGCATCTGCTGCAAATGATGGCCCTAAGATATCACCAATTGATGCATCATGGTCTGAATTACCACCTAATGTAATTTGGTAGAACTCAGCACCTTTTTTATCTACACCTAAAATACCGATGTTACCAACGTGGTGGTGACCACAAGCATTCATGCAACCAGAAATATTTAGATCTAAATGACCAAGATCATAGACTTTGTCTAAATCATCAAAACGACGTGTAATTGCTTCAGCAATTGGAATTGATTTCGCATTTGCAAGTGAACAGAAGTCACCGCCCGGGCAACTAATAATATCGGTAATAAAACCAATATGTGCACGCGCCATATTTTGTTGTTCAAGCGCTTGCCATACATCGAACAAATCTTTTTGAGGCACATCTGCCAAAGCAATGTTTTGTTCATGAGTGGTGCGAAGTTCACCGAACGTATATTTATCAGCAAGATCTGCAATAAAGTTCATTTCTTCAGTGGTCATATCGCCCGGTGCAATACCTGCACGTTTTAGAGAAATCGTAACAATACGATAGCCCTTCACTTTATGCGCATGTGTGTTGATATTAAACCATTGTTTGAATTTTGGATGCTCAGCAAATAAAGCTGTGAAGTCTTCATCTTCTAAATTTTGATAATCAAACGGTGTGAATTCTTCATCCAGTTTTTTCAAGATTTCTGGCTGAATTTTCAATGCTTCACGTGTATGTTCGAATTCAGCTTCAACTTTCTGTGCAAACACTTCAGGAGTTAATGCTTTAACAAGAATTTTGATACGCGCTTTATATTTGTTATCACGACGGCCATGCAAGTTATAAACACGGAGAACTGCTTCTAAGTAAGCAATTAAATCTTCACGTGGTAAAAACTCGCGAATGACACTACCAATGATTGGGGTACGGCCTAAACCACCACCCGCCATAATTTTATAGCCGATTTCACCCGCTTCATTACGCACGATATAAACACCAATATCGTGGAATGCAGTCGCCGCACGATCTTTTTCTTCAAGTGCAGAAACAGCAATTTTGAACTTACGTGGTAAGAATGCAAATTCTGGGTGGAATGTACTCCACTGACGAATCAATTCACATGTTGGGCGCGGGTCTGCAATTTCACCAGCAACTACACCTGCATATTGGTCAGTTGTTGTGTTACGAATACAGTTACCACTGGTTTGAATAGCGTGCATTTGTACAGTTGCAAGTTCAGCCAAAATATCTGGCACATCTTCAAGTGCTGGCCAGTTTAATTGAATGTTTTGACGCGTAGATACATGTGCATAACCACGGTCATAAGCAGTTGAAACTTCAGCAACTTTACGTAATTGTTTAGAGTTCATTAAGCCATACGGCACAGCAATACGCAGCATAGGCGCATAGCGTTGCACATATAAACCATTTTGCAAACGTAATGGACGATATTCGTCTTCAGAAAGTTTGCCAGCTAAATAGCGTTCAGTTTGATCACGGAACTGAGCAACTCGTTCATTAACCAGTTGCTGGTCGAAATCGGTATATAAATACATGGCGTATGGCTAGTAGATTCATTATTAAGGCGGATAGCATAGCGAGCTTTTATTCATCAATAAAATGCTTTTTTTGCATATTTAATAACGGTTTTATTGATAAGCTTTAATATAAATCGACATAAAAAAAGCCCGGATAAATCCAGGCCCTTTCTATAAATGCTTTTTATTTGTTATCTGGTAAGGCATAAGCCACTAAATAGTCGCCCATTTTCGTACCAAATGAACCATGACCACCAGCCATGATCACAACATATTGCTTACCATTGATTTCATAAGTCATTGGTGTCGCTTGTCCACCTGCTGGTAAACGCGCTTCCCAAAGTTTTTCACCATTAGTAACGTTAAACGCACGAATGTAATTATCTTGAGTTGCACCAACAAACATGACATTACCAGCAGTAGAAATTGAACCACCTAAACCAGGCACACCAATTTTCACAGCTGGTAACTGGAACAAGTTCGGTAAGCTGTCACGAATTGTACCAATACGTTTTTTCCATACCACTTCATGAGTTTTCAAATCAACGCCAGCTACATAGCCCCAAGCCGGTTGTTTACAAGGTAAACCAAGCGGAGATAAGAATGCGCTAATTTCAACACCATACGGTACACCGTACATCGGTTGTACGCCTTGCTCAGTTCCCGCACCTTTTGCAGTTTGTGCACGGTTTGGATCAGCAGGAATTAAACGACTTACGAATGGCAGACCAATCGGGTTCATTACAGCAACTTGACGGTCAGGGTTAACTGACATACCGCCCCATTCAAATACACCTAAGTTACCAGGGAAAACTAAAGTACCGTTTTCAGATGGTGGCGTATAAATACCATCGTAATTTAGACGTTTGAAAGATACACGACACATGAGCTGATCAAGCATAGTGGCACCCCACATATCTTTATCAGTCAATTTGTCTTGTGGCGCCAAGTTCAAATCAGAGAATGGCTGAGTTTTTGAGTAGAACTCACCTTTAGTTTGTGGTCCACGTTTAACTGTTTGTGGAACTGGTTTCTCAGTTACAGGAACAATTGGTTGACCATTACGGCGATCAAGAACAAAGGCATTACCTGTTTTCGTCAATACATAGATTGCAGGAACAGTTTGACCAGCTTTGTTTTTGATATCAGCTAAAGATGGTTGTGATGGTACGTCCATATCCCATAAATCATGATGGGTTGTCTGGAAGTTCCACACTAATTTACCAGTAGATGCATTAATCGCTAACATTGAGTTTGCATAACGCTCTTTCAGCTCAGTACGGTCACCACCCCAGATATCTGGTGTACCTACACCTGTTGGTACATAAACGATATCAAGTTTTGAATCGTATGCTAAAGGTGCCCACGCGTTTGGCGAGTTATGAACAAAAGTAGTACCTTCGCCCGGCATTGCATTTGGATCTGCTGCGCCAGTATCAAATACCCAAAGAAGTTTACCAGTGTTAACGTCATAGCCACGAATTACACCAGATGGCTCTTTACTTGAGTAGTTGTCTGTTACAGAACCTGCAATAACAACTGTTGAACCAGTCACGATACCAGGAGATGTCGGGTTGTAACCGCCTGGATAAGCATATGGCATAAACTCTTGTAAGTTCACTTCACCATTTTGACCAAAGTCAGTACATGCTTTACCAGTGTCAGCATTTACAGCCACTAAGCGGCCATCGTTGACTGGTACAAATACCTTACGTGGACATTGTGTAGAACTAGATTTCTTGCTTTGAAGACTCGTTGCAAACTCAGTTGTATTGTTTGCATCGTAGTACATCACACCACGACAAGTTAAATGCTGGAACGATTTATCCGTTTTAAGTTTCGGATCAAAACGCCATTTTTCTTTACCAGTCGCAGGATCAATCGCAATTAACTGCTGGTGAGCTGTACAGATAAACATGTTATTACCGATTTTAATCGGTGTAACCTGATTAGTCGTTTCGCCAGAGTCGTTATCTGTTTTTAGATCGCCAGTACGTAAAGTCCAAGCAACTTTCAAGTCTTTTACGTTTTGATCATTGATCTGTTTCAATGGAGAATAACGCACACCTGCTTGAGTACGACCATAAGCTGGCCAATCACTTTCAGCAACACCAGGCACGGCTTGAGCTGTTTCTGGTTGTGGTGTTTTGATTTCACCATTAATTTCTTGCGGATCATTGAAGATAGAATAAACCATCAACACGATTGCAATTGCTAAAGTTGAAGATAAGGCAACCTTACTTGATCCAAGGTTGTTGGTTCCACGAGTTACAGCCGGAACCAATAACCATAAACCAAGAATACCTAAAATATCTAAACGTGGTGCAAGCGCCCAAAAGTCTGTTCCAACTTCCCAGACACTCCAGATAATGGTACCTAGCATTAATGCAGCATAAACCCACAAAGCAGTAGAAGCACGCTTGTAAAGTTGCCATGCAACAATGAGGAGTAATACTCCAGCTATAATGTAGTAAATTGAACCGCCTAGTGTAGCGAGCCAAATACCTCCAATTAACAGGAATAACGCCAGTAAACCAATAATAATTACGGTAAAAGTCGTTAAACCTGATCTTGAAGTAGGTTGATTCATAAACCACCTCTTATCAATCATCATTTTTATAGGAAAGATGTGCCAAGAACCTTATAGAAAAATGGCATCACCAATACATCTAAAACAAATTCAGGCATCAAGAAAAAACGGAAGGTCAGGATAATTCAATCAATGAGTTAGCCTTCGACAATCCGTTTTTCGGAGTAATTACGCTTAGAATGCAGTTGAGAATTTAATACCGCCAACCCAAGTGTTATCACCATTTTTTAATGCACCAACATGACGGACATATTGCACATTTGGACGAATAGTTAACCAGTTAGTGGCATGGATACCGTAGTAAAGCTCGGTATTGTATTCAGTGTCATATTCTTTAGTTTGAATATCGTTCCAATCATCGTTGATATGGATACGCGCAACACCTAATGCCAACTCATCTTGAGGACGTTGATTGAGCAAACCTTTATAGACTAAGCCTACATTTTGCATGTTATCAATTTTGTTGGTATCAGAGTCATGGAACGTCAGGTTCACAAATCCAGTCAAACCGCGGTCTGTTTGATCAGCAGGTTGGAATAATTTTTGTTTTGCAGTTACCCACACACCTTGCTTATGAGATGTTTGAGCCTTATTTGTAATTTCTTCGGCATCAGCAGTGCTGTAGTAATACCCTAAACGGTATTCACCAGCCATACTTTGAGCGCCTAATTTAGGTGACCAAACTACTTCAGCAGGAATAATTGCACCATGTGAACCATCAGTACTTAGGTTGAAACCTTTGCCTCGGTCCAAATTTTCTGGGTTATATTCATATACACCAACTTGGGTATATAAGTCAGGTTGCAAGTTATATTTAACACGCATTGCCCATTGACTTACTGGCCAGTTATACCACTGATCACCAACCCAGTTACCGACTTGTGAACCACAAAGCGCCAAGTTCTGGAAATCACAGTCAAAACTGTTAAAGTCTTCACCTTCACCAAAACGACCGACTTTAACGTCTAATTTTTGATCCATGAATTTTTTCTTAATCCATAAATCTGTTAAACGCCAAGTTTGCTCACGCCCCCACACTTCTTGTGCAGAACTCAAGTGTCCTGCTAAAGCTGGTGAATGTTCAGAAAGCGACTGCCCATCACGATAAGTTAATGTGATTTGAGCTTCGGTGTCTTGCCAACCTAAAATTTTATTTAGGTCAAAATGAGTTCCTAGTGCCAGTTGCCCCGTATAAGCACTGCCATGCGTAGATGTATTTTTTGAATCTAAAATACCGGCATATTCGCCGGTATATCCAAAAGAAAAATCATAACCTTGTGCTTGTAACGCGGTGCGTTGACCGTTCCAATCACCCAACATCCAAGGACTATTTGGGTCAAATGCAGCAGCAGCTTGTGCGTGCTGTATAAAAAGAGTAATTGATAAAACGGATAAACAGGAAGCCATCAAGGATTTATGTGTTTTCATGTTTACATACCTTTTATGTCTTTGTTTATAAAGGGTACGCTAATTTTATGTAAAGAAATTATTCAAAATGTTAATCGATTGATTAATCTAATAATAATCTTAATACACATTGTATGAAAAATGGCCTCAGCTCTTTACCACTGCCCTTCACCAAGTTTTTGACCTATAAAGGAATATCTCATTTTTGATCTTGAAAACTTAATTGGACAAGCCAATTGTGGTTCTGTATCTGCTGTATTATTTTGCAAAGGTACATCCACAATCCATCCACGTTCTTGTGCTAGAGGCGAATTTAACGACTCAGTTAGACTTAAAACAGGTTCTACACAGACATCAAGATTCGCAAAAATTTCGTGCCATTCTTTAAATGATTTAGTTTTAATTTTCTCTTGAATCGCTTGTTTAACTTCCTGTCTGTCTTCTACATCCAAAGAAGCGCCTTTTTGTAATAATAAAGGCAAATCAAGAGCTACTGATAAACCAGACATAAACTGTGGCTCAAGACTACCTATTGAAAGATAACGACCATCTTGAGTCATATAATAGTCATAAAAAATACCGCCATTGAGCATACCCTGCTCTGGTGCCTGTTCAACTTGTGCTGCAAGCGTAGCTGATGCTGCCATGCTATTTAGACTCGCCACACAGTCGGTCATGGAAATATCAATGTATTGTCCCATACCACTACGACTGCGTTCGACAACCGCAGCCAAAATAGCAATAACTGCATGAAGTGAACCACCTGCAATATCTGCAACTTGGATACCAAGCGGTGGCGGACCGCTGTCTTGTCGGCCACTATAGCCAGCAATACCGGCTAAAGCTAAATAGTTAATGTCATGCCCAGCTCTGTCTTTATAGCTTCCTGTTTGTCCATAGCCTGTAATTGAACAATAAATGAGACGTGGGTTAATTTCAGCAAGTGTCGCGTAGTCTAATCCTAGACGGCGCATCACATCAGGTCGGAACTGTTCAATGACAATATCAAACTCAGAAATTTTAGCTTTAATCAGATCAATACTCGCCTTATCTTTTAAATCGAGAACAATTGACTGTTTATTTCGGTTGAGATAACTATGTGCCGTTGCTTGACCATTTGCGTATGGTGGCATGATTCGGATTAAATCAGGACGTGATGGAGATTCGATATGGATGACTTCTGCCCCCATATCGGCTAAATACATTGTGGCAAAAGGTCCTGGTAAGAGCGTCGAGAAATCGAGAACTTTAAGTCCATTTAATGCTGTCGTCATCGTATTTTTAACCACTATTATTCGAATTTTCTTTTATATTATTTAAGCAAATATACTAAAACAATGTCATGTTCAGCCATTTACCTTGATCATTTCGGCAATTTAACATGTAAAAAGTGCTTTTACTCTGTTGTAAATCGCCAATTTATTTTTTTAGACGGTCATTTAGGTCAATTTAAAGTGAACATCAAAGAGACTGAAGGATTCAATATGAGTCGCGATACGATTAGCATCCACTTCGTGAATGCGGCTTTGACAGGCGTCAAACGCCTTGGCATGGATGTTGAAACACTACTTTCACATGTGGGTATTGAAGCGGAATTATTACGTCAACCTAAAGCTCGAATCTCACCAGAACAATACACTCGTTTTATAAAAATGTTGTGGATGGTCACACAGGATGAACACGTTGGATTTGACGTACAACCACGTCGTCTGGGCACTTTTGCCATTATGTGTCAGTTGATTATTCATGCAAAAACATTGGGCCAAGCCCTTGAACTATCATCTCAATTTTACAAATTATTTGGCGATGAATGGTCTGTAACTTTAGAGCGTGACAAACATGAAGCACGTCTCGTTCCTCTCATTCCAAAAACTTTAGATCCGGATCATTTCATTACCGAAAGTATGCTCATGATTTGGCATGGTCTAGCATCATGGTTGATTGAACGCCGTTTGCCATTAGAACGTGTTCATTTTAGCTATCCACGACCTGCCCATGCAGATGAATATGATGCATTATTTTTTGCACCAGTCATGCAGTTTGATGCACCTCGTACTGAAATTACCTTTGCGGCTGATTATCTTGATTTGCCAATCCGCCAAGATGAAAAAACACTAGAAGAATTCTTAAAAGCAGCGCCTGCTCAGCTTTTAGTAAAATTCAAAAATACCAACTCGCTAACTTCTCGTATTCGTGAAGTGCTCAAAAGCCAGATTGGTGAAGAAATGCCAACGCTTAATGACGTTGCATCAATGTTGTATTTATCTCCTCAAACCTTACGTCGTCGCTTAGCTGCCGAAGGTAAAAGCTATCAAGGCGTAAAAGATGCCTTACGTCGAGATGCTGCGATTCACTTGTTACTCAACCCTGAGTTAACGCTTGAAGATGTTGCTCAACAAGTTGGTTTTAGTGAAACGAGTACCTTCCACCGCGCATTTAAAAAGTGGACGGGTGTAACACCTGGCCTATATCGCCAGCTACACGGTTATCACTAATTCTCAATCTATTTAAGTTTCATATTTAGCCCAAGTTCAACTTGGGCTTTTTTGTATTTCTATTGGCAAAAATCATCACCTGACTGGTGCGCTTATCGTCATTGCGTTGCCTTTTAAAACCAGTACACTCAAAACACAACTAAAGTTTAAGTAATAAAAAAGGAACTGTTATGAGCGAGGCTTATATTATTGATGCCATTCGCACCCCACGCGGAAAAGGAAAAAAAGATGGCTCTCTTTACGAAGTAAAACCAATTACATTACTGACCACCTTATTAAATGAATTACAGCAACGCCATCAACTCGATACGTCTAAAGTCGATGACATTGTTTTGGGGTGTGTAACACCAATTGGCGATCAAGGTGGCGATATTGCCAAAACAGCAGCAATTGCAGCTGGTTGGAATGATGATGTTGCTGGGGTACAAATCAATCGCTTTTGTGCATCAGGTTTAGAAGCAGTCAACATGGCAGCCATGAAAGTCCGCTCTGGTTGGGAAGATTTAGTGGTTGCTGGTGGCGTTGAATCAATGTCACGCATTCCTATGGGTTCCGATGGTGGACCGTGGGCATTAGATCCGGAAACCAACCTTAAGTCATCATTTGTTCCACAAGGCATTGGAGCCGACCTCATTGCAACCTTAGATGGTTATAGCCGTGAAGATGTTGATAATTTCGCTGTGAAGTCACAACAAAAAGCTGCAGCAGCTCAGGCAAATGGATATTTCGATCAATCAGTTGTGCCAGTCAAAGACCACGCAGGTGTGGTGATTTTAGAAAAAGATGAATTTATTAAAGGCAATACCACACTCGAAGGTCTAACGAAGCTCAACCCAAGTTTTGAAATGATGGGGCAAATGGGCTTTGATGCAGTCGCTTTACAAAAATATCCAGAAGCACAAAAAATAAATCATGTTCACCATGCAGGTAACTCATCAGGCATTGTCGATGGAGCAGCTGTAGTTTTATTAGCTTCTGAAAAAGCAGTAAAAGAGCAAAATTTAAAACCACGCGCTAAAGTTTTAGCGACTGCACTGGTTGGTACCGACCCAACCATTATGCTAACTGGCCCTGCTCCTGCTGCACGTAAAGCTTTAGAAAAAGCTGGCCTAACGATTGATGATATTGACCTATTTGAAGTCAATGAAGCATTTGCAGCAGTTGTAATGCGTTTTATTAATGAACTCAATGTCCCTGCTGAAAAAGTCAACGTAAATGGCGGTGCGATTGCTTTAGGCCACCCATTAGGGGCAACCGGTGCCATGATTTTAGGTACATTACTTGATGAGCTTGAACGACAAGATAAAAAGCGCGGTTTAGCGACGCTCTGTGTTGGCGGTGGGATGGGTATTGCCACCATTATTGAACGCGTATAAAAATTAGGGATATAAAAGATGAGTGCAATTCAATACGAAAAAAATGCCGACAATATTGTCATTTTAACGCTTGATTCAACTGGTCAATCTGCGAACACCATGAATGCCGAGTTTCGTGACTCGCTCGATGAAGCGACTCAGAAACTTAAAGCAGAAACAGAACTTTCAGGTGTAATTTTCCGCTCAGCTAAAAAAACGTTCTTTGCAGGCGGTGATTTAGATGAGCTGATTCAAGTTCAGCCTGAACATGCGACTGAGTTTTTCAATATGGTTGAAAAGCTAAAAGGTCATTTACGTACAATTGAAACGCTCGGTATTCCAGTGGTTGCAGCATTAAATGGCACAGCACTTGGCGGTGGTTGGGAAATCGCATTAAGTTGCCATCATCGTATTGCAATTAATGACCCGAAAAGTAAATTTGGCCTACCAGAAGTTACTTTAGGTTTGTTACCGGGCGGCGGCGGCATTGTGCGCATGGTACGCCTACTAGGCCTACAAAATGCATTTCCATTTTTAATGGAAGGCAAACAGTTCGGTGTCGATAAAGCAAAATCTTTAGGCTTAATTCACGATACTGCCCAAAATGAACAAGAACTTTTAGATAAAGCAATTGCTTGGGTCAAGGCCAATCCAAAATCTCAACAGCCTTTTGATGTAAAGGGTTATAAGATTCCGGGTGGTGATCCAAAAACGCCTGCAGTTGCACAAGTTCTTGCAATTGCGCCAGCCATGTTAAGAGACAAAACTAAAGGTTGTTACCCTGCCCCTGAAGCAATTATGGCTGCCGCAGTTGAAGGCGCTCAGGTTGATGTCGATACTGCACTACGTATTGAGTCTCGCTACTTTACTCAGCTTACAACAGGCCAAATTTCTAAAAATATGATTGGCACTTTCTGGCATGGTTTAAATGCAATTAAGTCTGGTGCAAGCCGCCCTGCCGACGTTGCAAAATGGCAAGCCACTAAAGTGGGTGTGTTAGGTGCAGGCATGATGGGTGCTGGTATTGCTTATTCAACAGCCATTAAAGGCATTCCAGTTGTACTTAAAGATGTATCGGTTGAAAATGCTGAGAAAGGAAAAGCATATTCACAAAAGCTTCTTGATAAACGTGTTTCACAAGGCCGCATGACCGCAGAAAAACGTGATCAAGTTTTATCATTAATTACGGCTACAGCTTCAGCTGCAGATCTACAAGGCTGTGATTTAATTATTGAAGCGGTATTTGAAAACCAAGAGCTCAAAGCTAAAGTCACTCAAGAAGCCGAGCAATATCTGGCACCTAACGGTGTAATGGCATCAAACACCTCAACCCTGCCAATTACAGGTTTAGCGCAAGCAAGTAAGGATGATAAAGCATTTATCGGTCTGCATTTCTTTAGCCCTGTCGACAAAATGCAGTTGGTCGAGATTATTAAAGGTAAAAACACCTCCGCAGAGACACTTGCCAAAGCTTACGATTTTGTACAACAAATTGGAAAAACACCGATTGTTGTCAATGACAGCCGTGGCTTCTTTACGAGTCGTGTGTTTGGTACGTTCATTCAAGAAGGTATGCGCTTGCTTGCCGAAGGCGTCCACCCTGCACGCATTGAAATGGCTGCATTGAAAGCTGGTATGCCAGTAGGCCCCCTCGCGATTCAAGATGAAGTATCTTTAACATTAACCGAACATGTTGCTAGTGAAGCACGCAAAGCCCTACAAGCTGAAGGCAAAGAGCTACCTAAAACTTCTGTAGATGAAGTCGTTCACACCATGATTCATGAGTTAAACCGTAAAGGTAAAGCTGCTGGCGCAGGTTTTTATGAATACCCTGAAAATGGTAAAAAGCATCTATGGGAAGGCTTAAACCGCTGGAAAAAAGATCATGATATTTCTGAACAAGATATGATTGATCGCATTCTGTTTGTACAAGCGCTAGATACCTTACGTTGTTATGAAGAAGGTGTATTAGAGTCTGTAATTGATGCCAATGTCGGTTCTATCTTTGGGATTGGTTATGCGCCTTGGACCGGTGGAGCAATTCAATTCCTAAATCAGTATGGTACTGATAAAGCACAAAAACGTGCCGAAGAATTGGCCGCCAAATATGGTGAACGTTTTACACCGCCAGCATTACTAAAAACCAAAGCTGAGCAAAAACAAAATATTCAGTAATTTAGTCCTATTGAATATTTAAGAAACTGCATAAACCTTACCCATATAAATATATTTTATTTATATGGGTTTTTCTTTATAACCTTTAAGATTTCAGCCCCCACCTAAATATGCTATAAATAGACTTCATTTTTGTGCTTCTACAGCACATTCGAGAAATCCTTATGTCCGATAAAAATTCTTCCGAGTCAGCAATTTTAGGCTGGAAATTTGTTCTGATCGTTGGTGTCTTAAGTGCGATTTTCCTTGGTTTTTTCTATTTAGCGATGAGTAATGAACCTGACTATATGCCAGGTGCACAGCGCAAAGCTCAACAAGAGCAAATGCAGCAAAAGGCTGAACACTCTACAGAGCAACATGCTCAACATGACGATATGCCTGAAATGGATATGCAAGAACACAAGCAATCAACTCAGTAATTAGATATTTTTCAAATGACAGATTTTTCCCGTAATGCACTAGTTGTAGAAGGTGGAGGCATGCGCGGTGCCTTTAGCAGTGGTGTACTTGACGCGTTTTTACAACAACAGTTCAACCCTTTCGATTTATATGTTGGTGTATCATCTGGCTCAACCAATGTCGCCAATTACTTAGCAGGCCAGCAAGGCCGCACGCTAACCTTTTATATTGATCATTCACTCCGTCCAGAATTCATCGATTACAAACGCTTTTTTAAAGGCGGCGATTTACTTGATTTAAAATGGATGTGGGAAATTGGTGAGCAAGAGCACCCACTTGATCAACAAAGTCTTTTTGCCAAAAATCCAGATTTTTATATGGTATTGACCCATGCCAAAACTGGACATGCGGAATATCTTCGTGCAGGTAAAGATAATTTACTCAATGCACTTCGTGCTTCTAGCTCAATTCCAGTTTTAACTCGTCATCCTGTTGATATTATGGGTGAACCTTATTTTGATGGTGGTGTTGCAGATGCCTTACCCGTTCGATGGACGGCTCAGCAAAGTGGCGTCAAAAAACTGTTAGTTTTACGCACCCGCCCGAAAAACTACTTCAAGGCAAGTAGTCGAGGTGATCAATTCCTCGCAAAATACGCTTTTAAACATCATTATGGTTTTGCAAATAGTTTGCGTAGCCGCTGTGCTCGTTATAACGCTTCAGTAGATTTTGTTCGTGGTGAAAATCCAGACCAACAAATTTTAGAAGTGTGTCCACCGCCACTTAAAAATATGGCTGGCCGTTTAACTACCAATCCGAAAAAGCTTCGCTACAGTTATGAAGTTGGTTTAGAGACTGGCTTACAGGCCATCGAAAGTTGGAATGCAATGAAATAAATTAAAATTGAGATTTCTAAAAAGAAGTCTCAATTTAATTCTAAAACCATATCAATATGTGGAATGCCACAGTCTTGGTAAACCTCGCCTTGTACTTTAAAGCCTAAAGCTTCGTAGAAAGCAGTCACATAGGTTTGCGCCGAAAGCTTTAAGTAAGGCAATTTATGATGACGCGCATATTCAATAATATGCTGCATTAAAATTTTACCTATACCCTGCTTTCGATAAGGCATTAAAACAGCAACACGCCCTACGCTATGCTGCGGTAGCAGACGTGCCGTAGCGATAGGCTGTTCTTTGTCATATACAATAAAATGCAAAACTACCGCATCCAAGTCGTCCCATTCATCTTCAGGTGCAATTCCCTGTTCTTGAATAAACACTTGCTCACGGATGTATTTCGCATCTTTTCCGAGTTGTTCCCAATCACTCTCTATAATTTTATACATCCGCTCACCGTTCTAGCACTTGCAGCCAATATTTTCGATCGGCAACTGATCTTGCAATAACAATTCCAACGTTTGTTTTTTAATCCCGTACATCTCTTTCAATACTTGGATTTGAGCCATAATCTTGGCATCAGGTTGTGAAACATTTTTGCGTTTTGTTGCCAAAATCATTTTATTTTTGCTGGTATGTTCAAGCGATACAAACTCAAAAACTTTGGTTTCGTAGCCATACGCTTTTAAAAGTAACGCACGTAAAGTGTCGGTCAGCATCTCGGCTTGTTGCCCAGCATGAATACCAAACTGTAGCATTGGTTGTAAAACTTCTGGGCTATGTAATTGAGGGCGTAACTCTTTGTGGCAACATGGCGCGCACATAATCATCGAAGCGTTTAAACGAATTCCAGTATGAATAGCAAAATCAGTCGCAATATCACAAGCGTGTAAAGCAATCATGACGTCTAGCTTTTCTGGTTGATAACTACGAACATCACCTTCAAAAAAGTCTAAGTGGTTAAAATGCACTTTGTCTGCAACATTTTGGCAAAACTCCACCAAATTACGGCGCAGCTCTACACCAGTGATCAGTGGTGTCTTCTGTTGTTGTTGCAAATAATCATACAACGCAAAAGTTAAATAACCTTTCCCCGAACCAAAATCGACAATGCGTAACTCTTGTTGAGATGCATCAATCTGTTCATAAGCACTCGCAAAAATTTCAATAAATTTATTAATCTGTTTCCATTTACGAGCCATGCTTGGAATGACTTGAGCTTTTTCATCAGTAATACCCAGCTCTTTTAAAAATGCATTCCCCTGCTGTACATAACGCTGCTTTTCACGATCATGTGACTGAACCGTTTGTGTCGCCTTTATCGCCTGCTTTTTACCCATATTCAATAGGGCTTTTTTCTTATTTTTTTTAAGTTGAATTTCTTGAGTAGTCGAAAATAAGTTTGCTTGCTTACACTGAGTGATTAATTGCTCAATCTGTTGCAAACCTTCTTGAAATGAATAATTTTTAGTCACATCTTGAGTGGTATAGTGATATAAAGCTGAAAGCTGTTTTTGTCCATGTAGCTCTACAACACGGAAAGTAATTTTTTCCAGCTGCGCCAACTCTCCCTTATATTGGCTCAAGATCAAACGCTCAAAAGCTTGTTGGTCAAGCATTTGCTTGATTTCATGAAAGAATTGCTGTTCTTGCTCAAAGGAGAAAACCGACACGGATATACCTGAAAAATGAAGACTCATATGAAATAGAAGTTTAAAGGGTCTAGGATTAAAAATAAAATAACTTTACGACTGTTTTGTATTTCTATACATTTGTATTTTTAATCAAAAAATTAAAGTTATGAGTAAATCTGTGTTGGAAACTTACGATCCAAAAGAAGAACTATTTAATGCCTATAGCCATGGCGCTGGTGTTGTTATGGCAGTCGTAGCTTCTATCTTTTTAATTTTAAAGGGATCTTATCTTTCCACTGCTCAGTGGGTGGGTCTATGGGTATATTCATTTAGTCTTATTTTAGTTTTTACCAGTTCTACACTTTATCATTTTGCTCAAACCCAAAACCTACGCTACTGGTATAAAAAACTCGACCATACTGCTATTTATTATTTAATTGCTGGTACCTATACCCCTTTCTTGAGCATAGCGATTCCTACACAAAAAGCTCATATTTTGCTTATTGCTCTCTGGAGCATTGCTGCAATTGGTACACTTTTCAAGTTAGTTTTCATTCACCGTTTTCAGAAAATTTCTTTACTTGCTTATGTGCTTATGGGGTGGCTTGCTGTATTTGTTATGGATGATATGCGTACTTATTTAAGTAAAGATGCGTTGATTTTATTAATCATTGGCGGATTAGCTTATACGGTTGGAGCATTGTTTTACGCGTTAAAAAAGGTAAGATATACCCATGCGATCTGGCATATTTTTGTGCTTTTAGGTGCAGGGGCACATTTTCTTGCCATCTATTGGTACATAGTTTAGTCCATTTTTCACTCATATTCAGTGATCCTGAAAGAGTCATGGATGATGTTCTTTCACGCTATTCTTTGAGAAAAACACGTCTTAAAAAGAGTAGTAATTAAAAATAAATTTTAACGGATATAAGGACTTATATGGAGTCAACCTCTGCGACTGCTGCTCCTGTAGTAGCCACGAATTCAAAAACACGAGTTTTGTTTGCAAGCTTAGTCGGTACAACCATTGAGTTCTTCGACTTTTATATCTATGCAACAGCTGCCGTGATTATCTTTCCTCATCTATTTTTCCCTGCTAGTAGTGGCAGTGCCGCAGTCTTACAATCTCTGGCAACCTTTGCAATTGCCTTTATTGCTCGTCCTATCGGTGCCGCATTATTTGGCCATCTAGGAGACCGTATTGGTCGGAAAGCGACACTGGTTGCAGCTTTACTAACCATGGGTATTTCAACCGTATGTATTGGCTTACTTCCAACCTATGCTCAAATCGGGATTGTCGCACCATTACTATTAGCAGTTTGTCGTTTAGGGCAAGGCCTAGGCTTAGGTGGTGAATGGAGTGGCGCAGTATTATTAGCGACTGAAAACGCTCCAGAAGGTAAAAGAGCATGGTATGGCATGTTTCCACAGCTAGGTGCTCCAATTGGCTTTATTTTGGCAACTGGTTCATTCTTACTATTAAGTGCGGTTATTCCAGAGCAAGCATTCATGCAATGGGGTTGGCGTATTCCATTCATTGCTAGTGCTGTATTAGTGATTGTTGGCTTATACATCCGTTTAAAACTGCATGAAACTCCAGCTTTCCAAAAGGTTTTAGATAAGCAAAAAGAAGTTAATATTCCATTTAAAGAAGTCTTAACCAAACATACAGGCAAACTTATTCTTGGCACAGTTGCAGCAATCTGTACCTTTGTAGTGTTCTACCTTACTACCGTATTTGCCTTAAACTGGGGAACTACTAAACTTGGTTATGCACGTGGTGAGTTCTTAGAACTTCAACTCTTTGCTACCCTATGCTTCGCTGCATTTATTCCTTTATCAGCAATTCTTGCAGAAAAATTTGGTAGAAAAACAACTTCTATTGGCGTTTGTATCGCTGCTGCGATCTTCGGATTGTTCTTCTCTAGTATGTTAGAGTCTGGAAATACCTTGATCGTCTTCCTTTTCTTATGTACAGGTTTATCAATTATGGGCTTAACCTATGGTCCGATTGGTACAGTTCTTTCTGAACTTTTCCCAACTTCAGTTCGTTATACAGGTTCAGCATTAACTTTTAACTTGGCTGGTATTTTTGGCGCATCTTTTGCCCCACTTATTGCCACTAAACTTGCTGAAACTTATGGTTTATATGCAGTTGGTTATTATCTTACTGCTGCATCACTTTTATCATTATTCGCGTTCTTACTTATTCGTGAAACAAAAAATGATGATGTCAATAATCAGATTTAAAGTTTTAAAGACACCCTCATAAAAAAGCCAGTTCAATTTGAACTGGCTTTTTTATACAAAAACAAATTAATTGATTGATGCAGGATTTGCTGGAGCAACGCTATTTGTTACAGCTGGAGCTGTTACATTGCTTGCTGCAACTGCCGCTGGTCCTGCTACAGCAGCTTCACCGATTAAAGCAACTTTTGCTTTTTCTTGGCTTTTTGCAGAGAGAGCTGGGTTACTTGCCACAATACGATTAATGTTTGCTGAGTTTGCCGGAGCAATCGCTGTAGTTTGTAAAATAATTGGGCGATTACCTGTGTTACCCAAGGTATAACGAATCCCTGTACGAGGACTAATCACTGTAGTATTTTCTTGCTTCACTACAGCTTGAGCCGAAGTCGGGCCTTTTGCTGCAAGTACTTTGTCAACCGTTGTCGTTTGAGGGGCTGAAGCTGCTTCTGCTGCAAAAACAAAACTTGGTACAGCAAGAACAGTTAAAAATAAAGGTTGTAATACTTTTTTCATTGTCTTTCCAACATACACTCTGGATGAGAAGTAAATAGCATTTAATGCTTAAAACTGCAAACATTATTCACAGGCTTACTACAAACATAAAAAAAGCAGAACAATTGTTCTGCTTTTTTTGCGAAGGCAGATTAGATCTTACCGTGACATTGCTTATATTTTAATCCTGAACCACATGGGCATGGGGCATTACGGCTTTCTGGAACAGGGAAAGTTTGCTGATTAGCAGATTCATTCATCGTTTCTTGAGAAAGTGTAACTTCACCGGTTAAACCATCTACATCGTCATGTTCAAAAGAAAGCTTCATTGATTCAGCTTGCTGCTGCTGTTGAGCTTCCATTTCTGCAAGCTCTTCCGGTGTTGGGATATGTACACGAGACAGATCAGTCACAACATCAGTTTTAATAATACCCAGCATATTTACAAACAGATTGAAAGCTTCTTTCTTATATTCCTGTTCAGGGTTCTTTTGCGCATAGCCACGTAAGTGAATACCTTGACGCAAGTAATCCATTGCAGCTAAGTGATCTTTCCAATGACGGTCAAGAGAGTTTAAAACGAAGTGACGTTCAAGCATTGCTGCTGATTCATCACCCATTTGAGCACGGCGTTGACGATAACGCTCAATCACTTCATCACTAATACGCTCAACTAAACCTTCTTCATCTAAACGACGATCTTGGTCTAACCATTGTTGAATTGGCAGCTCAATACCTAAATCAATACGTAGCGCATTTTCTAAACCTTCCACATCCCACTGGTCATGAATTGACTCTGGTGGAATAAAGTTAGCAATCATGCCTTGCATCACTTCACGATGCATTTCTTCAACATATTCTTTTAAGGTATTTTCAGCTAATACTTCATCACGCTGTGAATAAATAATCTTACGTTGTTCATTATTCACGTCATCGTATTTCAATAAGTTTTTACGAATATCGAAGTTACGCGCTTCAACTTTACGCTGAGCATTCTCAATCGAACGGCTCACCATTTTATGTTCAATCGCTTCATCTTCTTTTAAACCCATCGCACGCATCATACCAACGACACGGTCGCCTGCAAAAATACGCATCAGGTCATCTTCAAGAGACAAATAGAAACGAGAAACACCAGGGTCACCCTGACGACCAGCACGACCACGTAACTGGTTGTCAATACGACGTGATTCATGGCGCTCAGAACCAATGATGTGCAAACCACCTGCTTGCAATACATCTTCGTGATCTTGTTCCCATTGTGCTTTTAGACGTGCTTCATCTTCTGCGGTTGGGTTTTCAAGTTTGGCAAGCTTAGCTTTCCAGTTACCACCCAAGATAATATCCGTACCACGACCAGCCATGTTAGTTGCAATCGTTACTGCATTCGGGCTACCCGCTTGAGCAATAATGTCTGCTTCACGCTCATGTTGTTTTGCGTTCAAAACTTCATGATGAATACCAGCTTGCATTAACTTAGAAGATAAAATTTCACTGGCTTCAATGGTTGCTGTACCAATCAGAATTGGAGCAACACCCTGCTGACGAATATTCATAATTTCTTGAATAATCGCGTTATATTTGCCGTTACGGTTTAAATAAATTAAATCGTTTTGGTCATTACGAATCATTGGACGGTGAGTTGGAATAATCACAACATCAAGACCGTAAATCTCTTTCATTTCCGCAGCTTCAGTATCAGCCGTACCGGTCATACCTGAAAGCTTTTTATAGAGACGGAAATAGTTCTGGAATGTTGTTGTCGCTAAAGTTTGGTTTTCAGGCTGAATTTCTAAGCCTTCTTTTGCTTCAACAGCTTGATGCAAACCTTCTGACCAACGACGGCCTGGCATTGTACGACCCGTATGTTCATCGACAATAACCACTTCACCATCATGAATAATATAGTGAACATCGCGTTGGAACAGGAAATGCGCACGAATAGCAGCAGATACATGGTGAACAAGGTTTAGGTTTGTTGCTGAATATAAGCTTTCGCCTTCGGCCAACAGGCCCATCTGAATAAGTTCTTGTTCAACAGTTTCATAACCAACTTCAGTCATTTCAACTGAACGTTGCTTTTCGTCAATCCAGAAATGACCACCATCTGCTACTTTTTCTTCTTTTTGCGGACGTAATCTAGGTGGAATAGTATTGATTGCAGCATAAAGTTGCGAAGAGTCTTCACTTTGACCAGAAATAATTAATGGTGTACGCGCCTCATCAATCAAGATGGAGTCAACTTCATCGATAATGGCATAGTGCAAGCCACGTTGTTTCTTTTCTGCTAAAGAAAACACCATGTTGTCACGTAAGTAGTCAAAACCGAATTCGTTATTGGTACCGTAAGTGATATCTGCAAGATAAGCTTCCGCTTTTTCTGACGGACCTTGCATTGAATAAATCGTACCAATTGATAGACCCAAAAATTCAAATAATGGGCGGTTCAACTCGGCATCACGCTGTGCCAAATAATCGTTCACAGTAATGACATGTACACCTTGGCCACTCAAAGCGTTTAAATAACACGCCAGAGTACCCATAAGGGTTTTACCTTCACCAGTACGCATCTCGGCAATCTTACCTTCATGTAAGGTAATACCACCAATTAACTGAACGTCATAGTGACGCATACCCATCACACGCTTAGCAGCTTCACGACAAACTGCAAACGCTTCTGGAAGTAATCTATCTAAACTTTCGCCATTATTATAACGTTGTTTGAATTCTGGAGTTTTTGCAGATAAGTCTGCATCGCTTAAAGCTGATATCGTCGGCTCGAGCGCATTGATTTGCTCAACAATTTTGCGCATGCGTTTGAGTTCACGCTCATTTTTTGTACCGAAGATACCTCCGATCAGACTTGCCAACATGGATAAACTCTCTAAATCTTGCTTGGTCAAATGAATAAACTTTTTCTCAGTCGTTTATTATGGTGCCAGAAATTTGAAGTACAAGGGGTTTGCACAAAACCCCTAAAAAAAATCTGATAGTTAGATGAACGGTTTCTCATTCATCTCATCTCCCCTTAATGTGCCGAGCACCAGAAACACACCATTAACGCTCATCGATTAAGCATAACTTCCGAGAAATCTAATTTAGCAAATTTACCTTAAAGTTACATTGATTAAGCACTTAAAATAATGAGTTTTAGTCATATATATTTACACT
>NZ_JABVBF010000330.1 GCF_013344765.1 Acinetobacter lactucae
GCTCCAAACAGTCCAAATAATACCGTGATTCAACATAAAGAAGCCGAACGTCTAGTTAAATAAAGTATTTAACTAGAAAAAAAACTAAGCCCCGATTACCAGAGCTTAGCTTTAAAAAATCATTTTAAATCAAAAACTACTTATTTAATATCTGCAAATTCAGAAACAGGCTTGTTCACTTCAACTTTTGTGCCACCGAATTTTTCGCTCACGAATTTTTGCACTTTAGGTAAGTGGTAGAGTTCACCTAATTTCGTGTAGATCGGGTCATTTTTGTTTGCTTCAGCTACACCCAATAAATTGACATAAAGCTTAGTAGACTGGTCAATAGGCTCACGGAAGATAGAATCTTTCATTACATTTAAGCCACCTTCAAGTGCCAATGTATTACCTAGTACAATCGCATCCACATCGTCTTTAACACGAACCGCTGTAGTCATTTGAATTGGTTTTAATTGCAAATTTTTAGGGTTTTCAGCGATGTCGTTCGTTGTCCCTTTTACAGGGTCAAAATTCGGTTTAAGTTTAATCAGTTTAGCAGACTGTAATAATGTTAATGCACGCGCTTCGTTAGCAGTATCGTTTGGAATTGCGATGGTCGCGCCTTGTGGGAATTCTTCAACAGATTTAACTTTATTTGCATAAATACCCATTGGCTCTAGGTAAGTTGTCGCAACAGCAGCAACTTTAGCAGTATTTGAAGCATTATAAGCGGCTAAATAGTTAAATGACTGGAACGCATTTACGTCTTGTTCACCATTTGCGACAGATGTATTGAGGACAACATAGTCAGTCAAATTGGTAACTTCGAGTTTAATACCCGCTTCTTTAGTCTCAGGAAGCGTTGCAACATATTTCCAGACATCAGTATCAGAACCTGTTGAAACAAGTTTAATTGTTCGAACTGACTCAGTTTTGTTTTCGGCCGTTGCTGTATTTTCAGTTTGTGCAGGTTGTTTGTTACATGCAGTCAGAGTTAGGACAGATGCGCTGAACAGTACACTAAATAATTTTTTCATAGATACATCCTAAAATAGGAAATGCTTACTCTACAAAAGAGTGTGACATTCCCAACCATTGGGTCAAAATGCAATTTTTGGGTGGAAATAATATCCAGATATAGGGTTTAGAAGACTGAATTCAGCATTATTCCTTCCTTGAACTTACTCGGTGAACAATAGAATTATGTTTTGAATCAGTTTCTAAATATGGTCTCATCATATATCAATAAATGAATATTCTACAAATAAGTTGTTCAATTCTGTCATATAGACCTTTGATT
>NZ_JABVBF010000331.1 GCF_013344765.1 Acinetobacter lactucae
TCCTATAAATACTCATTAAGAGAGTCAAATGTTTTCAACTCCGCTCATTAGCTTATATTTCGCTTCGGCTTTGACTTTTATAGCCGCATTACTTCATTTTGTTTGTGTGTTATGGGGAGCAAATGGTTTTCGATTTTTAGGAGCAGGACAAAGTATTGTCCAGATGGTCGAAAGAGGACATTGGTATCCTAATTTTACCGCCATAGCAGTGGGGGTAATTTTAACGGTATGTTCTATATATGCCTTCTTTGCCGCAAAAGGAATACCGATATTACCTTTTACCAAAATTATTTTGTCACTTGTCGCAGCTGTGTTTCTTATCCGTGGTTTTGCTTTTCCATGGTTAAAGTCAAAATTTGTCGGGAATAGTGATTTATTTTGGTATATCAGTTCAACCTTTTGTTTAATAATGGGAAGTTTATATGCCGTTGGAGTTTATTTAATTTGAAATAAATATATTCTAATTAAACTAGAATGAATAATTTAAAAATAAAGGGAGCTAAACTCCCTTTTAACTATTTAGTCCAACCATATTTTTTGAAAATAGTATTGCCTTGCTGTGAAGATAGAAACTCTACAAAACGTTTTGCTTCAGCATCTTTTAAACTATGTTTGGTTAAGGCTACACCTGTATCGCGATAGACAACCAGCTCTGGTTCGATAGGAATAATTTGTCCAACGTCTGGGTTACTGATTCCCCAAATATTAAAGACTAACCAAGCATCGTAGCTGCCATTTTCTTCCCAATTTTTCTTGGCAATACCTGTGTTGGCAGCATAGGCGACAATATTTTTTCGAAAAGCTTTTGTTAATTGAATATTCCCAGTTCTGCCAGCGATATCTTCCCACATACCGACTTGACCTGCACCATGCGTAACTAAAACCTTAACGCAAGATTTAGCGAGGTCTTTAAATCCTTTAATATTTTTAGGATTTCCTTTTCTCACTAAAATCGCTGCGGGGCGTAAATATAAAGGTTCTACCGAGTCTTTTATAATTTGCTCAGAAAAAGTATTTTCAAAATCCGACATCATGGCTTCGGAACCACTATAGATAAGATCAGCATCTAGTTTCGCTTTTTCA
Organism: Acinetobacter lactucae; assembly: GCF_013344765.1. Taxonomy (GTDB): domain Bacteria; phylum Pseudomonadota; class Gammaproteobacteria; order Pseudomonadales; family Moraxellaceae; genus Acinetobacter; species Acinetobacter lactucae_A. Next base: position 1,084 of record NZ_JABVBF010000331.1, read on the forward strand.
GACCATTGAGCAGTAGGTCCAGAAGTCACATGAACTGCTATTCCTGTTTTATTGGTGAATTGTTTGGCGGCTTCTTTCATTGCAGGTGCTGGTCCACCAGGACCATATACTTGTACCTCTGCAAAGCTATGGATAGATAGAGAACTAACAATAAGAT
>NZ_JABVBF010000332.1 GCF_013344765.1 Acinetobacter lactucae
CTCTTACCTTAGATTGAAATAAATAACTGATCGGATCATATAAAAAACTTTGATTCTGTATATCCGAATCTTCTTTTTTAATTTTTCCAGTAATTCTATGTTTAGCATGAACAAGTCGTTTAACTTCGAATTGGTGCTTTTCTGGATATTCAATAATATAAAATCTTCCATGAATAGCTGTCTCTCCCCAGAAAGGATGAGATAAATTCAAACTATAAATTGGATCTTCTAATGAGATAAAAGCATTACGAATACCGCCTTCAGCTCGACTACGTATGAATCGTAAATTCATTAATTTGTGCAGATATTTATACATCGATAGTTTTTTTAAGCCTGTCGCTTCATATATTTCTGCATTCCCGCAACCCATTACAATACCAAATCGATTGCTATACCTTAATAGCGTCAACAGCAGTAGAGCAGAATGAAAATCCAGATCGCCCTTTTGTCCCAGTGCGTTAATCGATATTGTCTCAATAACTTCTAATAACTTTTCAATCATTGGATATAAAGCTAAACGTTGCTTTATTTTATGAATGTCCCTTTTATATCGTTCAGAAGTCTTCTCCCCGTTAACTTGTAAATTTTCAAAGTACTCATTGCTGAATTTTATGTGACGTACTCTGGCGCGCTGCCCCTGCTCGGGATAACTCACTGTGAGTAAATTCTCTTGTTGAAGTTCATCAATTACTTTGCGTAATTTTTTATGCTGTACGCCTATTTTGGTCGACAGTTGCTGTAAAGGTATTGAGCAAACCTCTGTTCCAAATAACTGAACGAAACGTATCAAAACCCAATGCCCATATGGAGATAAGTTACTTTTATTGTTCTGGTTTAATCTCAAAAGTTGTAACGTATAAATAGTCAGGTCAGCTTTCTTCATATTACTTCCATGCATACATGTTTAGCTAAAGATACCACCACAGGTATAGATAGGCACAAAAACATGCTTAAATAGTTTAATTCCGCTAATTAACATTTATTTAATGATTATTTAATGTTAATTTAAATTATTAAACATAATGAAAAGATAAGCGAAAATGGCAAACAAAGTCATGACTATTCAAACATGGTTGAAAAAAGATGAAGTATTAAAAAAGCAATTTTTATTAGAAAGAATACAATCACAAGTAGACATTACTTTATTCCCCAACCATGAAGAGAAAAGATATTTTATTTCGGATGCATCTCAATTTAACTCGTCACCAGAACAACAAGCTGTGATAGAA
>NZ_JABVBF010000333.1 GCF_013344765.1 Acinetobacter lactucae
AAATAGAATATTTTAAGAAACAGCTAACCTCTCCCCTTGTTGAAGAAGAGGACAAAAAAGATTACCAATATCGGTTAAGTGCTGTAACGCTTCAAAAAGAACTCAATCTCAATGAAAAGGATTTACGAAAACTACGATACCTCAAGCGCAAGATAGACTGTGAGTTTGCGGCAAGACTTTATAAAAACTGTGGGAAATTATTCGAGTTTGATTCCGAAAAAAACCAACTTAAACCTATTAAGCCCATTGATCCCAAAAAGGCCAAACGATTAGAAACAATTGGAGCAGGTCTTTTCTTTGCCTCAGGTCTATTTGCATACGGGTTTATGCTTTACATGCTCTATATGGTTAAGGTACCACTTCACAACTTAACAGATATTTTGACTTGGGCTGGTATCAATTATTTTTTGATGTTTGCTATCATTTTTGCGGGCATGAAAATACTAAAGTTCTTTATGAAACAATCAAATGCTTTAAAGCTCCTTGAACTGTCTGAAAGAAATTTAGATGTACCGCTTAATCAAAATCAAATGAGAAAAACAGAAGAAAAATAGTGACCTAACGAAATGCAAGCAACCATTAGGTTGCTTGCATTTTTGAACCATCATTTTAATTCTCTATTCACCCAATACAAATGATATTGCTTTGCTTCCCAATGCTTTAACCACATCAAAAGTAAGTTCAAGTCCTTTTTCTAAGGCTGTCGTTTTTATTTTTTCCCAGACAGGTTTGCTTCTAATTACATCTAATAATTCATGCCCCTGCCAAGTCAAATCATTCACAAAAACATCATCTATTCCATCAAGACTTTGTAGAACTTTTCCAGTGATGAAACCAGCTTCAATTAAAAGAGTTGTGTTACCTAAAATAAGAGTCTCGTCTTCAGCTTTTTCTAGATATTCATCAAATCTATCTTCTTCAGTTGCAATTAAAATTGCTCGAATAACATCCCAATCTCTTTTCATATTCATCTCTAAATTACACAATAAATTTAGCTTATCATCTGTTAATCACTTTATCTCTGTTTAAAAAGAACACAACGACAAAGCATGTCGTTGTATAAATTTATACTCATCTTTTAAATGACAAATTATAAAAAAACTTCTACCTTCCTTATTTTTTAAGAATCAATCCACTACCTAGGCACTTTACGCCTATCCCTTTTTGCATTGATATTGCATTTGAATGTAATATCTCAGCCTACGTCATTGTTCCTATTCATCACTAT
>NZ_JABVBF010000334.1 GCF_013344765.1 Acinetobacter lactucae
GTCATAGAATCAGTCCTTAATCATATTTTTCCAAATAAACCTGATCAATCCTATTTGCTAGAACAGGTTAAAAATCAACAATGATATCAATAACTTTTGACCGAAAAATTGATATATTTTGATAAAGCATCACGTAAATAAGAACCTTATCTATAACTTTCCATACAAGTTCCGTTCATTACGTCTGAATTCATTGTTATATAATCACCATCTTTATGGAATAGGATTTAAACACTATCAGATATGAATGAAATTAATATCGCACAAATCGACTTAAATCTTTTGAAGTGCTTTGAAGTCCTATATGAAGAGCAGAATGCTTCTCGTGCAGCGGAACGTTTAGGAATTACTCAATCTGCAGTCAGTGCATCTTTAAGACGCCTTAGGGATATTTACCAAGATCCACTTTTCCAACGGACTGGCCGAGGACTTGCGCCAACTACTAAAGCTCATGCTTTAAAACCATTGGTCAGCAACGCCTTAAATATTTTTAGAGAAACACTGCTATCTCTACCAGATAATACCAATACCTTACAGCAACGAATTATTACTCTTGGTATGTCAGATGATTTTGAAATTGCATTTGCACAAGAGATTATTGAGCAAGTTAGATTAAAATTTCCGCATTATAGAATCGTGATTAAACAAACATATATGCATATTATTGCTGAAATGTTAGTAAAACATAATGTTGATATTGGTGTAACTTCTGGTGGAATCTACTACCACTCTTTGTACCGAGAATTAATGATTTTAGGTGATTACTCTTGTTTAGTCACTCATCCTGAAGATGCTGTTGATCTGACCTTGGAAAAGTTTTTAGGTTTTGAACATCTATTAATTTCTAATACAGCACAGATCGGAATTGTTGACGAACATTTAACAAAATTAAATAAAACCAGACACATATTTGCATCCACCTCTCATTTTGCAGCCGTTCCTTGGTTATTAAAAAGGAAAGGAACGGTTTGTACGCTTCCAACCCATGCTGCAAGAAAAATTTCTGAAATTGTACCCTCACTAATTTATACAAAATGTCCAATTTCAATACCGACCTACCCGATGGTTCTTTCATGTAGAAAAACATCTCTAAAAGACAAAGCTATTTTGGATGTACAAGAAGTGATTAGGTCAGTTATTAATAATTACAAATAACTTTAATCTTAAAGAATTGTCGTTTTCGGTGAAATAAACTAAATATCAGTTTGTCTAAAAT
>NZ_JABVBF010000335.1 GCF_013344765.1 Acinetobacter lactucae
CTCTTGAACTATCAAGCCATTGTGCTAGCTAAACAAACTACCCCACTTATTCCTAGAAGAATCCCAAAAACAGTAGGCCATTTTAATTTTTCTTTATATAAAATCACTCCGCTCACAATTCCCAATAACACCACAAGAATATTCATGCTTGCAAAAACAATTGCAGGAGAGTCTTTTAAAAGAATATGAGCTTTTACATATAAAGCAATATTCAAAAAATTAAGTACACCTAGTATTAATCCAGCTAGCGTACTTTTAAACTGCCACTTTGGAGTCTTTTGTAGTAATACATATGAAATAGACAATATAAAAGCAGTAATAAAAATAAGATTTAAAGTAAGAGTAAACTGAAGTCCTAAACTACTTGTATATTTTAAGAGAATATCTACTGCTGCATAACCGCACCAAACGCTTAACAGAGCAAAAATCGCTTTTCGAGATTGATGATTTGAGAAAGAATTCATTTGTCCGAATAAGACAAGTAAGACTGCAAAAATTCCTAGACCTATTCCCCACAGTTTTAATGCATTAAATTGCTCATGAAAAAAGAAATATGCTGCAAGCAAAGAAAGAACAACCGAAAGTCTTTGGGCAAGTTCCGTCTTAACAATGCCTGCATATTCCAATGATTTAGCAAGGCATAAAAAAATACTAGGTAAAATTATTCCTAAAGCAATAATTAGCCACCAAGGCGTATGTTGTATTGAAACATGTTGAATATCAGGCCGAAACCACAAAAAACAAAGAAGACTTGCGCTTGCATAATTCCATGCAATCATTTGTAGTGGTTGATAACCTTTTCTCTTTAAAGTTTTTAATAGGATAGACACCAAGACACTGCTTAAAGCAGCAGCTAATATTAATATCATTCATTAAAGCCCTAAGTATTTAAATATATTCGTCACCATGATCAAATCGTATTCACAGCCAATTAAATATTTAGAATTAACTTTTAAATACACATAAAAAAACCAGCCATTATCTGACTGGTTTCTTTTTGAGAGTTCAATTAACGATTATTTTCGTCGTCTTGACCATCTTCAAATTTAGTATCGTTGTCAAAACCACCTTGATGACCACCGAAACCGCCTTGACCACCGAAACCGCCTTGACCACCGAAGCCACCTTGACCACCGAAGCCACCTTGACCACCGAAGCCGCCTTGACTACCGAAGCCGCCTTGAGCGCCACCGA
>NZ_JABVBF010000336.1 GCF_013344765.1 Acinetobacter lactucae
TAATATGGTTTATTGGTGGTTTGATGTTGTACTGTACATGAATAGTCGACAAAGAGCTCTTGTGAAAGCACTTATGCAACTTTATACCGAGAGCATCAAACATGCTTTTATTGTTAAATGGTTAACGAAAAGGACGTCATATGTCATTAATGAAGCTAAGTAAAGATACCGAAATCAATGAAATTGTTTCTACTATCATGAGGGATGGTGGAGTAATTATTGAAAATTTTTTAAATGAAGAACTTACCCAAGAAATCTATCAAGAATTATCTAAACAGTTAGATAGTATCCCAGATGGTGAGGATGAGTATTTTGCAGGTACTAAAACACGAAGAATGAGTCGATTATTCTCCCGTTTACCACAAATGCAATCGGTAGCAATGAATCCGGTCTTTTTTGAAACGGCAAAAGCTATCCTTCAAAAACCTTTACATTTTTGGAGTGGTGAAAATAGAGTAGAACTTATCCCGGATGTTCAAATCGGAATGACTCAGGCCATTCAAATTTGGCCAGGTCAAAAAGCTCAACCTCTGCATCGCGATGATTCTGTATGGATGTGGCGACATCCTATATATGGGCGCGAAGCACGTGTACAAATTATGGTTGCTGTTACTGACTTTACTGAAGAAAACGGTGCTACAAAAGTGATTCCTCAGAGCCATTTATGGGATGACCAAAGAGGGCCTCAAATAGATGAAGCAGTTTCTGCAGAAATGAAAGCTGGGGATGCTTTAATCTGGATTGGATCAACTTATCATGGCGGGGGAGAAAATGTTAGCAATGAACCTCGAATTGGTTTGACTATGTCTTACGATTTAGCTTTTTTAAGACAAGAAGAGAATCATTATCTTTCTATGTCACCTGAATCAATGAGTAATTTTTCAGATGAGCTGAAGGGCCTATTAGGCTGGAACATGAGTAGTACATTTGTAGGGTTTGTGGAGCATGAGGGTAGAATGATGAATCCTCTTGATTTATTAAATGCTCAACAAACTAGTCAGAAAATCTAATATTTATTATTAAATATTTTAGAGCCAAATAGAGTATGAATGATTATACTTTATTTGGTTTTTTAATATATTCTAATCTGTTTAAAACTTATTTATATTTTTAAGAATAAGTTAGATTAAGTTGAGGCTATTAAAATATTTTCTATAAAAAAAGCAGTTCAACACTGTATTATTG
>NZ_JABVBF010000337.1 GCF_013344765.1 Acinetobacter lactucae
AAGTTTGAACGTAATAAGCCACACGTAAACGTGGGCACAATCGGTCACGTTGACCATGGTAAAACAACTTTAACTGCTGCGATTGCAACAATTTGTGCAAAAACTTACGGCGGTGAAGCGAAAGATTACTCACAAATCGACTCAGCACCTGAAGAAAAAGCACGTGGTATTACAATTAATACTTCACACGTAGAATACGATTCTCCAATTCGTCACTACGCGCACGTTGACTGCCCGGGCCACGCCGATTACGTTAAAAACATGATTACTGGTGCTGCTCAGATGGACGGCGCGATCCTTGTGTGTGCTGCGACTGACGGTCCAATGCCACAAACTCGTGAACACATCCTTCTTTCTCGTCAGGTTGGTGTACCTTACATCATCGTATTCTTGAACAAGTGTGACCTTGTTGATGATGAAGAATTACTTGAATTAGTAGAAATGGAAGTTCGTGAACTTCTTTCTACTTATGACTTCCCAGGTGATGACACTCCAGTTATCCGTGGTTCTGCGCTTAAAGCGTTGGAAGGCGATGCTGGTCAATATGGTGAGTCTTCAGTTCTTGCTCTTGTTGAAGCGCTTGACTCTTACATCCCAGAACCAGAACGTGCTATCGACAAAGCATTCTTAATGCCAATCGAAGACGTATTCTCAATTTCTGGTCGTGGTACTGTAGTAACAGGCCGTGTAGAAGCTGGTATCGTTAAAGTTGGTGAAGAAGTAGAGATCGTTGGTATTAAAGATACAGTTAAAACAACTGTAACTGGCGTAGAAATGTTCCGTAAACTTCTTGACGAAGGCCGTGCAGGTGAGAACTGTGGTATCTTACTTCGTGGTACTAAGCGTGAAGATGTACAACGTGGTCAAGTACTTGCTAAACCAGGTACAATCAAGCCGCACACTAAATTCGACGCAGAAGTATACGTACTTTCTAAAGAAGAAGGTGGTCGTCACACTCCATTCTTAAATGGTTACCGTCCACAGTTCTACTTCCGTACAACTGACGTAACTGGTGCAATCCAATTACAAGACGGCGTTGAAATGGTTATGCCAGGCGACAACGTTGAAATGTCAGTAGAATTAATCCACCCAATCGCAATGGACCCAGGTCTACGTTTTGCGATCCGTGAAGGTGGTCGTACTGTAGGTGCTGGTGTTGTTGCGAAAGTAACTGCATAA
>NZ_JABVBF010000338.1 GCF_013344765.1 Acinetobacter lactucae
ATAGATCGTTTAGAACTACTGCCGGTGCAACTGCATCAACAACACCAGTTGCTGGTCCTGAGGTATTGCCTGCTGGATCTTTTGTTACTGCTGTTACCGTATCACCATCATTTAAGCCTGGGTTTGGCACAGTCCAGCTACCATCCGGGCCTGCTACAACACTGGCTGTACTACCATCTGGATAAGTTACTGTCACCGTTGAACCAGGTTCTGCTGTACCTGTAATCGGGTCTCTCCCGTTAACAGGGTCAATCACTGGTGCATTCGGAGCCGTCGTATCAACTGTATAAGTTTGCGTATCTTTAACAGTGCTACTATTACCTGCAGCATCTGTGAACGTTACAGTCGCATCAATCGTTTTATCAGTATCTGCTCTTAAACCACTACCTGGTACGCTTACTGTCCATGTACCCGCTGCTTTGTCTACAGTTGCCGTGTACGTTTGACCATTAATCAAAACAGTTACGACTGTATTTGCTGCATCTGCTGGAATATTTTTCAATACACCAGTAATCGTGACATTACCTGCTGCTTCTGATGCATTAATTACATTATCTGAAGTAACAGGGTCAACGGAGAAAGTGACTCCGTCTGTACTTGGTGGTGTTGTATCGGCAGGTGTTGAGTCATCATCACTATCACTGTTCGATGCTGCAGCAATAATACCACCTGCAACTAATGGGATAGCCCATAACCATGGGTTTATGCCTGCATCGTGATAAAGTAATGGTTCAATTGAAGAAATAGGCTGATAAATAACGTCAGATACCAACTCTTGTGGTGCTTCTGCTGGTAAAGCAGCTGGTAAATCTTCAGCTACCAGTGCTTGCGGTTCAACATCACTATCAGCATCTGCATCGGCATCTGCATCGGCGTCAGCATCATTTTCAGCATCCTTGAATTTCGCCCAAATCAACTGTCCATTTTCATCTTGAAAAACTAGGCTATTATCTTTAGGCTCAGCTGTTCCACTAAAGAAGCCTTCAATAACAATAGTCTCACCATTTTTCAGGCGAATGACTGCATTGGTACCCTCCCTATTCACTACCAACACATCACTGGCAGCCACTTTTACTAATACGACTGACGCTTCTGAAAGTTTTGCAGAAGTTCCCTCTGTTGTTGCTAAGGTCTTGTGATTGTCCTTAGCAATAATTTGTATTTCAGGCATA
>NZ_JABVBF010000339.1 GCF_013344765.1 Acinetobacter lactucae
GTAGATACTGAGTATCCACAGCCTTTTAGATACTGAATTATTATCTGATAGTTCATGCGCCTTGAGAAGTTCCTACAGACCCAGCTGAAGAAAATACAACTTTAGCTGCCTCATTTTTTGAATTATTTTTAGTTCCTTCAGGGAAATCTTCACCAAATATTTCTCTTAATAGATCACATTGTTTGGCTTCATCTGGTTCATCAATGACATTTTGTAATTTGTTTCTCAATGTAGATAACTTATTTTTTAATTGAGTTCCTGTATTGACACTACTCCCAGAGAAAATGTCTCTATATGGAGATACGGGTAAATCTACTTTTACTTTCCATTGACTGTCGTTTTGGTATTGAAAGTAAGTGGAATGATCTAGTATTTGATCGATAGTTTTTTTCAAGGCTTCTAGATCATTTTCAAGGCCTTCATCATTAATTGAACTTTGAAACTTTTCTTTGAACATTACAGTAAGGCCGATCGAAAAAACCTTCCGGCAGGTATCCTCATGGAATTTGATATTTCTCCATCTTTTTATGTATCTAGTTAATCGTTTAAATTGCAGAAGTTTCTGTGTTTCATAAATGCCTGAGCTATCTTTAGCATTGATCCAATCAATTAAACCTTTGGGATCGGAATCAGACCACTCTCTATTATTCTCATCAGAATTTTTTTTACCGACGGCTAATTTATAAAGACCAGAAGAGGATTTACTATAAATTGGAATATCAATATGTAAATCTTCACTCTGATAATCTGCTGTAACACATGGTTTTTTTATTTTTGCATTTTTAAATCCTCTATTCTCTAAAATATCTAATACAACTTTTTTAGGAATAGTAGGATCTTCTGGGGCATCATTTTCGTTGATGACAATCGCTCTATCTATATCGAAGTCTTTCCCTTTTTCCTTGATCGCTGTGTTAGTTGCTAAAGAACCTTGAATGAAATCCTCTTGGACTGGATACCCATTTTCTCTAAATTTTTTGCGAATGTCTTCTGTAATGCTATCGTCTTTTTGGCGAGCATTATTATATTCGTCGCTTTGACGAGTTATATAGATATTGCTGTTGAATGTTAAAAATTTACTTTGTAGTCCCATTTTTACCTTCTAGATTGATTATTCACTATGAAATTGATTTTCTATTTGCTTGTTCTAGGCACAATTATCCCTTAGC
>NZ_JABVBF010000033.1 GCF_013344765.1 Acinetobacter lactucae
ATGTTATTTTTATATACTAAAGCCGACAAAATAGGTTTGTTTTTATTTATATTCTTTAAATATATCATGCAGTTTATGCAACAGTCATTAAGCATCATTGGGGAGATGTATGAAAATGAAATGGGCTTCTGAATATAATACGGGTATTGATGTTATTGATGAGCAACATAAACGAATACTTGATTATATTAATGAAATTGATAATGTTAAAGATGAAGAGGATAGGAGTCGTATTAAAGATGTTTTAGATAATATTATTGATTATACGCAGTCACATTTTACCTTTGAAGAAAGTTTGCAAGAGGAAGCTGATTATAAATATCGTGTGCCGCATAAACGAGTACATGACTTATTTATTAAAAAAATAGAGTTATATCGAGAACGTTTTGAAATGGGCCACACGATTGAAGCAGAATTACAAGAAATTTTGGCTAAATGGTTAATTAACCATATTCAACATGATGATGCCGATTATGTGGGGGCAGTAAAAGAAAATATGATGGGAATTATTAGAGAAAAAGAAAAAAAGAAAGGGAAAAACTGGTTTGCTCGGTTTTTCTCATAACCTGAAATAAAAATAACTCATAATTTCAGTTAGCGCGGCAAACTATCGATTCGGTAGTTTGCTTTTTTTATTGAGCAAACTTTGATTTTCAAGCATGACACGGGCAAAATATCTCTAGTCTTTTTCAAGGAATGCATAATGCAGGACATACCTATGTCACGATGGTTATCGCCCCTGATGGCGTTTTGCTTATCTTTCATCATTATGGCGACATTGGCACCCACGATGGGAATCCAGATTGATCGTCAACTCGATTTCTGGTTATTGTGGTTAGGCACAATGTTGCTATTGGCACTACCAGTTTGTTATTTGGAAATTGCTTTAGCAAAACGGTCGAAGACTACAGCCTTGAATGCTTTATCAAGTTTAACTCGTGAAGCAGATAGTTCTCCAAAATGGCGTTTGGTTGGCTGGCTTGCAGTTATTTTTATTCCATTTTTAGCAGGTAATGTATTAAGTACCGCTGGCAATTTACTAGCTACACAACTTAATAATAGCGTTTCTGGGCAGCTTGTTTTCGCAGGTATTGCTGTTGTGGGCTTAATTTTATCTTTTATTCCACGTCAGATTTTAGTTTTATTGATGACGGTTGGTGTAATTGCTTCTCTTGTTTTAGCTAACACAATGGGAACGACTTTACAGCCTTGGCACTGGACAAATGTTGAGTTTAAAGAGTGGGGTAATGCGACTGTTCTTGCGCTTGTTGCGAGTGGGCTAGGTTTAGGGCTTTACTGGCAAAATAGTGTAGGTGCTGTGCAGACGCAAGAAGGCGCAACCAAAACTGTTCTTCCAATCTGGTTAGCTCAGCTCATTGCTGTGATTGCCTTTGGTTTCTTTTCTTTACAAGCGCAGCTCCCTGTTTTTACTTGGATCTTTACCGCAGTCATGACCACAGCGTTATTTGTACAATTGGCTAGAGAACAGCTTGCTCAGCGTCAGCTTATGCCTATTTTACAGTGGGTGATGATTGTTGTAGCGATTGCGGTTTGGGCTGTACCTGAGCTTCATAGTATCTTTACACTGATTTTGATGCTTTGGGGATTACTCATTTGCCTGATCTATGCCATTTTTGCTGGCTGGATTATGAAAATTAGCCATTTGCGTAAATCGATGAATTTTAGCAATGAGTTGTTTTATAACTTATGGCGTATTGCGGTACGTATTGTATTACCGCTTTCAATTATCATTGCCATGGTTGCGCTAATTGGACAAATGATCTGATGGAAAAAGCTCAGCAAGTGTGGGTTGCTTTTGCAGCCCCAGAGCAACAGTTTTTAGTTGCTATTCCATTTGAGGCTGGTATGACTGCATTACAAGCAGTTGAGGCGAGTGGGTTGCAAACGCAAGTAAGTTTGTCTGAGCCACTACAACTTGGCATCTTTGGTGCAAAAGTTGAGGCACATGCGATTTTGCAAGCGGGTGATCGAGTTGAGGTTTATCGACCTTTAACCATTAATCCTAAAGATATACGCCGTAAACGCGCCGAGAAAAACCCTGTGGGGCGATATATTAAAAGTAATCGCTTTAAGCAATAAGCCCCATAAACAAAACCCCTCAAAGTATTTCACTTGAGGGGTTTATTTTTATTAGAAAAAACGATTATAGTGGTGGTGCAGTTAAAATCGCTTCTTTAGAAGCAGGTAAACCTGGTTGCGATTCTGGAATAGTTTCTAAACCTTCAATTTTAGTTACAGTACCAGTTCCATCAAAGTAAATTTTTAAATGCTGACCATGTGCTGCGGGGATTTTAGCTTTTTTAGCATAAGTTCCCGGGATATAGTTGTAAATGTAGTCCCAACGTAGAGGATTTAGAGGATCAGTCACAGTTGGACTACCAAGCAAAAAGCGCACTTGCTGGAAATTCATGCCGACCTGTACTTGAGAGGCTTGAGCTTTGGTCAATGGAGTCCCTTGAGGAATATCAACCTTATATACACCAAAGATTGAACAACCAGCAAGGAGTGAAGTGACTAATAACGTCAGCACGAGTTTTTGCATTTTGCTACACTATCCCAATAAATTATGATGCATTTGATCAAAGGATAGATCATACTTCATCTAAATTCTATTGCCTATTCCAACTTGAGATTTGTTGAGAGACCTTTTTTCATGCCTATTTCCAATCAAGATTTGCGCAAAGCTGGACTTAAAGTTACCCTTCCACGAATTAAGATTTTGGAATTATTAGAAAATTCAAAACAACATCATCTTAGCGCTGAAGATATTTACAAGACTTTGTTAGAGCAAGGGGAAGATGTCGGTCTTGCGACAGTTTACCGTGTGTTAACACAATTTGAAGCTGCGGGTATCATTCAACGTCATCATTTCGAAAATAATCATTCTGTTTTCGAAATTATGCAAGAAGATCACCATGATCATTTGGTTTGCCATAATTGCAACAAAGTTATTGAATTTACTAATGATATTATCGAGAAAGAACAGCATGCTGTAGCAGAGCAACATGGGTTTACCTTAACGGGTCATTCATTAAACCTCTATGGTTACTGTAACGAACCTGAATGTCAGGAAGTGTTGCGCAAGAAATAATCGTTTTCACACAAAGAAAACAAATAAAAAAGGAAGGTTACGTTTAACCTTCCTTTTTTTATGAAGAAATTACTGTCGATCGAAGGTTAAATGCTGATTTGTGCCTGCAATTTGATCAGGACCTTCTTCTGCAAGCTTAATCGTCAAACGTAAATCGTTCGGTGAATCAGCATGTTTTAATGCATCTTTGTAGGTAATTTGACCTGATTTATAAAGATCAAATAATGCTTGGTCAAAAGTTTGCATACCCAGTTCACGTGAGCGTTTCATTAAATCTTTAATTTCATGAATTTCACCTTTACGGATATAGTCTGAAATTAATGGTGAGTTAATTAGAATCTCAATTGCGGCACGGCGCGAATTACCATCGGGCGTTGGAATAAGTTGCTGTGCAATCATGGCCTTTAAATTAAGCGATAAGTCCATGTAGAGCTGGCTGTGGCGGTCACTTTCGAAGAAATGAATAATACGGTCGAGGGCTTGGTTGGCGTTGTTGGCGTGCATTGTGGCTAAGACCAAGTGACCCGTTTCGGCGAAGCCAATTGCATAGTCCATCACTTCACGCGTACGAATCTCACCAATCAAGATTACATCGGGTGCTTGACGCAAAGTATTCTTTAAGGCAATTTCGAACGAGTCAGTATCGATCCCGACTTCACGTTGGGTAATGATACAACCAGCATGTTCATGAATAAACTCGATAGGATCTTCAATGGTAATGATATGACCTTTAGAGTTATGGTTACGATAGCTAATCATTGAAGCCAATGATGTCGATTTACCTGTGCCTGTTGCACCTACAAAAATAATGATACCGCGTTTGGTCATCGATAAATCTTTAAGTACAGGCGGTAGTTGCAAGTCATCAATTGAAGGAATTTTAGTTTCAATGCGACGTAGTACCATGCCTGGCATATCGCGTTGCTGAAAAGCACTCACACGAAAGCGCGCACTTTTATCACGGTTCATAATGGCAAAGTTACATTCACGAGTCTCAGCAAATTCTTTGCGTTGTTTTTCACTCATGATGGAATGTAATAGTTGTCCAATAATTTCGCCTGAAAGACTATTTTTTGAAATGGGAACAATTTGCCCGTTAATCTTCATCGATGGGGCAACGCCATCTGTAATAAAGAGGTCGGATGATTTTTTTTCAACCATGAGGTTGAGTAGGTCATTAAAATCCATATTTATTCTCTAGTTATTTTTATAGGAATGATTCAGGCTGTTTGGCAGCAGTACGAGCTGTTTGAGGGCTGATAACACCGCGAGACACCAAATTTTTTAAGCTTTGGTCGAGGGTGGTCATGCCATGATTTGCGCCAGTCTGAATAGCTGAGTACATTTGCGCGACTTTGTTTTCACGAATTAAGTTACGAATGGCAGGAATACCAATCATGATTTCATGGGCTGCCACACGCCCACCGCCGTTCTTTTTAAGCAGGGTTTGTGAAATAACAGCTTGTAATGATTCAGAGAGCATGGCACGAACCATATCTTTTTCTTCGGCTGGGAATACGTCAATCACACGGTCAATGGTTTTCGCAGCAGAAGTGGTATGGAGCGTACCAAATACCAAATGACCAGTTTCCGCAGCAGTAAGTGCTAAACGAATGGTTTCAAGGTCACGCATCTCGCCGACCAAAATAATATCAGGGTCTTCACGCAGTGCTGAACGTAGTGCCTCATTAAAACCGTGTGTATCACGATGTACTTCACGTTGGTTAATGAGACATTTCTTAGACTGGTGTACAAATTCGATAGGGTCTTCAACCGTTAAAATGTGGTCATAACGGTTTTCATTAATGTAGTCCATCATCGCTGCAAGTGTGGTGGATTTCCCCGAACCTGTTGGCCCTGTGACCAGTACAATGCCGCGTGGATAGTCACAAATATCTTTAAAGATTTGACCTAAGCCTAAATCTTCCATAGTGAGTACTTTGGACGGAATGGTACGAAACACTGCACCAGCACCACGGTTTTGATTAAATGCGTTAACACGAAAGCGCGCAACATTCGGCACTTCAAAAGAAAAGTCGGTTTCGAGTTTTTCTTCGTAGTCACGACGCTGTTTATCATTCATGATGTCGTAGACCAAACGATGAACATCTTTATGATCTAGAGCAGGTAAGTTAATGCGACGGACTTCACCATCAACGCGAATCATTGGTGGCATGCCAGCAGATAGGTGTAAATCGGACGCGCCATTTTTCACAGAGAAGGCGAGTAGCTCTGTAATATCCATAATTTCCCCAAGTAAATCAAAATATGTCATTATTTTGTAGAATAATATACGGCTTTCACCGAGGCTTACCAACACCTCGCTTTAGGTGAAAAGCAAAAAAGTTTTTTGAAAATGAGAACCTTGTCAATGAATTACCTGCAAGATGCGCGGCAGCACGTATTACAGCAAATCCAGCGTGCTTGTGAACATGCTCAGCGTGCGCCTGAAACTGTGCAACTTTTAGCCGTATCGAAAACACATCCAAGTGAAAGTTTGCGTGAAATGTATGCAGCAGGGCAAAGAGCATTTGGCGAAAACTATTTGCAAGAAGCTTTGGAAAAAATCGAAGCTTTATACGACTTAGACATTGAATGGCATTTTATTGGTCATGTTCAACGCAACAAGACGAAGCATTTGGCCGAGAAATTTGATTGGGTACATGGTATAGATCGTTTAATTATTGCCGAGCGATTATCTAATCAAAGGCTTCAAGATCAATCTGACTTAAATATTTGTTTGCAAGTGAATATTGATGGGCAAGACAGTAAAGATGGTTGTGCACCAGATGAAGTTGCCGAGCTGGTTGCTCAAATCAGTCAATTACCAAAAATCAAGTTACGCGGTTTAATGGTCATTCCAGCACCTGACAATACTGCTGCATTTGCAGATGCTAAAGCCTTGTTTGATGCGGTGAAAGAAAAGCATGCCCACCCTGAGGACTGGGATACTTTAAGTATGGGAATGTCGAGTGATTTAGAAGCTGCAATTGCTGCTGGTTCAACCATGGTTCGTGTAGGAACAGCCTTATTTGGTGCTAGAGACTATTCGCAAAAAAGGCTGATGTAAGCGATTTCTTACAGAAATTGCGGCCTTTTGCGGCTATGGCAGACAATACTTTTTTCGTACTATGAACTCATCAGGAAACAGGATGTTTCTAAGAATAACAATAAACAGTGATGAATGGATGCATACAGGTACGACAGGAGTTATACCAACGCAGAATCTAAAAAAGCCCCGACAGGATGTCGGGGCTTTTTAGTTTTAACCTACCACTTCAATGGTACTTGCACCCGCGCCGAGTGGTTTTACCTGAATTTGTACAGGAATACGCTCATGCATTTCTTGAATGTGTGAAATGAGAATGACTTGACGTCCCTGATTTTGCAATTGGTCTAAAGCATTCATCACCATGTGCAAAGAAGAGGCATCCAAAGTACCAAAACCTTCATCAATAAATAGCGATTCAATTTTCATTGAGCCTGAGGCCATATTCGCAATGGCTAAAGACAAAGCAAGGGCAGTTAAGAATGACTCACCGCCAGACAAAGATGCAACGGAGCGAGTTTCTCCATCCATGTCGTGGTCAATAATTGCAAGACTTAACGATTGCTCTAGACGTTTTAGCGTATAACGTTGAGAAAGCATCGCCAGTTGCTGATTGGCATGTTCTACTAAAATATCCAGATGATATTGCTGGGCATAGTCACGGAACTCTTTGCCTTTGGCATCGCCAATCAGACCTGAAATTTTGCTCCAGCGATGTTCTTCTTGCTGAATGTTTTGAATTTGCTCGGCGTATTGCTGTTGTTTAGCCAGATTTTGCTGGTGTACTTCAAGCTTAAGCTTCAGTCGATCACGAACTTCAAGTTGTGCTTTAAGCTCTGCAATATTGTCTTGAATGAGGCTAACAAGCTTTTCATGTTCAATATCTGGCTGCGTTTGTAAATGCTCACTCAATTGCTCTTGCATGGTTTTAAGGGCTGAAGAAGCTTCACTTAATAAACGCTCGGCCTGATTAAGACGATTACGGATGTCTTGCTCTTGGGCTGAATTGATCTGCATGAGCGCCGTAAGATCATGTGGCTCAAAATCAGTATGGGCCTTTAACCAGTTTTGAATTTGCCCATCAATTTGCTGCTGATGTTGTGCAGTGTGTTGATGTTGATGCTTAAGCTGATCGAGTGCTTGTTTTTGCTGCTCAAAGTGCTGTCTGGTTTGTTCAAAACGTTGTTTAGCCTCGTGATACGCCGTTTGTTGTTGCTGACGTTTAACGTCATGCTCAATTAGCCATTCGTGCGGTTTAATATCCGAGCGGCCCGTCATTTGCTGAATGAGCGACACCGCTTTTTCATTATTTTGTTGGCCTTTAAGCGCAATTTCTTTGAGATTTTGGTCGATCTCATCAATTTGCTTGGCCATTTGCTCAAGGTTAGCAGTCAACATTTTAAGGTCTTGTTGCTGCTGTTCAAAGCGCTGTGCAAGCTGTTCTTGTTGCTCAAGCTGTTTAGCGCGTGCATCAAGAATAGTCCAAGTCTGCTTAGCCGTTTGGCTACTCGACTGCTGCCATGCATGCTGTTCGGTTTCCGATAAACACTCGACAATATGTTGAACTTGTTGTTGCCATTGCTGGGCTGTATTAAGCAAGCTTTCATTACGCTGAATAGCTTGAACAAGCTGATTGTGTTGTTTAATGGCTTTGGTTAAACGTAAGTTTTCTGAGTCAAATGAACTTACGGCAGTTTGTGCGGTTTGTCTGAGTTCGTTCAGCGTTTGCAAAATCTGCTCAGGAGTTTGATTAAGCTCAATCTGTAACTGATTGAGGCTAAATTGCTGCTCAAGCTCTTGCTGCAAGCTTGATTGTTTGGTCTTAAGTTGAGTTAAGTACTTCTGAACTTGTTCAAGCTCGGCGCTACACTGGGTGAGCGAATGTTGCTGGGTTTGCCACACATTAAATTTAGTTTGCTCGAGTGCAACAGCTTGCTGCTCTTGTTGTTGCTGCAAATCGAATAAAGCTTTAGAGACTGCACTGTCATCAACACGATAGGGGTGATGTGTACTTCCACACACTAAACACGCTTCACCTTCTTTAAGATTGGCACGTAACTGCTCAATATTTTCGGTGTGTAGTAGGCGCTGCTGTTGCAGGATGTGCTGTAACTTTTCACGTTCAGTTTTTACTGTTTGGTATTCTTGTTCAGCTAACTGGCAAACGGTTTTAAGCTGCTGTTCTTGGGCTGAGACTTGAGTTTGTTTTTCAGAGAATTGCTGAAGCTCAGCATATAGCTCATGATAAATTTTTATTTTTTGCTGAATCAGATCTAACTGCGTGATTTGAGCGAGCTTTTGATAATTGTCTTTACGTTGCTGTTCAAGTTTTACCTCAATCTGTTCAACTGTCCCCACCGAAGCCGTCAGTTGTTCAAGTTCACTTTTAGCTTCCGATAGTTTTTGACGAGCTAGAGTAGGGTTTCCAAGCTGTTGTTCAATCGCTTCGTAGTTTTGAATAAATTGTCCGAGTTGATGTAAATGCGCTGAAAGGCCTTTATCTAATACAGCATATTGCCCAGTCTGAGTAAGCTGCTGTTGTAGGTGAATTTTGTTCTGCTCAAGCTGTACAATCTGCTGTTGAACCGTGTTTTGCTGTTGTTGCACTGGACTGAGTTTCTGCTCAAGTACATTTTTCTTTTCTTTGCACTTTTTATATTCATCAGCAATAAAAGCACGTTCTTGAATGGACTGCCGAACTTGATTTAAAGCTTGTTGATGCTGTTGCTCAAAATCGAGCGTTTGTTTGAGTTCTTGTTCTGCAAGTTGATATTGTTTTTGTCCCGTTTCAAAAATTTGCACCAACTCATTAAACTTGCTTTGAGCTTGCTGAATTTGCGGTTCAAGCTGTTGTAGCGTTTGTAAATTTTGAGCTTGATGAAAAGCTTGTGGGCGTATTTCAGAGAAAACTTCAAATCGTTTTAATTGCTCACGCTCACCAGCCAATTGTTGATGATGATTTTGCTGGGTTTGAAACTGTTGTTGTTTAGCTTGAACTTCTTGCTCAAGTTTTGCTTTACGCTCAAACCATTGTTGCTGTTTGTCTAAGATATTTTTTTGTTGTTCTAACTGGTGATGGTTTTGTTCAGCTTGCTGATATTGTTCGGTAAAAGCCGTAATCTCTTCATCAGACAAAATTTCAATGTGGCCTAAGAACTCTTCAAGCTGTTTACGCTGTTTTGCAATATCTGCTGTTTTACGAAAAGCCAGTTCACCGATTTTGGCGAAAATGCTGGAGTTGGTCAGGTACTCGAGTAACTCACCGCGTTCGCTATCTCGTGCTTTTAAAAATGCGGTCACTTCGGATTGGGCAAGTAATACCGCACGAGTAAACTGTTCAAAAGAAAGTTGGGTAATTTGTTTAACTTTTTCATCAACCGCTTTGGCTTTGTCGGCAAGCACGACACCATCGGTCAGGCATTTTAAGTGGCGTTGTACGCTTTGTAATTTACCATTTGGGTTTTCGCGTGCCCGTTTAATTTCCCAGCGTGCCAAATAACGTTTTTGATCTTGTGCGATAAAGCAAAGCTCAGCAAAACCATGTCCTGTACCACGGCGTAAGACAGTTAAAGGTGAATTGGTCAGTAACTCGGAACCATCGACATCTTTTAACTTACCATCGCTGTCTTTAAGGCGAGGAACCCGATTAAACAAAGCCAGACACATGGCATCTAAAATGGTCGACTTACCAGCGCCTGTTTTTCCTACAATTGCAATTAAGCCTGCATGGGCGAGAGGTGCGCTTTCAAAATCAATAAAGTGTTCATCAGAAAGAGATGCCAGATTTTTTATTCGAATGGATAAAATTTTCATGACATATCCTTAAGGTGTTGCATCATTTTCAAGATGTTTTTGTGCTTCTTGTACTAGGCTTAGAAAATCTTTTAAGACCGCATCATCGGCGCTGTAACCTTGTTTTTCCCAGATATTTTGAAAGAGTTTTTCTGGTGTTGGTGGTTCAAGTGCGATTTGCTGAGTGGTATTTGAATCGGTTGAGTCTTTATTCACATATTGACGAGAAATACGCACTAAACGATAGCGGTCAGGTGGTAGGGCTGCTTCAAACTGCTGTCGTAAATTGGGCTGCGGCGGCGTTAAACTATAATATTCAATATCGACATATTCACGGTGGTC
The DNA here is from genome assembly GCF_013344765.1 of Acinetobacter lactucae. Classification (GTDB taxonomy): domain Bacteria; phylum Pseudomonadota; class Gammaproteobacteria; order Pseudomonadales; family Moraxellaceae; genus Acinetobacter; species Acinetobacter lactucae_A. Next base: position 10,296 of record NZ_JABVBF010000033.1, read on the forward strand.
AATATTTTCAATCACGCCGTTTGGCAAAGTTTTAAGTTGTTGTAGCACTTCATTTAACTCACCACGAATGCGGTGCAATTGTATGCAACGCGGAATTTCTACAGCTTCAAATTGCAAACGGCTGTCTGCCTCTTGAGCTGGGTCAATTTTGACCTCAACCACTTGGTGCTTATAGTTAATTTCGCTGAAAGAAAGCGGAATGGGTGAGCCACTATAACGAATGTGCGGCTGACCCACTTTTTGTGGTTTATGTAAGTGCCCTAAAGCGACATAGTCGACAGCATCTTCAAATAAAGTCGTCGAAAGTGCCTCTTCATTACCAATAATAATTGGGCGTTCAGAGTCAGATGTTTCTCCACCTTGCATGTGGGCATGCGACATCAAAATCAGCGCTTGGTCTGGTGTTTTACGACGTTTTGCTTCTGCAATGAGTTGCTGATGCAAATAGGCAATCGCATTTTTGCTGTTGGTGGTATGTTCATTAAAGCCCGTAATTTCGGCTGAACGTAAAAAAGGCAGGGCAAGACACCACGCCACAATATCTTGATTTTGATTATAGATAGGTAAAAGTAGTCGATCGAGATCTAGGGTTTTATCCTCATTCCAGCGAACCACGCCCACGGTTTTTGCATTATATTTTTCTAATAGTGGCTCGACCTGTTCAATACGGTAGCCTGAGTCGTGATTACCTGCAATCATGAGTGTTTGCATGTGCGGCGCAATACGATGGGCATCTGCTAAAAATTGGTAAAGTTGTTTTTGTGCTTGAGAGCCCGGGTTAATGACATCAAAAATATCGCCAGCAATAAGCAAGGCATGCGGTTGTTTTTCTTGAATTTGAGTGAGCAACCAGCTTAAAAATTGTTGGTGTTCGTAGTGGCGTGAATGATTATAAAAAAACTGCCCCAAATGCCAGTCAGAAGTATGTAAAAAATGTACGGACATAGAAACAGACATCAAGCCAAAATAAACACAGATACGTTAGCATAAATTGGCAGGAGATTTTATCAAGACATTTTAAAGTGCTCTTTATTTAAGCCCACAGTAAAACTTGAATTAAATTTTTTACTTTAAACTCTGCTTTGTTACTATCAGGTCAAATCATAAACTCTGAGAACAAAATGACCATTCATAAATACCAAGTAAAAATACAGTGGGAAGGCAATACAGGCACAGGCACTTCATCTTATCGTTCATATAAACGAGACTTTAGTATTCAGCATCCTCAAAAGGCCACTATTCAAGGTTCATCAGACCCAGCCTATTTAGGCGATGTGACCAGATGGAACCCAGAAGATTTATTGGTTGCATCAGCTTCAGCTTGTCATAAGCTTTGGTATTTACACCTATGTGCAGTCAATCATATTCACGTTGTGAGTTATATCGATCACGCACTTGGATTTATGGAAGATACAGATCCAGTCAAACGTGGTCACTTTACTCAAATTATTTTAAAGCCTGAGGTTGTTTTAGAAAAAGGTGCCGATCAAGAACTTGCTGCAAAATTGCATGAAGAAGCACATCATGAATGCATGATTGCCAATTCGGTGAATTTCCCAATTACATGTGAAGCCAGCTTTAGTTTTGCCGAATAATAAATATGAAATAGCCACCATTTAAAAGAAGGTGGCTATAAATTAATAAAATTGTTAAATAAGCTATTTAAGCTGCATTTTCATCGACTTGAAAAATGCCAAAAACGTTGTGGTCTAAATCGACAAAGTAGCCATGCCAAGCGCGACCCGGGATAGCAAATTTATCCATCGCCACAATACCACCTTGCGCTAAAATTTTTGCAGCCACTTCATCGAAGTTTTCGACCTGAACCGAGCAGGTAAATGCATTGGTGCCATATTCCATTGGCGGCGTTTGTGCAGGGCGTTTTAATAGCCCACCCATCATTGAAGGTGTCTCTATGCGGTAATATTCAATCGGTAAGTTTTCATCGAGTTTAAATTGCCAGCCGAACACAGCTTGATAAAACTGCGCATCGCGGGCAGGGTTTGAAGACTGGATTTCAAAATAGGCAATATTGTTCATCTTATTTAAAACATATTTTTATGGTGCAAAAAGTATACGCATAGCCTTTATAGCCACGAAAGGACTATTGTGTATGCTGAGCGTAAAATAAATGAAAGTACCAGAAAATAAAAACCGACGATTCGAGTGATGAGAGAATCGTCGGTCAAAAACTTCATCAAGGGTTTCGGCTGCTAACAAAACCTAATCCGAAGGAAGGAAAGAGTCGTAATGAAAGGTCACCGAAACAATTTTGCGGATGCCGTGCAAAGGAAGTATTCGGTTGCTGCGACCTTATTACCCTATATAACGTCAAGAGATTCGAATTGGTTGACAGAAAAATGAAAAAAAAATGAAAAAAATTTATAATTATTTTTTGAACCCATAAATTAGGCAAAAATATGACCAAATTACGTTCTTACTTTCTCTGGTTTTTTGCTTTATGCATCGTACTTACCTTAATTGTAGGTGTGGTTGCAGCACTATTACCAGCGAGTGTAGGCGGTATTTTAACAGCCGTTCCATATTTAGGCGCAATGATTTTTGTCTTATTTAAATTTTTAAAGAAAGAACGCCGTGCACCGACTGTACAAGAAAAAAAGAAATTTACTTTAGGTTTTACCCTAATTTTTTGGGGCTATAACTTGTGTGGTGTTTTATTTGGCCTATTTTTATTTGCCAGAAAAGACCCTGAGATTTTGCAAAACTTTATGCTTTACCTCAAACAGCCTCAGTTCTTGAGCATTATGGTGATTATGCTTTTAATGTTAGCTATTCCGCTTTATTTAATTACCTACTGGTTTTATGGCAAACAGGCACAGCGAATGGCAGACAAAATGTTTAATGTGCAATAGATCACTACAAAAACAGCTACGATTAAATATAAATGAGTCTTATATAATGAAATAAAACTTGTGTCCTCGGCTTTGGAGGAAATATGAATAAGAATGTATTAATCACGGGTGCTAGTGGTTTTATCGGAACGCATTTAATTAAGTTCCTGCTGCAAAAAAATTATAACGTGATTGCTGTGACACGGCAGGCTGGCAAGAAATCTGACCATCCTGCCTTACAGTGGGTGCAAAAATTCGAAGATATTACGACACGTCAAATTGACTATGTGGTGAATTTGGCAGGTGCAAATATTGGCGAAAAACGCTGGACCGAGTCACGTAAAAAACAACTCATTGAAAGCCGTGTGAATACGACACGAAAGCTATATGCGTGGCTCAAGCAGTCTGAAATTTTTCCTGAAGTAATTGTTTCTGGTTCTGCGATTGGTTATTACGGTATAGATGACCAAGAAAAGTGGACAGAAGTGTGCACTGAACAAAGCTCGCCACAACCTATTTTTATGTCTCAGCTTTGCCAAGAGTGGGAACACGCAGCTTTAGCAGACGCTCAGCAAAATACTAAAATTATTCGCTTAGGTGTGGTGTTTGGGCAGGGCGGTGGTATTTTGCCTAAAATGTTGCTTCCGATTCGACTCAATTTGGTCGGTCAAATTGGTCACGGACGTCAGCCTGTGGTTTGGGTGCATATTGAAGATGTATTAAGCGCCATCGAGTTTATATTTCAGCATCCTCAATCTGCTCAAATTCACAATGTTGTAGCACCAGAAAATGTGACTCAAAAGGCCTTTGTTGAACAAGCTGCTGAGGTTTTGAATAAGAAACCACTGTTGTCAGCGCCAAGCACGGTTTTCCGCTGTTTGTTGGGCGAACAATCGCAATTGATCTTAAATGGTCAATTTGTTAAACCTGCTGCCTTACAAGCTGAAGGATTTGAGTTTGCTTATCCTCAATTAAAAATGGCTTTAGAGAATATACTCGCGTCAGGCTAAGATTTTATTTTGCAAACGTTCTGGGGAATATGCTTTGGCATCAACTAATGTTGGTTGATCTAGCATAAGCTGACGGAGCAATTGCGCAGAGCCTGCGCCCATACACAAACCATTTCTAAAATGACCAAAGTTTGCCCAGAGGTTATCCATTTCAGGCATTTTACCAATGTAGGGAACGCCATTTGGTGAACTTGGTCTGAGTCCTGCCCAGCGCTGTACGATCGGGAAATCGGCTAGTTCAGGCACCATTTCTAAACACGCTTCTAGAATATTGTGCTGGGTGGTTTCATCGGTCGAAATGTCAAAACCACGATGCGCCATGCTAGACCCACACACAATATGACCGTCCATCCGTGGAATCAAATACATGACTCGATTCATGCACATGGTCGGTAGCCAGTGAGCAGGGGTTTTAAATAATAGCATTTGACCTTGAACAGGTTCGACTGGAATTTCGAGTTGTAATTGTGAGTTCCAGTAATGGCTCCAAGCACCCGAAGTTATTACAAAATGATCTGCTGTATGTTTGCGTCCATCTTCGGTTTGTAGGGCTTGTATCACATCACCCTGTTGAATCAATTTTTTAACAGGAGTGTGTTCAAAAAACTTAACGTTTGGATGTTGTTTTAAATAGCTAATCAGGGACTGTAAAACGCGTGGATTGCGAATATTAGACAGTTCGGGGAAATAAATGGCTTCTTGGAACTGATCGGAAATATGTGGATTAACTTGTTCTAGCGCATCTCGCTGTAAATATTCGCAGCGCTGCATGGGTTCTTGATGTTGTTCGGCGTAGGAAAGCCCAACGTCAAAATCTTCTTCATCAAAAATCAGCATGCCTGTGTCATGAATTTCAAAATCAATCCCTGTAACAGGGTAGAGCTTTTGGTTCCATGCTTGATAAGAGGCCTTGCCAAATTGAGCGAGTTGGTTCACTGCATGCACATAGCGCCACGGATACATCGGAGAGAGAATTCCTCCGCCAGCCCAAGAGGCTGCTTGTCCCGCTTGTTGTTGATCAAAAATGCTGACTTTACAGCCTTGTTCAACCAACTCCAGCGCAGACATTAATCCACTTATGCCCGCGCCAATAATTGCAATATGCATGCAGTGTTATCCTTTCTCTGCGAACTTAGTTCATTTCCTTGAGTTTTTCGGCTGCGGTTTCTGCAAAGTAAGTCCAGATCCCGTCTGCACCAGCACGGCGGCAGCACATGAGTGATTCTAAAATGACTGAGTCTGATAACCAGCCATTTTGAATTGCGCCAGCTAACATTGCATATTCGCCACTTACTTGGTAGATGAATGTCGGAACACCAAAGGTATCTTTCACTTCACGTACCACATCTAAATATGGCATGCCCGGTTTTACAATCACCATGTCGGCGCCTTCTTGAATATCAAGCGCGATTTCATGTAACGCTTCTGCACGGTTGGCAAAGTCCATCTGGTAGTTATATTTATTACCACCTTTTAGGTTGGATGCAGAGCCAACAGCATCACGGAATGGGCCATAGAAGCTAGATGCATATTTTGCAGAGTAGGCCATGATGTTGGTGTAGATGTGACCATTGGCTTCTAAAGCCTGACGAATTGCGCCAATACGGCCATCCATCATGTCACTTGGTGCAATCACTTCGGCACCAGCTTCTGCGTGACTTAAGGCTTGTTTAATCAAGCATTCAACAGTCTCGTCATTGAGCACATAGCCTGTTTCATCAATAATGCCGTCTTGACCATGAGTCGTGTATGGGTCGAGCGCACCATCAGTGATTAACACCATTTCTGGTAATTCTTTTTTAAGCAAACGGCAGGTGGTTTGTACTAAACCATCTTCACGCCATGCAGCTTCTGCGGTGAGGCTTTTATCTTCTTGCGGGGTAACTGGAAAAAGAGCCAGTTTTGATACGCCCAATTCCAGAAGTCTTTCAGCTTTTTTCAGTAATAAATCTGCCGACAAACGCTGAATGTTTGGCATACTTGGAATATCTTGGGTCTGATTCTGTCCCGGTAATACAAATACTGGATAAATCAAGTGATTGGTAGTGAGCTGTGTTTCGCTGACCATCGCACGCAACTGTTCATTTTTACGGATACGGCGCATGCGAGTGGCTGGAAATGCAGGACGATTGAACGTATAAGTCATAACAATCTCGATGTTCGGTATTACACTAGGATAGGTTGGCGGATATTCCATTACTGTCAACCGACTGCTGTATTGTAGCCCCATAATGCTGGATTTGTACAAAATTATGGGTGTTTATCATGCTTTTAAATTTAGGCAACGTATGAGTGATGAAAAGAAAAATTGGACTGGGAACATCCATTTAGGTGCAAAAACTGACCTGACTGTGGTGCTCAACCAATTATGTAAGGCGTTTAATAGCTCTCCTTTTTTTAAGCATAGTGGAATGATTATGCGTGTGGTGGACGGGCACATTGAAGGCTATATCGAGATGCAACCCAACCTGATTGGCAATCTGGCATTTCAGATTCTGCATGGTGGCGTTGCTGCTACCTTGCTCGATAGTATTGGCGGAATTGTGGCAATGGAACACCTATATCGCCGTTCAACTCCCGAAACTTTAACTGAAACCATTAAGCAAGTGTCGCGTTTGGCAACAGTCGACATGCGGGTAGATTATTTAGCACCGGGGCGTGGTAAATATTTTATTGCTCGTGCTGAAGTACTCCGTTTAGGCCGTAAAGGTTGCACCATGCGCATGACCATGGTCAATGATGAAGATAAACCGATTGCTGCGGGCATTGCCTCATATGCCTATTAAGTAATGAATTGAACTGTTTAAAAGCGCCAAGTGCGCTTTTTTTTAGTGTTTAAAAAGCAGAAATTTTCATAAAAACTTTGAGATAAACATTAATTTAATTAGAACGAACGCATTAGTTATAATTTTTTATTCTCATATTATGAGGTTTTAGCGTTAAAATTGGCTCCTTTGACAATGCGGTATGTCTTGTTTATAGAAAAATAAAAACTCTATAACAAGGTGTAGTGCGAGATTGATGGCAAAGCCAACTCATCTTTAGGAACATACCATGACTGATGCACAAAGCAATGTACAAGAAACAGTGCCAACAACATCTGCCTCGGATGAAAACAATCAAAACAAGCGCAAAAAATTTCTTGGTTTTTTTGCGCTGATTTTATTGATCGCCGCTATTTTGTATGCAATCTGGGCATTATTTTTAAATCACTCAGTGAGTACGGATAATGCTTATGTCGGTGCAGAAACCGCGCAAATTACTTCAATGGTGAGCGGACAGGTCGCTCAGGTTATCGTAAAAGATACCCAAACGGTACATCGTGGTGACGTGCTGGTTCGTATTGATGATCGTGATGCCAAAATTGCATTGGCTCAAGCTGAGGCAGAGCTCGCCAAAGCAAAACGTCAATACAAACAAACTGCGGCAAACAGTAGCTCTTTAAACTCTCAAGTTGTGGTTCGTGCCGATGAAATTAACAGTGCCAAAGCACAAGTCGCTCAAGCACAAGCCGACTACGACAAAGCTGCTTTAGAACTCAACCGCCGTGCGCAGCTTGCCGCGTCTGGTGCAGTGTCTAAAGAAGAACTCACTAAAGCACAAAGTGCAGTCGAAACAGCCAAAGCAGGGCTAGAGCTTGCCAAAGCTGGTTTAGCGCAAGCGTCTTCGAGCCGTAAAGCTGCTGAAAGTACGTTAGCTGCAAACGAAGCGTTAATTCAGGGTGTAAGCGAAACTTCAACTCCGGATGTACAAGTTGCACAAGCCCATGTAGAACAAGCTCAGCTTGATTTGGAGCGTACCGTGATTCGTGCGCCAGTCGATGGTGTGGTTACGCGTCGTAATATTCAAGTCGGTCAACGTGTTGCACCGGGTACGAGCATGATGATGATTGTGCCGCTGAATGATTTATATGTAGATGCGAACTTTAAAGAAAGTCAGTTGAAAAAAGTCCGTCCGGGTCAGGCTGTCACACTGACTTCAGATTTATATGGCGACGACGTTGAATATCACGGCAAAGTGATGGGCTTCTCTGGTGGTACAGGCTCTGCCTTTGCCTTAATTCCGGCTCAAAACGCAACAGGTAACTGGATTAAAGTGGTTCAACGCTTACCAGTTCGTATTGCACTTGACCCGAAAGAACTTGCTGAGCACCCACTGCGTGTTGGCTTGTCGATGGAAGCAAAAGTTGACTTATCTGCGAAGTAAACGCTTATGAAAACGCAAACACCTTTTGCCGAACTAAGCGGTGGCCGTTTAATACTGGCAGCGTTTGTTATTGCCTTGTCGAACTTTATGGTTGTGCTCGATACGACCATTGCCAACGTATCTGTACCGCATATTACCGGTAACCTTGCTGTTTCAAGTACACAAGGAACATGGGTTGTTACGTCCTATGCTGTTGCAGAAGCGATTTGTGTCCCTTTAACGGGTTGGCTGGCAGGTCGCTTTGGAACCGTTCGGGTTTTTATTTTTGGCCTGATTGGTTTTACCATTTTTTCTTTTTTATGCGGTCTAGCAAACTCCTTAGGCATGCTGGTGTTTTTCCGTATTGGACAAGGTCTATGCGGTGGTCCACTCATGCCGCTCAGTCAAACCTTGCTGATGCGTATTTTCCCTAAAGAAAAGCATGCACAGGCCATGGGCCTATGGGCCATGACTACCGTCGTTGGACCAATTTTAGGACCAATTTTGGGTGGTCTGATTAGTGACAACCTGTCTTGGCACTGGATTTTCTTTATTAACTTACCTGTTGGGATTATTTGTGTTTTAGCGGCAATCCGTTTGCTTAAACCAGCCGAAACAGAAACCATTTCTTTAAGAATCGATACCGTCGGTTTAGGTCTGTTAATTCTCTGGATTGGTGCGCTACAGCTCATGCTCGACTTAGGGCATGAACGCGACTGGTTTAATAGTACGAGCATTGTGGTACTCGCTTTAACCGCCGCCATTGGCTTTGTGGTGTTCCTCATATGGGAGCTGACCGACAAACACCCCGTCGTGGATGTCAAAGTCTTTAGGCATAGGGGCTTTGCTATATCGGTACTGGCCTTATCGCTTGGCTTTGGCGCGTTCTTTGGCAGTATTGTATTGATTCCACAGTGGCTGCAAATGAACCTTTCCTACACTGCGACATGGGCCGGATATTTAACTGCAACCATGGGCTTTGGTAGTTTGACCATGTCACCGATTGTGGCAAAGCTCTCGACCAAACATGACCCGCGTGCACTGGCGAGCTTTGGTCTAATTTTGCTGGGTATTGTGACTTTAATGCGGGCATTCTGGACCACAGATGCCGACTTTATGGCACTGGCTTGGCCACAAATCCTGCAAGGTTTTGCAGTACCGTTCTTCTTTATTCCACTGTCTAACATTGCACTTGGTTCGGTACTCCAGCAAGAAATTGCATCTGCTGCGGGCCTCATGAACTTCTTAAGAACCATGGCAGGGGCGATTGGCGCTTCAATTGCGGTGACCGTGTGGGACGACCACGCCAAAGTTGCCCGTAGTGAAATGGTGTCAAACCTTCATACCACCGAAGTACAAAACACACTTTTGCAAAATGGTTTTACGGCTGACTCGACCTTAGGAATCATTTCCAACCTCGTCGATAAAGAAGCAATTACCATGTCGGCAAACCATGTGTTTTTGCTATTTGCGATTGTGTTTGTCTTTGCAGGACTGGTCATTTGGCTCTGTCCAAAACCCAAACAGGTCAGCGGTATGCCTTCTCACTAAACATCAAAAAGCATCTCTTCGGAGGTGCTTTTTTTAGGCCCACTAAAAAATAGAGCGCGTCTATAAATGGTAGATTTTGCCTGTATTTAAAGAAATAAAGCATGCCAGAATCGGGCAGATCAGATATAAAAGAGTGTGATATCAAGCAAGGAGGCATCAGACAGGGCACAGGAAAAATCGCCCTTAAACATTCAATATTATAAAACCTTATTTTTATCAAAGATTAAAAAAACTTAATACCTGAAAACAAAGAAGCTTGCATGGCAATTGCATGGATAGGCAAGCGTATATATTGGAGTTATCACGTGAATATAAAATATTCATTTTTGTTTAGTAGTTTATTAGCAGTCGGTTTATTACAAGGATGTGGAGATGATTCTTCAGATCAACCCAAGGATGACTCAAATACAACCCCACCCAATTTAATAGTTGATAATGACCCCATCAGTTGTAGCAAACTGGCCCAAGACGGTTCAAGCGTGGTGGTCGGTTCAAACCAAAATGGTGACCCCGCAGCGCCTGAAGGTGCATCGGGTTATAGACTCGGTAACACGGTTAAATACGCAGATAAATATATGGTGGTGGCAAACACGCCACTTGCGGTAAAAGCGGGCTGTGATGTTTTAAAAGCAGGCGGTAGTGCAGTCGATGCAGCCGTTGCAGTACAAGCGGTGCTGGGTTTGGTCGAGCCACAGTCGAGTACGATTGCTGGTAGTGGTTTTATGATGTATTACGACGCCAAAACTAAACAAGTCACTGCTTATGATGGTCGTGAAACCGCACCAACCGCAGCTAACGAATATTATTTAATTCGCCAAAATATGGATGACCCCAATTCACCAGCACCTGTACCAAGTGCGCGCCGTAGTGGTCGCTCGATTGGTGTGCCGGGTGTGATGCGTTTACTTGAACAAGCGCAAAAAGAACATGGCAAACTCAAGTGGAACCAACTTTTTGGTGAAGCCATTGGTTTGGCTGACAATGGTTTCCGCATACCGGGGCGTTTGGCAGATGCCATTGCAAGTAATGCAAATAGCTTGGCGCTTGATGCAAATGCAATGAAAACCTATTTCTACCCAGATGGTTCACCACGTAAAGTCGGTGAAATCATGACCAATAAAGAATATGCAAAAACACTAGAAGCACTTGCTGTACAAGGGGCAAATGCATTGCACACTGGGCCAATTGCCCAAGCGATTGTGGCAAAAGCAGGGCAAACAGTCGGGGATGACCCAGCAAGAACTCCAATTACGCCAAGTTTGATGACCTTACAGGATTTATCAAACTATGAAGTGAAAAAGCGTACTCCAATTTGCACCACCTACCGTGATACTTTCTATGTATGTACCATGCCACCTCCATCTTCGGGAGGGATTGCGGTTGCACAGACGTTGGGTATTTTAGAAAACTTTGATATGTCGCTTTATCCACCTAAAAACCCTGAAAATGAGGGTGGTGTGCCCGATGTCATGGGCGTGCATTTAGTGTCTGAAGCAGAGCGTTTGGCCTACGCCGACCGCGACAAATATGTGGCAGATACCGACTTTGTTCGTTTGCCGGCACAGGGTATTCCAAGCTTTATTGATAAAAACTACTTAAAACAACGTGCTGCACTGATTAACCCGAACCAAAGTATGGGCGTAGCACCAGCAGGTAATTTCAATACAGCGGCAGGTGTAGATACCACTGTTGAACACGGTACAACCCAGTTCACGATTGTAGACGCCTATGGCAATGTGGTTTCAATGACATCGACTGTTGAATCGAGCATGGGTTCATTCCACATGGTGGATGGTTTCTTGCTGTCGAACCAGTTAACTGACTTTAGCGCGAACCCTTATGACAGCACTGGGGCACCAGTTGCCAACCGTGTAGAAGGGGGCAAACGCCCACGTAGTACCATGGCGCCAACCTTAGTGTTTAAAGGCACCACGCCAGATGAGTTTTATATGGCAACAGGTTCACCAGGTGGCGGCACGATCATTCAATATGTAGTTAAAACTTTGGTGGGTGCATTGGACTGGAACTTAAATGCACAGCAGGCCACTTCGCTTGTAAACTTTGGCGCAACCAATAGCAAAAACACCAATGTGGATAGCTCGAATGTACAGCTTTCTTTAGTTGACCTGATTGAAGGCTTAAAAGCAAAAGGGCATGGCATATCGAACACTGCGCAAACCAGTGGTATTTCAACGATTATGAAAGTAAATATAAATAATCAAAGTAAATACGCAGGTGGGGTAGACCCACGCCGTGAAGGTATTGTGTTAGGTAATGGAGCCTTATAGACCACACTTTAAAAAAAACTGTCATTTTTGGCAGCTTTTTTATGAGGGGCCTTGAAAAAAACAAAAGGCTCTCCATTATGTAAATATGTTCATCAGTAGCAGACTGTTGATAAATTGCACAGCATTTTATTTTAGTTATGCTATGATGTTCAGACATTCATGGGGATGTTATTGGCTTCGACGCCGGTGATGAAACTCATAGATGCATGCCGAGAGCGCATTTTCTCTCGTAAATAAAATTTGCATTTTAATAGTCGCAAACGACGAAACTTACGCTCTAGCTGCCTAAGGGCAGTTTGTCCGCTTCCTAGAATACTTGTGGTTTAGGAACCCGACCGTAGCGCACGCACACAAGTCCGTATAGAGTCAAGCCTCGGGGCTTTATACCAAACTTAGAGGATCGCACCTTGTACCCTGTTCGTCGGGTCACTTGGTGTTAAAACAATAGACGATATCTAAGCATGTAGTATTCTCGAGCGTAGTGCTGGCGGACGCGGGTTCAACTCCCGCCATCTCCACCAAGATTCGTGAAAAACCCTGAAACGTAAGTTTTGGGGTTTTTTCTTTTTAAGATTTAAATTATTCAAGTTATAAACAGTATAAGAAGATAATTTTTAACTTCTCTTAAAACGAGGAAAAGGTTTTATGTAAAAAATAGAGCAAAATCAAAAACTATTATTTTTAGAACAGATCTATAGAAGTTAGAATAGTGCAGTACTTTAAAAAGCTAACGAAATAAAGATTATATAAACATCTTGTAATATCTTAAATTCCTAGGCAAAAATGATTAAATCAGGTCATATCAATATGAAATTAACTTTATTAAAAAAATCCCTTACTTCAATTCTTTTAGTCAGCATGTCAATGTTTAGTGCTAATAGCTTTGGCTACACTCCCAAAGATTTACAAGGTATATGGGCAATGCATCCGCTTAATAATGGAATTGCCAACTTAGTTGAGTTTTCAGGAAATACAGCTACTTTACATCCTGTGCAATGTGATTTTGAAATGGGTCTTTATACTGTAGATAGCATTGAAAAATCGAACTTTAAAGTTAATAAGCAAAATCAAATTGAGTTGTATAATGAACAGGGAGAGTTCGAGCAAGCATTAAGAATTATAAGTATCACCGATAATCAACTAGTTTTAGAAGAAGCTGCTAGTGACACGATAATGCTGAAATTT
>NZ_JABVBF010000340.1 GCF_013344765.1 Acinetobacter lactucae
GATCTACACTAGAAAAGATTTATAAAAAATATTAGGTTGGACAATGTTTTAATCTAAAGTAGACTTTCGTAAATAGGCTATGAAAGTTATATGTGGTGATCTGTAGTGAACAATATTCGTGTAAAACGCACTCGTGCGCCCCAACAAAGGCAAATAGAAAGAACTAATCAAATTTTAGATTGTATGGAAGCGCTTCTGAAGGAGAAAGAAATAAATGATATTAACTTAGTTGAGATTTCTGAGTTAACCGGAATAGCTCTGCCTTCTATTTACTATCATTTTCCTAATAAAAATAGCATATTGGTTGCGCTGACTGAGCGAGTACATGAGGATTGGAGGGAAAATATCCGTTCAAAAATCACTTCTGATATTGAGTCATGGCAAGAGTTAATTTGCCAGTTTATATCTTTTGGAGCAAATCATCTTAAAGAAAACACTTATGTTTCTAAGCTTATCTTAAGTAGTAGTTCTCCAGCAGAAACTAAAGAGGTTGATGCGAATCAATGTGCCAATTTAGCAATGGCTATAATGGATAGTTTGGATAAATATTTTGAAGGGATTAATAAAGCTCGTTATACAGAAAAAATGATTATTGCTGTGTATATCTTAGATGGAATTTGGAAAAATGCATTTTTTCAGTATGGTTCAATACCAGATGAGATTGTAAAAGAATCACAAAAAGCTTTAATTGCATATTTGAGATGCTATTTCCCCGAAGATTATGAGCGAAAAAATAAAAAAGAGGTTTAATGATTAAACCTCTTTTTTTATTTAGACATAAATTTTACTTTTCTGATTTTGTTAAATTTTAGACGTATGGCTCAGTTATTGGTCAATTTTGTATTTTCTTCATTTGAAAGGTTTGTCTTGCAATTACAGAAACAATTAAACATTAACAAAGTGTTGTTTATAGCCAATTTTGAAGAGAATCAAAAGGTTCCTGTAGTCTTGGCCTAATTTAGCTTTCTTATTTTTACAATTCATAAAATTCATGCCTTTTTTTTATAAAAATTAAATTATTTCAATTGTTTATAAGTAAATCCATTCCTCAATAATTTCCTAAAACTTCAATTGTCTTTATGCGTTACAAAGTAAAAGCACAATGTTCACCAGCAGAACCAAAAAAACATTTAAAAACCATATTTGTTTTGGTATATTCTAATTATAT
>NZ_JABVBF010000341.1 GCF_013344765.1 Acinetobacter lactucae
TTGTTATAGCATCCCTTTGAAAGGAAAACATTTTAAATGTTAAGTGCAGTACAACCTAATATTTGCTTTATTGGCAGTAGTAATCTAGCTTTAGCGTTAATAGGAGGATTGGTTTTAAAAGGATTTCAAAAAGAAAAGATACATCTAATAGAAGAGAAGAAAATTAATGATACAAATATGTTGAAGCAAAAAGAAAATGGTTTAAAAAAAGCTGAAATTATTGTGTTGTTATTAGACCCGAAACAATTAAAAGAGATACTTGCGCCGTTTAAAAAATGGTTAGCAAATAAGATCATTGTTTCTATGATGGCAGGTATTGATATTGCGAACTTGTCCTGTTTTACCGGATCAAAAAAAATTGTACGTGTGATTTCAAATCCGCCTGTACTTACGCATACGGGTACGCATGTACTTATTGCTTCAGAGCAAATGGACCAACTTGATAAAGACTTAATTGAGACTCTGTACTCTGCAACAGGGCAGACTTTTTGGGCACATTCTGAAACGCAGACAGACGCAATTATTGCTTTGTCTGGTTCGGGACCAGCTTACTTTTTCTATATTTTAGACAGCATGATCAAGACAGGGGTTTCTTTAGGACTTGATAAACAATTTGCTCTAGATTTAGCACTCCAAGCGGCAAGTGGTGCAGTTGAAATGGTCCGTAAAAGTAATGTCCCGCCAGCGGATCTATGTGGAAAGGTGACTTTGGCTAACGGGATTACCGAATCAGCACTCAGAATGTTTGAGCTAGGAAATGTATCTGATGATATACGTTTAGCCATGAAGGCCGCATATCATCGTAGTAAAGAAATCACTTCAGAAATTACATCTGAGGTGAGTTAGCTATTCTTTAGCAAATTAGGCCTTTAAAAAGTATTCCCAAATCACGAAGCCTAAGCCAAACCCAATAAAAGAGTAGAGGGTAATAATAAAGAATACAAAACTGGCCTTATTTTTTTTCTTCAAAATGTTCATGGCGATGCCTCCAATTCAGATTAATTACATTTTGAAGAAGTGAAGGCTGTAATCATAGATACAGAATTTTTTAAAAAAAATATAACAGAGTTATGATCTGTTATATTTTTTAGGTTTTCCTTAATAAATATTTTAAAATCAATAAATTAAAGAT
>NZ_JABVBF010000342.1 GCF_013344765.1 Acinetobacter lactucae
TCCTAAGAGTAAGAATACGCAGGAATTTGTATTATGGCTTGCAGGTTTTATTGAGCGAATTACGACGGGCGGTCAAGAAAAATTGCCTCCTATCCGCACTAAAGTCGCTTTGCCTATTTATGCATATGAAGAAACATATCCTTCTACGGGAAGCCCTGTAAATAATGGGGAAGAAATTATTGAATACTTTAAGAAAAAAGAAAGTTAATAAATGAAAGACGATAAAAAGAGCTTATTTCCGAGGGCCGATAGGAAATAAGCTCATGACTTTGGGCCAATAGAGAATTTGATTAGAGGAAATTATCTTCCATTCCATGCATCTTTAATAGCTTGTTTAGCATGTTCCCATTTTAAACGGGATTCAGCTTTTAGTTCTTCCCATTTTTGTTCTAAACCCCCTTCGATATCTTCAAAGTGTGTGCCTTGTTCCGATTCAGCACGTGCACGATGACCTAACTCATAAGCTGTCGAAAAGTCTCGATCATAATCGAGATCGGGGGTAGTCAGTTGAGCTTCTTGATAATAAGGACGAGTAACGTAACTTTCGCGCCAATAAGTATCAGAGTAATTATGGTCGCCAGCTGGCAGTCGTGCGTGATCGCTATTTTGATCTGTCATCAGTTTTTCCTCATCTATTATTTAATTTTATGCTTATGGTAAATTTAGGAAGGTGAGGGCACCTTCCTAAATAAAATGAATGACCGCATCAAATGACATTTAATTCAACAACGGATTAGCGTTGCTGATTATTGTTATTTGAATTTTGTTGGCCTGAATCTTTTTGATTTGAGCCTTGTTGTTGGCGGCGATTGTCATTTTGCTGTTGTTGCTGATTGTTTCGTTGCTGTTGATCGTTTTGCTGTTGATTGCCATGTTGCTGTTGGTTGTTACGGTTGTCGTTTTGCTGTTGCTGTTGTTGCTGATTATCGCGTTGATTGCTTTGATTATTAGTAGTGCTCATCTTTAATTACCTCATATCATTTATGATGTGTGTTTTATCTGAGAGCTTCAGATAGGTTTATTAAAACATGAAAATTTTTAATGTGTAGTCTTGGGGTGTTACCCTATATTTAACTGTAACTTTTCAAATCAAATAAAACATTGATTTTTATAAAATGTAAT
>NZ_JABVBF010000343.1 GCF_013344765.1 Acinetobacter lactucae
TTGATGGTGTAGGCAAAGACTCTATGAGCCTAAGGTCAGCATCATGGAAAATCATAAATTTATTAGGACTATTATCATTTTTTTCAAAATCTAGACTAAGTTGAGGCATATTCTTATCAATCATAATTTAATACTGGAATCTATTATTCGAGCTAAATTCATAAAATTAGCACGTTCTACAATAAAGCGTTTACCATAATATATGGGCATTGTACTTGTAGTTGACCACCCGCCTAAGGCTCTTAGATCATCCTGCGCTTTTAGTAGAGCATCATTTACACTTTGTTTAATATCAGAGTGACTAACATTTTCTTTTTTATACTTCTCAAAAGAGAAGCTTAACATCATATAGGCCCAAGAATGTCTACATACATGTGGCGTTAGCCGTTCTATTGAATCATAGCTCGAAGTATCAAAACAATTTGGTAACAGGGCTTTTAGTGATGAGTCTATCTTATCAAATATTTTTTTAATACTGGCATAACTTAAAGCAGAGTAGGGTGGCTTTAAAGAAGTAAATAAGATCTGTGAAGGAATTTCTTTTCGGATTTCATTTATATAGATTTGAAGAATTTTATAGTCTCTTTCTTGGAGCTTAATTACTCGATAAGAATACTCATTTTTGATTTTTGGCTTTTTCGAACGATCATCAAACTCATCATCTGTGTTTGTAATAATTAAACTAAAGTTCTGATTCTGAATTGATTTTTTGATAGAATTGGTTGTTAGTAGCATAAGCTCACCAATTCTAAGACCATAATTAAGCATGAGATGTATGATTAGAAAGTTTCTGAGTTGTACGTTTTTTGACTTAAATGGATTTAAAATATTGTATTTATTAGAATTGCTCGGTGAGATAATTAAATACAATCCTTTAATCATCTCATCATTCATACTTTTGAACGAATAATTGATTTCACTTTTAATTGTTTTATTTGACTTTGAAAAGTTATTTATAATTTTTTTCTTTATATTCATATATTTATTTAAGTTTTCTTTAATTTTTTGGATTTCCTTCAGTGAAAGTTGTGGCTGAGATTGGATAGTTAGATATTCATCAATTAAAAAGCTGTAAAACTTTAAAAAGGATCTAATTCTATGGCCAATAGTAGTG
>NZ_JABVBF010000344.1 GCF_013344765.1 Acinetobacter lactucae
TTTTATCAGTTTTGCCCATATAGTAAGCATTAATAAGCCCTTGTGCTTGTAAATTAGTTATATACGAGTGATGCATACCTAATAAATTATTAGCTTCTGCTCCAGTTATATATGTTTCTTTTATTTGAAGTATAGTATAGACATCTTCTTTACGAACAAGCTTCCAATAAACCAGATTTTCTATTGTTAAAAAGCCAGATTTGCACCAATATTTATCAAGCCAATTTGGGGCACAATTGAGTTGTCGAGCAGCGTCTTTAGCTAAAATAAAATCCTGACTTTCTAATTTATCTTTGAGATTCCTTAGTGATTTTTTTTCGATCATTATAAGAAATGGATTTGTAAGATCTTTTGTGAGAATACCTCTTTGAACAAGAATGGCTACTTTATTGGGGCTAATTTCTAATTGCTCTGCGACTTTTGTTAGGGAAACAAAGTCTTTGCTATTTGTCGGTGGCTTTTGGCTATTGTTATATCGCCCGCTATTGGTTGGATATTGTTTAATGGCTTCAATATCTGATTGCTTTAGATTATTGATAAATGAGCGAGCATAAATATTGATAGGAGTAGAATCAATATATGGTCCACTAATAGGTATGATCCCTATACTTGCCAGTTTCTCAACGAGATTTGTCGGATTTACATCAAATTTTTTAGCTAGAGTTGAAGCAGTAATATAATGACGATGAAATTTTTCTACTTGGAATCTGGAAATATTTTTAGTTACCTTGTTTTTAGGACATATTTGATATTTAAGCCAATGTGTATTTGCCAGTTTTCTTGCAGTCTCATAATTAGTCTCTAAAATTTTAGCAACCTCTTTAAGAGTTAAATGTTGCGGGTCAGATGTTTTAGTTTGTAAGGTTTCTATTGAGCCTGAATGTTCATAATTATAGGAGAGCAAAAATCTTTCAATTAAAGGGCTTGGTAAAGAGTGGTAGTGATATCTTTCTTTATCCAACTTTAGGAAATCTTTGCGAATCCAGTTTTTTAATGTCTTTCGACAAATATCCAAAACCAACCTTACTTCTTCAGGCAATAAGTAAATTAATTGGGTTTTAGGAGTAGGATTATATTGATAACACCCTGATTCTATTAATTGAAT
>NZ_JABVBF010000345.1 GCF_013344765.1 Acinetobacter lactucae
GCTCTATACTTTGCTAACAACACTAATGAATTCTGCTTGGAAAATTTACTAAAATAGTTCAGCGTATTGTCTTCTACTTCTTTTTCTTAATTTTTTTGTCAAAAAACATCATATTAGACAAATTTTCGTATAAATTACCCTTCTAGGTGAGCTGAGCAATCTAAAGGAATGAAATGACGCTTAAACAATTAAAAGCTTTTTTAGCTCTTGCGCGTACACTCAACTATGCGAATGCCTCTTTAGAGCTACATCTAAGCCAATCAGCCTTAAGCCTGACCATCAAAAGTTTAGAAGAAGAATTAGGTGGTAAATTGTTTAACCGCAATACACGCCGTGTTGAACTTACCCAAGAAGGCAAATCCCTCATTCCATATGCAAAAAAATTACTCGCCAATTGGGATGAAATGGAAAACGATGTTAAACAACGCTTTAAGCTCAATCGAGGAACATTAAGTATTGCTTCAATGCCCTTTGTGACTCATGGAATTTTGCCTGAGGTGATTCATCAATTTTTAGAACTTCATCCCAATCTCAATTTTTCAATCCACGATATTCCGAATGAGACGATTATAGAAAAAGTACAAGATGGTATTTTCGAGCTTGGCATCTGCTTTGAACCAGATCTCACCGAAGGCTTAGAGTTCAAACCATTATTTGAAGAAGATTTCTTAGCTTTATTACCTAAGACTCATCCATTTGCTCAGTCGCCTTCTATTACTTGGCACGAGCTTTGTTCAAACCCATTCGTGACATTACAAAAACCTTCAATTGTTCGATATTTAGTTGAACAAAATTGTTTGCGAAATAATATAACGCTCGATTTGAAAGTTGAATGTCATCAAATTTCATCACTTTCAAGTTTTGTGGCTTATGGAATTGGAGTAAGTGCGATTCCAAGGCATTTTGCTAAACACATTGATAAAGAACATAACGTTTTGATTGAATTAAAGGATGAATCTATTCATAAGACTGTAGGAATTGTTTATAAAAAGAACTTTGAAATTTCAAATATTTCGACTCAATTTATTGAGGCTTTGGTTCAATATAAATTTTAAAAAATTAAAGACTGTATTTTAGGGCGAGCTAAGCTCAAGGC
>NZ_JABVBF010000346.1 GCF_013344765.1 Acinetobacter lactucae
GTTCTATTGGGTGGATGTATAACTTCAACGACCCCAATGATTAATAATAAATTTAATGCAATCGAACCTTCAATACCTTCATTCTCAGGTATATGGACGATTTCGATTGGTCCTAGCATATCAACAATAACACTTGACGCAGATGGCAATGGTATACTTTGCGACGATACTAGTGGGCGTATTGTATTCAACAAAGTTAAGTATGCAAATAATATGATTTACATTCAAAATGGTATGGCTCTAGAAGTTAAGACTCTTAACACAGATATACTCGAAGCTAGAACAATTTTAAGTGCTTCTACTACAAATATGATCTACAAAGCTGATAACGACTTAAAATTAGCATCATTAAAATGTATCAGAGAAATATAGATAACATTAGGCCGTTCTTCTATAGTTAACTAATCGCAACAAGGGCTTTTTCTTTACTTTTTAGTAAGAGGTTCTATAAGCTGATTGATAATAACACCTTTGCTTAGAACACAAGTCGTATCAGGTTTAATAATCCAGTTGTAATCATTCAAATTTATGGAATAAGCTTCTCCGCTACCATAAGCAATGGTGTCACCATCTTTATATTCTTCTGAATCAATAATTAAAAGGTGCTTATCGTGATCCCAATGAGCATCCTTAGTTGCAAAAATAGGAAAAACTCGATCATTTGCATTCATTAAATAAACACAAGAACCTTCAATCTTGATTTGTGCCTCACTATAGCTTGCATTATCAGCACTACCAGAGTAACCAATTCTTGGCACAATAACCTTGTTTTGAGGGTAGTAAGGATTAGTACATCCATTGAGTAAGATGATTAACCCAGTTTGAAGAGTGAGCCAAATACTTTGTTTATTCATAATTAATATACTAGTGAAGAGTCTAAATTGTAAGGTTCATCACTAGACATGAAATAGTATTTTACACTGTCAAGCTCTAGTTACAGAAGTGGCGCTTCCTTTTAATAAACCAAATGCCGTTTCCGAGTAAAGATGAGATTAGTAAAAACACGATTCTATATTCGTGTTCTAATCTTCTGATGGTTAAGCTTAAGATTGCTGTTTACTTATAGAACAAAAAATTATCTGGATGATGT
>NZ_JABVBF010000347.1 GCF_013344765.1 Acinetobacter lactucae
CACTTTACTCATGAAGTAAACATACGCTAGAATCGCTATCGCTTGCAGTATTTAATCAATATATCACAATAATTTTTAAGTTTACTTTGAGTCTACTCTAGAAAATGACTTGTGTTTAATTAAAAAATTGATTAGTATTGCACGCACTGAAAGGCCTTGAGATTAAAAGCTTTTCTGACTTATAGGGCCTATAGCTCAGTTGGTTAGAGCAGCGGACTCATAATCCGTTGGTCCACAGTTCAAGTCTGTGTGGGCCCACCAAATACGAATCCCATAAACTAAAAGTTTATGGGATTTTTTAATATATACACAAATAGAATATACTTTAATGTTATAAAAAATACACAAAAATTAAGTTTTAAAATTTATTTTATCTTTAATTTTTATCTGATTTTAGATACGCTTCCACTCCTCCTGCTAAATATTCATATTTCATCTATTAAGCCAAGACTTGCTTCTGCATGGGCTCCGAATTCTCTAATTGTGTGTCCCAGAACTTTTCCCATAAATCACAATACTGTAAACACAATTTTTCAATATAGTTATAATCTTCTTCTGTACAAGCTTGCATCAAGACATACCATAAGTCTTCTTCATGATCATCATCTGCAGCTTCAGCACTTTCATCCTCAGAGATACCATGGACATGGTAATAGCCACCACCCTCCACATCCAAACCTATTGCTTTAGTCGCTTTACGTAACGGTGGGCTATAGAGGATAACTTCTTCCTCTGCAACTGCTAATAAAGCTGAAACAGCCTTATAATCTTCATAAGTATTTTCTAAAAATACTCTAACTTGATCTGCTATTTCAGTCGGCTGATAAGTTAGACGATCTTGTTCGGTAACACCGAAATCATTCAATATATCTTCAAATAGAGGATAATGAGCATATTCAGGATTTCCCTGATAGTAACCGTCTTTATCTAAACCAGGACGAAATCCAAACTCATCAAAAATATTTAAACTCAAAAGAAAGCGCGGATACATTTTTGCACCTGCATGTAATCTTGGCTCTAATTGTTTTGTTTGGAATTGGGCCATGAGTAGTGCATCGGTGAATGTTTGAACAATTGCATGACGATACT
>NZ_JABVBF010000348.1 GCF_013344765.1 Acinetobacter lactucae
CTAATTTCTTTTTGTTAATTTAAAAATAATTATTTTTTGGAATAAAATGCATCATGTAAAAATAATTTTTCAAGCATAATCTATACATGAATAATAACAACATTAAAAGCTTTTAGAAATTTAGTTTATCTGAATAATTTGCGAACATATTAGGCTTGAAAGTGTTGTTAATTGAATGATGGATTCAAAATCTGTAATTGAGAAATCAATAAAAGAGGAATAGGTATTGAAAGTAATTTAGTAACCTAAAAATCTTTTGAGATTCTCGTAGTGCTTTATTGGAATAAGGGTAAAAGAGAAGGCCTATACTTCAATTTGATTGCTTGGATTCATAAGATGAAACTGAACAAAAAAATGATTTTTGGCCGGAGTCTAATGAGAGCAAATGGAAAGTTGGCAAGAGGATTTATTATCAGCATTTCTGATCATGCAAGATGAAAACCAGTTGTTTGAGGCAGTCAAATCTACAGCTTCAAAGCTTGGATTTGATTATTGTGCTTATGGTATGCAGTCCCCATTATCTATTGCCGAACCAAAAACAATTATGTTGAATAATTATCCTCAAGCATGGCAGGAACGTTATGTGGAACAGCATTATGTCAAGGTTGATCCAACCGTGCAGCATTGTATGGTATCACTTAAACCGCTTGTGTGGTCGAGTCAATGTGCACAGGCACAAGCAGAAAAAGATTTCTGGGAAGAAGCGCGTTCTTATGGGTTAAATGTCGGTTGGGCACAGTCAAGCCGTGATTTCATTGGGACACGTGGGATGTTAACTTTGGCAAGATCCAATGATCAATTATCGGAAAAAGAGCAAAAGGCACAATATACAAATATGTATTGGCTAACTCAAACTGTACATTCCAGCATTGCTAAAATTGTGAATGATGTCGAGTTCTCTCAGTTTAATCTTTATTTAACGAATCGGGAAAAAGAGGTACTGCGTTGGACAGCTGAGGGTAAAACATCAGCCGAGATTGCTCAGATTCTGGGGGTGAGTGAAAGAACCATAAATTTTCATCTTAGTAATTCAATGCAAAAATTGAATGTAAATAATAAAATTTCAGCCGCTATT
>NZ_JABVBF010000349.1 GCF_013344765.1 Acinetobacter lactucae
TAAATCAACTCTCATTAAGCATTTTATAGAGAGATCTTTTATCTTGGATTTTATATATGAATATTCAGCTTCATCAGTTGGTGAGGTTTCCAAAAAATAAGCCATCCTATCTTTTTTTACGTGGTGCAATGGATATTTTGCCTTTGTCAATTTCTGTTATTCCTTGGGCAATCTTGGCAGGCTCTATGGCAATTCATGCAGGTTTATCTTTTTATAAAGCACTTGCCATGTCTGGGCTTGTCTTTGCTGGTGCTGCGCAATTAGTCAGTTTAAGCATGGCTATGGAGGGTGCATCTGTTTTTACAATTTATTTGACTATTTTCTTTTTAACCGCTCAGCATTTTATTTATGCATTAACTTTAAGAAATGATATTTCTATTTTGTCCCTACCTAAACGATTAAGTTTAGGCTTTTTATTAACAGATGAATTGTTTGCGGTGAGTGCTCCCTTTGAAAAAAGAAGTTCGGAATATCTTTTAGGAGCTGGACTGTGTTTTTATTTATTTTGGGTTGCTTTTAGTTTGATGGGAATACTGTTGGCAACAGTGATACCTGATCTTTTAAATTATCATTTGGATTTTTCGATCATTGCTATTTTTATTGCCATGATTGTGCCTTTATGTAAAGGATTTCCAGTCATAGCTGGTGTTCTAATAACTTGTTTAATTGGGTTTTTATTTAAATTTTATCAAATCGAGGGTGCGATTTTACTTTCAGGATTAATAGGGATGTTGGTTGCTGTGTTAACTGAAAAAAGAGGTAAGGAGCAATAATATGTCTTGGTTTATGATTTTAGGTTTGGCAGCAATCGTCTTTTTTAATCGTTATTATTTTTTGGAACCCACTGTTAAAATTAAATTACCACTTATTATGAATAAGATGCTTAATTATTCTGCCCCTTGTTTATTAACTGCAATCTGCATTCCAGTTATTTTTTTTGATGGTGATCATTTAAGAGGTGTGGTAAATAATTCTTATATTTATGCAGCAATCTTTTGTGTTGTGATCGCTATTTATCTAAAAAAAGTGCTTTTAAGTGTGATAGCAAGTTTAGGAT
>NZ_JABVBF010000034.1 GCF_013344765.1 Acinetobacter lactucae
TTCTTCTTTGCACTAAAGCTAGGATTGAACAGCTTTGGCTCACCAATACAATCTTTTCAACTAATAATTTCCATTTTTTTAATTTTTTACCATTTGTTATATACCTTTTTTATACATGACCAACTTGCTTTTTCATTTTAAAAAATCTAAAAAATTAAACATAACTTTTTTTTATAACTAAACAAACTAAAAGTTTGGTTTATTAAACTACAAATATGTTCAAAGGATTTGAAATGAAGCATGAACTCGAACAAAATGACAAAGCTTTTTTCGGTCATCCGAAACCCCTAAAAACTTTATTTTTTACAGAACTTTGGGAAAGATTTTCTTATTATGGTATTCGACCCTTACTGGTTCTTTATATGGTTGCAATGGTCAATGACGGCGGTTTAGGCCTTGACCGTCCAACTGCAGCCGCGATTGTTGGGTTATTTGCTGGTTCTATGTATCTAATGACCGTTTTTGGTGGCTGGATTGCCGATAATTGGTTAGGTCAGGCGCGATCAGTCTGGTATGGTTCCATTATTATTGCGCTAGGCCATTTATCGATTGCCCTAACCGCACTCTTTGATCAATTCTTCTTTTATTTCGGTTTAGTTCTTATTGTTATTGGTTCAGGATTATTTAAAACCTGTATTTCAGTCATTGTCGGAACATTATATAAGGCTCAGGATAGTAGACGAGATGCCGGTTTCTCCATTTTTTATATGGGAATTAATATAGGTTCTTTTATTGCCCCACTCATTACAGGTATATTAGCTCGCGAACATGGCTGGCACTTAGGTTTTGGAATTGGCGGCCTTGGAATGTTAGTTGCTTTACTTATTTTCCGAGCATTTGCTATTCCACAGCTACAAACTTTTAATGAGTTACGTCAAGAAAATGACAATTGGAACAAACCCGTCGTAGAAAATAAAAATGCCCCAAAAATTGCTTTCTCTTTTTTACTGTCTGTCTGTGTTGTTATTGTCCTTAGTGTGTTTGATGTCATTCGTATTAATCCAGTCGCGGTAGCAACTTATTTAACTATTGGAATTGGCATCGGGATTATTGCCTACTTTGCTTATTTATTATTTTTCTTGAATTTAGAACAACATGATAAATTTAAAATTATTATTTGCTTCGTTTTATTAGCCACATCCGCATTATTCTGGTCTGCTTTTGAGCAGAAACCGACATCTTTTAATTTGTTTGCACAAGATTATACAGATCGTATTGTTTTCGGTTTTGAAATACCAACTGTATGGTTCCAATCAATCAATGCCCTGTTTATTATTATCTTCGCTCCAATTGCAGCTTGGCTATGGGCGAGACTAGGTAAATCGAATAAAGATCCGAACTATATCAGTAAATTTATCATTGCATTGTTACTTGCAGCAGGCGGCTTTCTTGTTATGTCTTTTGCCAGTCGTTTTGCAATTTCTGGTGGCTTAGTTTCACCATTTTGGTTAGTGGGCACTGTATTTTTGCTTACCATGGGAGAACTGTGCTTAAGCCCGATTGGCCTATCAACCATGACTAAACTTGCACCTGATGTCATACGTGGTCAAATTATGGGCCTATGGTTTACTGGGTCAGCTTTGGGTAATCTCATCGCAGGTCTCATTGGTGGACACGTGTCATCAGATGGTATTGATCATTTACCTACTCTTTTTATGCGATGTGTTTTAGCGTTAGTGATTGGCGCAATCGTGTTATTTTTATTAAAGAAACCTATCAATAGATTAATGAACAAAAGTACCAGTAAAGTTCAACCTGAGTTGGAAACTATATGAGCGTTTTAACTGTTCCAGAAAAACTTGAGAAACTTCGTGAACTCATGCGCAATCAGCAGATTGATGCATTTGTTGTGATGAGTGCCGATCCGCATATGTCAGAATATTTACCAGACCACTGGAAAGCAAGGCAGTGGTTAAGCGGTTTTAGTGGTTCAGTTGGTACACTCGTCGTGACCCAAAACTTTGCAGGTCTATGGGCAGATGGTCGCTATTGGGTACAAGCGGAACAACAACTTGCTGGAACTGGTTTTCAATTACAAAAACTGACCAGTGATGAAACTTCTACACATCTCGCGTGGATTGAGAAAAATCTACCAACTGGTTCGGTAATTTCAGTAAATGGCCAAACATTATCCATTCAACAATTTAAGGCACTCGAACATACTGTACGAGTTCATAGCTATAAACTCGCGGCCCAAAAAGATTTAGTTGGAGAGATTTGGTTAGACCGCCCAGAACTACCATCTGAAAAAATCTATTTAATGCAAGAAGGATTAAATGCGCTATCTCGTAAAGAAAAAATTCAGGCGATTCGTGAGACTTTGCATAGCAAAAATATTTCTGGGCATTTCATTTCATCTTTAGATGATATTGCATGGGTCTTAAATGCACGTGGACAAGACGTAGAATACAACCCAGTTTTTCTTTCTCATTTTTATATTAATGCAGAGCAAGCTGTTCTGTTTATTGATAGCAGTAAACTAGACTCAACCATTCAACAAGCTTTTGCAGCCGATGGTATTGAAATTCGTAATTATGAAGATACGGCTCAGTTTTTAGCGAATATTTCTGATGCTTCTATACTTTTAGATCCAGCAAAAGTATCGATTTTTCATGAGCAAGCCATCACGAAAGACATTCAGGTTGTATACGATATCAACCCAAGTACACTTTTTAAATCGCGTAAGCATGAAAGCGAAATTGCTCATATCCGCCATGCAATGCTTAAAGATGGAGTCGCACTTTGTCACTTTTTCCACTGGCTAGATAAAGCACTTCATCAGGGTGAAAACATTTCAGAACTGACGATTGATGAAAAAATTACTGCCTACCGCGCTCAGCAAGACGGATTTATAGGCCCAAGTTTTTCAACGATTGCTGGCTTTAATGCTAATGGTGCTCTACCCCACTACCGTGCAACTAAAGAGCACTATTCATTTATCGAAGGCGATGGTCTATTGCTAATTGACTCAGGTGGGCAATATGTAGATGGAACAACTGATATTACTCGTGTGGTTCCTGTAGGCACACCAACAGAGCAACAAAAGCGTGATTATACCTTGGTTTTAAAATGTCACATTGCCTTGGCAAAAACCATTTATCCAGAAGGTTTAGCTGCACCTCTACTCGATTCAATTTGTCGCCATACTTTATGGCAACATGGTTTAGATTATCGCCACGGCACAGGTCACGGCGTAGGCTTTGCGCTTAACGTACACGAAGGACCGCAAGTACTTTCTTATTACGCTCCTGTTCATGCGTACAGTAAATTGCGTGAAGGTATGATTCTCTCTAATGAACCGGGTCTGTACCATGAAGGGCAATACGGTATTCGTATTGAGAATTTGGTTGCAAACAGGCTCCACTCTGGGTTTGAAAAAACTTATGGTGATTTTTTAGAGTTTGAAACACTCACACTTTGTCCAATTCATTTAGACTGTATCGTTGTAGATCTGCTAACGAATGAAGAGAAAGACTGGTTAAATGATTACCATCAAACTGTCCAAGAAAGACTCGCTGAACATTTGTCTGGCGATGTTTTAGATTGGCTGATTTATAATACTAGAGCGATTTAAATATTTTATAGCATTAAACCAAATCAAAGCCTTGAAAGTGTCAAGGCTTTGATTGAAATGCTATAAAACCTGTAAAAAATTAAAAAACATACTAAACACCTATTCTAATCCGTTTATTATTTTTTATTTAGTTACAGTTTCTATCTAATAGACTTTTAGGAACTTTTTTCTTATAGAGTTCAAACTTTTTTGTAACTTGTCTATCTTTGTTTCCAACAAATGACTTATTGGCTATTAATTCCATAGCGCCTTTATTTGATTTTTTACTATCATCAGCAATAAGGTCATCTAATTCATGATTAGCGTCTATTAAGCCATTCTCATATCTGTATTTTAGATAATTTGTATTAATCAAACTATCCTTCTTGAAATTGAACTTATATTTTTCTTGTCCTGATTCGCCATAAAGGCTCAGTGTAAGAGAACAATAATTTTTCTCTTTTTTCAATTCAATCCCGCCACCTTCAGGACTAATTCCCTGATCAGTTAAATCTAGCTCATAGATTTTCTTTGGGGACAAATTAGTTTCAGCAGATAAATTACATCCCGTTAAGAGTATGAAAAAACTAACAATAAGTTTTGTCATCGTAACTTGTTTATTTAACATTATATACTACCTTTAGTGGATCACCACCTTATTTGATCTATATTTACAGTCTTGCCAGACAGGTCAAGGGCTTGCTCTACATATTGAAAATCAGCTTTTAACTTCATCTATATTTTAATGACCAGCCATCTAAGCTAGAAGTATGTATTTTGGTATGCATCGTATGTGAAAGATAAAGTCGAAGAACATAAAAATTCTGTTATAGTAGCCGCTTAGATAGCGGCTTTATTTTTGTTCAATGAATTGAGCACTAATTTCAAAATGGGTAACCAAACGGGTATTCAAAACAGCACTATTTAAAAAAACATTAAATATCAAGAGGTTTAGCTAAAAATGCTTCTAATGATCGACAATTACGACTCTTTTACCTACAACATCGTCCAGTATTTTGGCGAGTTGAATCAGGAAGTAAAAGTAGTTCGCAATGATCAAGTCACATTAGAGGATATTGAACGATGGCAACCAAAATATCTTGTGATTGGTCCTGGCCCTTGCTCTCCAAGTGAAGCAGGTATTTCAATTCCTGCAATTAATCACTTTGCCGGAAAAATTCCTTTGCTTGGCGTGTGTTTAGGGCATCAAAGTATTGGGCAAGCTTTTGGCGGAAAAATTGTAAGAGCCAAAACGGTGATGCATGGACGTTTATCTGATATGTACCATAGCAATAAAGGTATTTTCAGTAATCTTCCTAGCCCTTTCTCAGCAACTCGTTATCATTCATTGGTGATTGATCAGCAAACACTGCCTGAGTGCCTTGAAGTAACGTGTTGGACCAATGAAGCAGATGGCTCAATGGAAGAAATTATGGGTGTTAAACATAAAACACTTCCTGTTGAAGGTGTGCAGTTCCATCCTGAATCAATTTTGAGTCAACATGGCCATCAAATCTTTAAAAACTTTTTAGATATTTATGCATAAATCAGCCGTAAATAGATTGTTTTAAAAGTAATTTGATAAGAATCCTTAATAAAAAAGCCAACTACGATCAGTTGGCTTTTTTATGGCTGAATCAATTACAATTGTAACTGTTGCACAATCGATCCATCTTGTTTCGCCACTAAAGATTCGCAGAGTTGAATACGTTCTTTGGTTTGTTTCAACCCTCTTTCTACCCCAACCAACTCTTTAGTTCGTGGTGCAAAAAAGTCATTTAACTGTGCCGCTTGTTGTTGGGTACATGCTGCCCCACTAAACATTGCAGGGAAACGTCCAGCCGAAGATTTACCTAAACGATCAAATACGGCATCATGATTTACTTTAAACCAAGACCATAAGCCACCTTGCTCATCTCCATAATTATTGATTGAGTTGACCACGGTACGAACTTCACCAACTTTAACACGCGGGTTTAAAATCAACCGTCGTGCTTGTTGGCGTGTTGCTTCTTGATTTGCTGAACCTAGAGCCGTAAGAATTGCAAGACGTTGTGTCGGTTGAGTCACGCGTTGTAACTCTCCAGATAAACGATCAAAAGCAGGTTGACCTTTTTCTTGTACACGTACAGCCAAAATAGTTGGCAATAATTCAGGTGTTACTTGCGCAAAGTTAAGCTGCTTTTGAGCAAAGAGTGCATCTGACTGTTTTAACAGTTGTGTACGGACTTCGGGAACTTGAATATCTAAAGCAAGAAACTTAACTAACTCGCTACGCCATAAACTGTCTTCGGCTGATTCACCTGTTCTGTTTACGTAACCCAACTGATTCAATTTAGGTAAATATAAATTAGCTAAGACTTTTCTAAAATGTTCACGTTCAGCTTCTGTTTTCAATACATGACGATGAATGGTACTTAACTGGGAAAACAGCGCTGTACTAATTTGTCGACTATTCGAATTAGCAAATTTCTTCGCGGCATCTACGACAGCCAACAAATTAATATCACCGTGGTTAAATGCAGCTGAAATTGCATAGGCATAAGCTAACTGTTCAGTGTTAGAAAGCTTTTCTGTAGCGGCAGTCAGACGAGTAAACTCTTTTTGTGGCAAACTAAATTGGTAGTATCCTGCCGCATTTGCATTTGGAATATACCAACTGCCAAGGCTGGCACCTTTGAGTTCAATCTTGGCTTCTGCTTGGTCTACCAATTCACATTGCACTTTACTACCTGCATTTGGAACTTCATAACGTACACATAATGGTACACCCCACAGGCTTCTTGCATCACCTTTTGAACCCACAGGTAAGTAACGGCTTTGCTTCACATTTAAAAAGACTTTATTGCCTTCTTGCTGTAATGCTGTGTTAATTAAAGGCACACCTGGTTGATCAAGAAAACTTTTCATCGCTTTAGTAAAGCGCTCACCTTGTCCAGACTGCTCTGCTAAAGCGCTAATTAAATCATTAGCTGTCGCATTACCATATTGGTGCTTATTAATATAATTGCGCACCCCTTGTTTGAATTTTTCTTCACCTAAATAGTTTTCAAACATATTTAAAACAGCCGCACCTTTTTGATAAGTAATACCATCAAAAGCCGTTTGAATATCGGCATTGCTTAAAATAGGCTGGCGAATACGACGCACACTTACCAAGCTGTCACTTTTCATCGCATCTGCGGTATCTACAATACGTTCTAAGTCAGCATTAAATTCAGGATGTAATTTTTGAGTAATTTTACTTTGCATCCATGTGGCAAAAGATTCATTTAGCCACAAATCATCCCACCACGGCATCGTGACGACATCACCGAACCATTGATGTGCCAATTCATGTGCATCGACATTAAATGAACTCTGTACAAAAGAGACTGGTGAGTCCTTATCGAGCAACATCAGATAGTCTCTAAAAGTAATTAGCCCTGGGTTTTCCATTGCACCAGCAGCAAAGTCTGGTGCTGCAAGTAAATCTAGCTTGTCAAATGGATAACCAAAGGCAAAATAATCTTCTAAAGTTTTTAAAATGGCTGGCGTTTCAGATAAGGCATGCTGCATTTTTTCAGCTTTAGCATCGGGTGCAATACCACGTAACTGGATCGGCTGCTTACGCCATGAAGTTACTCCAATATCAGGCCCTTTTTGTAAGTGCCACGGTCCGACAGCCAACGCAAGTAAATAAGTTGGCAGTGGTTTTGTCTGTGCAAAACTGAGTGTTTTCCAACCCGACTTCTCTGCTTGCTCAGACGTTTGTTGGGTATTGGCAAACCCTGAATATTTGCTTGGAATCGTCAAACGAATATTAAACGGCGTTTTAAAACGTGGCTCATCAAATGATGGGAATGACTGGCGTGCACTAATTGCTTCCATTTGAGTCATCACATAAGGTTTACCCTCAAACTCAATTTTATAAATACCATCGAGCTGCTGGTCGTACGCCGCATTAAAATCTAGAACAAGTTGATATTGGCCTGCGGGCAAAGTCTTGGCAAATTTAATTTTACTCACCCCATCGATCTCAGAGGCCTGCTCATATTTTGCCGTGGTTTTTGCACCCTCTGCCGATGTGATACTCACATCTTTAACCATTAAAGATTTTCCATGAATCCAGATGTGATCTGTGGCTTGAGTCAGTTTTAAATGAATGGTGGTTTTACCGGTATAGCCTTTTTGTGTAGGATCAATCTTAAAATCTAAATCATAAGATTCCGGTACAACCCACTCGGGTAATTTACCAATCGGGATTTGTTCACTGTTATTAGATGCAAAAATCTGTGTCGCCGATAAAGATAATAATGTTGTTAGTAGTAATCTTTGTTTAAACGAAGGCTTGGCCAACATAAGGGGGTTTATCCTCTGTAGTTTTAAATAAAAAGATGCAGCAAATGCTGTACCACTTCGCTGCATCCATACATCATTCTTAGAATTTATAGTTAAACTCCAACCAACCTTGACGGCCGAATGGTGAATATGATCCTACTGGATAATACGGCCAACCGCCTGTGTCATCTCGTTTCACTTTGTCAAACAAGTTATTAATAATGATTGAAGCAGAAGCTTTTGGAGAGATTTGATAAGTACCACTCCAGTTCACCAAATAAGTTGGGCTTAAGTAAACAGTCTGGTCGCCGTTTGGAATTTTGCCATAACGATTAACTAATACTGTTGATGCCCAATCTCCGAAACTCCAGCTGAGACTGGTATTAAAACGGTCACGCCAATCAGGAATGGTTAAATCTTTTAAATAGTCATCTTTCTCGCCATCTTTTGATTGTTGATATTCATGTTGTAGTACACTACTATAGTTCACCGTCCAGAGAAAGTTACCAAAGCTTTCTGTTTTCCAGCGCCATCTGCTCGTGAAATCAATCCCACGGATATGGTCTGATGCAGCATTAATCGGAACAATATTAATATTCTTAATCACATTGGGATCGACAACTGCATTTGCAGGGTTACGCTCTACACGTGCCAATGCATCGATACAAGCCGCAGAGTTAATATCTTGGTTGCCTAAACGACAATCTGCTTCCAAACGTAGAATTTTGTCCGCACTTAAGTTGGTCACAAGATTATCAATTTTGATATCCCAGTAATCGATGCTGATATCAAATTTATTGGTTGGCGACCAAACAAACCCTGCACCATAAGATTTACCCTCTTCAGGTTTCAGCTCTTTGTTTCCGGTTAAAGTGTAGTTCGCCCCAGGTGCGTAATCTTTAAAGGTACATTTATCTAAAGGTTGTCCCGTTTGGCTACAACGTAAATAGTCAGTCGTACTTGCGAAATAACCTTTTTGCTTATTTAAGAACAGATAGTTCATATCTGGTGCACGAAAACTAGTTGCGTAGTTACCGCGCACCAATAAAGTCGGATGTGGCCTAAACTCAAGGCCTGAACCGAAAGTTAGCTTATCAATACTGTTATCTGACAAAGCATAGCGGTCATAACGTCCGGACAAGGTTAAATTTAAGGGTTTCGCTAAAGGTAAGAATAATTCGGCACCAAGTGCTTGGCGTGTACGAGTACCACTATATTCTCCACTAGAACTCGTATTATAAAACTCACCATTTTCAACTGCCTGATCTGGCTTAATCGAAAAGCCTTGACGCCCAATTTCAGCCACTGCTGCAAGTTTGGCAGTTCCCGCAGGTAACTTAAACACATCACCATTCGCACTTAAGATTAAACTTTGTGCCCACGATTTATCTTTTTCTTTTGTTGTGCCTGAAATACTCTCAAATTCGCTTGCTGTTAGTGGTCGACTTAAACGATCTAAGTGAGGTGAATAAATAGGAATACCATCTGCATCTGTACCAAGTTGCTGACCTAAGAAATATTCATCAACATTCGAACGTAATAAGCCTTGACGGCGTAGCTGACTAGTATAAATGGAACCATTATAGGCTGCTTCATAACTCCAGCTCGTCTCTCCAATATCGCCTCGAATTCCAAAATTTACGTTAGAAGAAAGTTCTTTCCATTTTTTATTTATTCGTTCTACCCCACCTAATTCTTCAGGCGCAAAACGGCGATTCCAAATTTCATAATTTCCCGAATCTTGATTTAGGAAATAACCACTCGTTGCAGCTAAAGAAGTCCATGTTGGACTACGGGTATTATTTTCAATTTGGTTTGCCCCAATCAAAAAATTTGCAAATAATTGAGTTTTATCATTTAACTCATAATCTAAACCGAGATAACCATTTTGGCTGCGGTTTTGGGTCTGAACCGTCCAATAAGTTGGCCGTGCCAAACCACTAGCACAATTGTCTGCCCCTGCTTGTCCTATATTATTGACTGATCCGTTAAATAAACCATTAAAGGCCTGACACCCACCAATAGAAAGGTATTTACCAGTATCGGCATTTTTACGACCCACAATCGTGTCTGGTTTTTCTCCTAAACGAGTTCGGCTCTTCATAAAATCTCGATCAGCTGCCCATATCGGTTCACGGCCACTGAGTTCAATCCCATAAACAAGGTTGAGCTTGTCTAAAGTTTTACTACCGCTCAGTTGTAAACGTAAGTTTTCCCCGCCTTCTTTTGTTCCGCCTGCCTTAATATTAAATTGAGTACCGTCTGTTTTCTTTTTCAGAATGATATTCACGACACCTGCGATTGCATCTGAACCATAAATTGCAGAGGCACCACCGTTTAATATTTCAATACGGTCAATAATGGCAGTGGGAATATTGGCTAAATTCACGAAATTGACAGAGCCATCGTACGGTACAGGATAATCCGCAACCCGATGTCCATTAATCAAAGTTAAAGTATGATTCGGTCCTAACCCTCGTAAACTAATAGCATTAGCCGCAGGTGTAAAAGTATTTCCATAATCGGCACCTTGTACAAAACCCGTGTTCTGCGTCAGGTTATTAAGCGCATCAAATGCATTACTAAAACCTTGTTTTTCAATATCGGCTGCGGTAATGACAGTCACACTGGTCGGGCCATCTTTTTGTGCTTTTGAAATCCGAGACCCTGTCACAGCAACACGGACTACTTTATCTGTTTTAGTTTGTTTTTGAGGTTGCTCTACAGCTTCTTGCGCATAGCTTTCTAGTGGATGAAATAGTGCAACAAATACAAAAATAAATGAGCGCTTATTTTTAAAAGCTCCTAGATATTTCAAGTTATTTAAATACATATTTATTAATAGATAAAATAAAGATCGCCCTACTATATCTACTTTTATTTTGTTGATTTATACGCATTTTTCCTAGATATATTGATGTTTAAGATATACCAAATGGTTAATTATTTATCATAAAAACTCACAACAAACTAAAACCTTTTTCAATGAATAAATTCTGTTTATTAATCAAACTAAAGTAATAAACCAGCAAATTTTTTAAAACTCGTATCGAACAACAAAAATCTTTAGTTATTTTCTGCTAACATAGCTCCCCATAGCTAGTGAAACATGGAACGCAACAAGCTGAACATCCCACTCTTGATCAACTTCACCTAAAAATTTTAATCATTAATGCTGTAAATCATGACTATGAATATCCAACAGGCGCTCAACCACATTACCAAGAACATTCATTTGACTCAGCCTCAAATGGAAGAAATTATGCGCAGCATCATGCAAGGTGAGGCAACCGAAGCACAAATTGGTGCTTTAATGATGGGCCTACGCATGAAAGGTGAAAGCATTGACGAAATGACGGCTGCTGCACGTGTCATGCGCGAATTTGCGATCAAGATCGATGTTAGCGATATCAAACATTTAGTTGATATTGTGGGTACTGGTGGTGATGGGCAAAATTTATTTAACGTCTCTACAGCGTCAAGCTTTGTGATTGCAGCAGCAGGTGCGACCATTGCAAAACATGGTAACCGTGGCGTTTCAAGTAAATCAGGTTCATCAGACCTACTTGAGCAAGCAGGTATTCATCTTGATCTAGATATGCAACAAACTGAACGCTGCATCCGTGAAATGGGTGTGGGTTTCTTGTTTGCACCAAACCACCACAAAGCCATGAAATACGCTGCTGGTCCACGTCGTGAACTTGGCATTCGAAGTATTTTTAATTTACTCGGCCCACTGACCAATCCAGCTGGTGTAAAACGCTTTGTAATTGGTGTGTTCTCAGATGAACTTTGCCGCCCAATTGCCGAAGTGATGAAACAACTTGGTGCTGAACACGTGATGGTTGTTCATTCAAAAGATGGGCTTGATGAAATCAGTCTTGCCGCTCCTACTGCTATTGCCGAACTCAAAGATGGCGAAGTTTCTGAATGGACACTTAATCCTGAGGATGTCGGAATTGAATCACAAACCTTAAATGGTTTAGTGGTGGCAGATGCCGCAGCAAGCTTAAAGCTCATCAAAGATGCATTGGGTAAAAATAAATCTGACATTGGTGAAAAAGCAGCAAATATGATTGCGCTTAATGCGGGTGCAGGTATTTATGTCTCAGGCATTACTCAAACCTATGCTCAAGCTGTTACATTCGCTCAAGATATTATCTATGGCGGACAGGCTTTAGAAAAAATGAGTGTTTTAGCTGAATTTACCAAAACATTAAAGCAATCTCAGACAGATTAAGGGTTTCTCATGATTAATATTCAAAATACCATTTTAGGTAAAATTGTTGACCGTAAACATGAGGAACTTGCTACGCGTTTAAAACAACGTAATTTGCACGATGTTGAAGAATTAGCAAAAGCTGCGACGCCAGTCCGTGGCTTTGCAAAAGCTTTACAACATAAACGTCCAGGCGTGATTGCTGAAATTAAAAAAGCATCTCCATCAAAAGGAATCATTCGCGCAGACTTTAATCCTGCCGAAATTGCTCAGCAATATGAACAAGCTGGAGCTGCGTGTTTATCTGTTTTAACTGATGTTGATTTTTTTCAGGGTGCAGATGAGAATATTGCGATTGCTCGCAATCATTGTGCCCTACCTGCTTTACGTAAAGACTTTCTGATCGATCCATATAATGTAGTTGAAGCACGTGCTTTGCATGCGGACTGTATTTTATTAATTGTTGCTTGTTTGTCTGACCAGCAACTCGAAGAAATGTCAAAAACTGCGTTTGAACATCAACTTGATGTATTAGTTGAAGTTCATGACGAAGAAGAAATGGAGCGCGCTTTAAAGCTTTCTGAGCAATGTTTATTAGGCGTGAATAACCGTAATTTAAAAACGTTTGATGTAGATTTAAATACATCCATTCGATTGAAAAAATTACTTCCGGCCTCACGTTTATTAATTACTGAAAGCGGTATTGCGACACCAGATGATGTGCGTATGATGCAAGAGCATGATATTCACAGCTTCTTGGTGGGCGAAAGTTTTATGAAACAACCACGTCCAGATCAAGCTTTTACTGCTCTTTTTGGACAACCTCAAACGGTTTAATGAAGATATATGAGTAATAAAGATTCATCGCTTTCTAAAGAGCAACAGAAGTTATTGAAGCAATTTAAAAAGCAAATCTCCAATCCTCATTCAAGCAAAATCGCAAGTCAGCCTGAGATCAAACCTCAGGCTGAGTCTGAAGAATTGGAAGATACACATCTGTTTCAACAGGCTGTTGCAGGTGTTAAACGCATCAACAACAGTAATGTGGCTAATGTCAAACCACCCCGTGCCAGAAAAGTTGATGCACAAACGTTAGCGAAACGGGCAGCCGCCGAAGGTGGTCGTGATACCGAACATGCCAAGTTATCAGATACGCAAGCTGCTTTAAATCCGGTCGCAAGCCAAGCAACGTTAAGCTATCGCATTGCTACCCTCCAGCATAAGGTTTTTGAAGACTTGAAAGCTGGAAAAATGCGTTGGTTTGAAGCTGTAGATTTACACGGCTGCACCATTGAGCAAGCACGTGACGCAGTGTTACAAATTATCCAGATGGCAAAAGACGAAAACCAAAATGTCATTAAAATTGTGCATGGTAAAGGTCCAGAAGCAGTCTTAAAAACCTATGTCAACGGATGGTTACGTCAACACCGCGATGTTTTGGCCTTTGTAAGTGCTCCAGAAAATCAAGGTGGTACAGGTGCTGTTCTCGTACTGCTTAAACGTTCAGAAAAAAATCCTAAGTTCGAACAAAAGAAATGATCTCAAAAGATCATTTCTTCGCATCAAACACCTGCAATAATTGAGCAACTACTGCAATGGCAATCATTGCAGGTTGTTTCGATGAAATCCCTTCTATCCCGATCGGGCAAACCAAACGTTGTAATGTTTCTGGTGTATAACCACGTATTTGCATACGTTTTTCAAAAATAGCTCTTTTACTTTTTGAGCCAATCATCCCAACATAAGCAAATGGTTTTGCCGTAGGTTTCAAAGCTGTAAAACACAGTTGTAAATCTAATTGATGATCATGAGTTAAAATTAAAACTGCACCTGAACGGTCAAAATGCTCAATCTCAGCTTCTAAGGTATCAGTCGTTAAACATTGCACTTGTTCCAGTAAATCGGATGGGAAAATATCATCACGCGGATCAATCCATTTCACCCTCATACCAATAGGCAATAAACAACGGACAATTGCTTCACCCACATGCCCCGCGCCACAAATCAGCACTTGCATGGTATTTGGTTGAATCTGCTGGCCAAACTGCCATTGCTCACTGCTACCAGAATGAAACTCGAATCTTGGTTGCTGTTCAATATCCATAATCTGCCAAGTGGATGCATGTTGATGTGAGACATTACGCCATATACGCTTCCCAGCTCGCCATGCTTGCAAACTTGCAGATAAATCCGATGCGATCTCAGCGGGTGATATTTTTTCAAATAACAACCACATCACTCCACCACAACACTGCCCCAGCCGCGCACTGAGGTTAAAGCGTTCAATACGTCTCATGCAAGCTTCAGTTTCGCTTAACATTGCTTTAGCAATATCAATCGCTTGAAACTCTAAATGCCCACCACCAATCGTATCAGACTGCTGCCATTGTTGTTGCAAATTAAACCGCAACAACATTGTTGCACCAACTTCTCGTGGTGTTGAACCATCAGCGCGGACTACTGTGACCAATACCATAGGCAGAGCATCGACTTGCCACGCCACAAAATCAGTCCACCATTGTAAATGTTGCATAATCTTCTACATTTTAGCCTTTGGGCGAGCAGCCAAAGCTTGTCCCCGCCCAATAGCAATTGCACGTAAAATTTCCTCGGCAGTTGCCGGAGCATTGAGTACGAGCGGTGCATTTTCTGGAATAGTCGCCTGTACTGCCTGACGAATTGCAGAGAAAACAGATAATGCCAACATAAATGGCGGTTCACCTACCGCTTTAGAGCGATAGATGGTGTCTGCCTGATTTTGATTATTAAATAGTTTGACATTAAAAATATGAGGAATATCAAAACTGGTTGGGATTTTGTAAGTTGAAGGTGCATGGGTAAACAAACGGCCTGCGTGTGGCCCTTGTGGCTGCCAATACAACTCTTCTGTCGTGAGCCACCCCATCCCTTGCACAAAACCGCCTTCAATTTGTCCAATATCAATTGCAGGGTTAATTGACCGCCCGACATCATGCAAAATGTCGGCACGTAATACTTTCATTTCCCCAGTTAAGGTATCTATTGCGACCTCACTGACTGCTGCACCATAGGCATAATAGAAAAATGGACGCCCTAAATGGTTGACCTGATCGTAGTGAATTTCTGGCGTTTTATAAAAACCGCTGTCCCATAGTTGTACACGTGCCATATAGGCCCGTTGAACCAAGTCAGGAAATGTCCATGAATGACCATTCGCAGTTGAAACCATACAATCTTCAAACTGGACTTGGTCAGCGTCACTTTGACTTATTTCTGCTGCAAGTTTTGCCAGACGCTCACGAATTTTAATACAGGCATTTTGCACAGCTTTACCATTTAAATCCGCTCCACTCGATGCTGCGGTTGCCGAAGTATTTGGCACACGAGAAGTATCGGTTGCAATTAAACGGACGCTATCGATTGGTAAACCCAACTCATGCGCAGCAACCTGACGTACTTTGGTATATAACCCCTGTCCCATTTCTGTACCACCGTGCGTAATCGCGACAGTGCCATCCATATACACATAGACCAGTGCACCTGCCTGATTGTAATGTACGGCATTAAATGAAATACCGAACATTAATGGGGTTAACGCAATACCACGCTTAATGATGTCATTGTTCTGATTAAAAACATGGATACTCTGTTTGCGTTTCGCATAATCGCTACTTTCCAATAATTCGGCTACTAATTTTGGCGCAACATTATCACGGACCTCTGCCCCATAGTGCATACGGTCACGTCCTGCACCAGGCTGCTCGGCAAAGAAATTACGCTGACGAATTTCAACTGGATCACAATCTAAATAACGAGCAATGTCATCAATAATATTTTCAATGACAAACATGCCTTGCGGTCCACCAAAACCACGATATGCCGTATTGGAAACAGTATTGGTTTTACAACGTAAGTTACGCAACTCAACTGCATTTAAATAATAGGCATTGCCAATATGACAAATTGCTCGTTCATTCACTGGCCCAGACAGATCAGCCGAAAAACCACAGTTTGAAGCCAGTTGCACCTTTAAGCCTTGCAGAACACCACTGTCATCAAAGGCTACAGACCACTCATAAGCAAAACCGTGACGTTTACCTGTAGCGCTCATGTCATCATCACGATCTAGGCGCAATTTACAGGGACGGCCTGTTTTTTGCGCTGCCAAAGATGCAATGCATGCCCACTGCGCTGACTGCGACTCTTTACCACCAAAACCACCACCCATACGGCGGCTTTCCACACTCACCTGATGCATATTCATGCCTAGTGCATGACAAATCAGCAATTGCATTTCTGTTGGATGTTGTGTCGAGCAATAGACTTTTAAACTCTGATTTTCTTGTGGAATCGCATAGGAAATCTGCCCTTCCAAATAAAAATGCTCTTGCCCACCCAGTTCAATAGAACCTGAAAGTTGATGGGCTGCGTTTTGAAATGCCTGCTCAACTTCACCATGGCTAAATTCAACAGGCGGTAATACCCACGATTCTTTTTCAATGGCATCTTGAATGGTTAAAATTGGAGTTTCTGGCACATACTCAATTTTTGCCAAACGAACTGCTCGACGGGCTTGCTGATAACTCTCGGCAACAACTACAAACAAAGCTTGTCCATAAAATTCGACCTGCTCCTCTGCAAAAATTGGGTCATCTTTTACAATTGGTCCCCAATTATTTTCAACATCAATATCTTTTGCCGAAAAAACTGCATGGACACCATCAGCCTGACGTACCGCATCCAAATCAAACTTACTGATTTTGCCTTTGGCACAATTTGAAAATCCAACTGCCAAATGCATGGTATTTTCAAGCTCGGGTAAATCATCAATATAAGTTGCCTGCCCAGTCACATGTAAATGTGCACTTTCGTGTGGAATCGAGTCGCCTGCTTTAGCGGATTTTTTAGAAATATTTAAGTCAATGGTTTGATTCATGTTAGATCTCCACCATAGCAATCAAGTCATTCACACGAGTGATCGCTTGAGACAGGACTTTTTCTACATAAAAACGCTGTAAACAGTTTTTGGCGACTTGTAAACGATATGCCGAGCTAGCACGTCCATCATCTAAAGGCTGATAGTCTTTTGACAAGGCCTCTTGTGCCTGAACGATCAATTCTGCTGTAAGTTGCTGGCCTTCCAATATGGCTTCTGCATATTTTGCACGTTTGGGAATAGCCGCCATGCCACCAAAAGCAATTCTGACATTGTGCGCGACATAATGAGTATCTAACTCACATGAAATGGCCGCACATACCGCAGAAATATCTTGCTCAAAACGTTTAGCAATTTTATAGCTGGCAAATTTAAAACGCGCCTGTCCTTCACGAAGCGGAATAACAACTGCTTCGACAAACTCACCAAGCTGTAATGCTGTTTTTTGATAATCTAGGTAAAAGTCTTCCAAAGCGATTTCACGGGTTTGTTCACCCACACGCAAAATCAATTGGGTACCTAGCGTAATTAATGCCGGCATTGAGTCGCCAATAGGTGAACCATTAGCAATATTTCCACCTAAAGTTCCTGCATTTTTAATAGGCATAGAAGCAAAACGGCGCTGTAATTCTTGAAAGTCAGGATAAAACTCTGAAATTTGGATGAGTGCATCACTCAAATTGACATTTGCCCCAATCGTTAAAGCATGGTCTGTGACTACAATTTTTTTGAGTTCTTCCACCTGACCAATATAAAGCATATCGCCTAAATCACGCCCCTGCTTTGTTACC
Organism: Acinetobacter lactucae; assembly: GCF_013344765.1. Taxonomy (GTDB): domain Bacteria; phylum Pseudomonadota; class Gammaproteobacteria; order Pseudomonadales; family Moraxellaceae; genus Acinetobacter; species Acinetobacter lactucae_A. The sequence continues at coordinate 17,799 of NZ_JABVBF010000034.1, forward strand.
CACAAACCGACATCGGTGCTACCCGCAACAATACGCGCTTGAGGTAACTGCAAACGCAATGCGGCAAAATCCTGCAAAGTCTTTGGTGCAAAGAATTGTTGACCATAATTATTCAAATGTAATGCAGGTAATGCTTTGATCTCTTTTAATACATCAATTACTTTTTGACGTTCTAATACAACACGTGGATAGTCATAGGCTTTATGTGCTGCATCTAAAATAGGGCGATAGCCTGTACAGCGACACAAATTTCCAGAAAGATAATCGCTGATTTGATCTTTGCTTGGAGAATGTTGTTCATTTTCATACATTGACCATAACGACATGATAAAACCGGGTGTACAAAAACCGCATTGTGAACCGTGCAAATCGACCATCGCCTGTTGTACCGGATGAAGTATGCCATCCTGTGCAGGCAGTAAGTGATGCAGATCTTCAACTGTAAATAACGCCTTACCATCTAAAGTCGGTAAAAACTGAATACACGCATTCACACTGCGCAATTGTAGGTTGTCATCGACCAACTCACCAATCACTACTGTACATGCACCACAATCGCCCTCAGCACATCCCTCTTTTGTACCAGTCTGCCTAGACTTACCAGTTTGAGTATATTCTCGCAGGAATTGTAAAACCGTCATTGTAGGTACTACATTTTCTATTTGCTGCTGACCACCACGGAAAAAAAGGGTGATTGGACGTTCTGACATGTTTTATCCTTATGCTCTATAACACTGCATCTTTGCAAATATGATGCCATGAGGCGATCATTAAGAAGTTACCAATATTAAGTGCATATTTCATGTCCAAACACTTGACTATTAACGTTAAAAAACATGAAATTTATTCATCTTTTATTTAACGCCTGCAAAACCCCAATAAATATAGTGCGACGAGTTATGAACATCCGGTTATGTTTCTGATACAATGCCGAGCTTGTCTAATAGAGTAAACTTATACGTCTTATGTCAATGCAGCAATCGTACGCAAATATCCTGACTGCCGTCGGTGAAGATCTTGATCGTCCCGGCCTTAAAGATACGCCTGTGCGTGCGGCTAAAGCTTTTTCATATTTAACTTCTGGCTATAGTAAAACTTTAGAAGAAGTCACCAATAATGCTGTTTTCCCATCAGATAACCATGAAATGGTATTGGTGAAGAATATTGAATTTTATTCGCTTTGCGAACATCATCTCCTCCCGTTCTATGGTCGTGTCCATGTTGCCTATCTACCGGAAGGCAAAGTTCTCGGCTTATCTAAATTTGCACGTATTACCGAAATGTTTGCACGTCGTTTGCAAATTCAGGAAAACTTGACCAAGCAAATTGCAGAAGCTGTGGCTGAAGTGACTGGGGCTCGTGGTGTAGCTGTCGTCATTGATTCAGCACATATGTGTATGATGATGCGCGGTGTAGGTAAACAAGAGTCAACTACACGTACTGTTTCATTTATTGGAGATTTTAAAACCGATAAAGAAGCACGTCGTGAGTTCTTGAGTGCCGTACCTGAAAGTTACTAATTTTTATTTAGTAAACTAATTAAAGCCCGACTCAATTGGGCTTTTTTTACATCTAAATGCTTCGCAAACTCCATAAAACATAACAATTAAATTATGTGATTTTTGCTATAAAAGTACATGACTTCACTTTAAAATTTTTGATGAGTTAACCATGCGATTCCAAAAAGTTTCTTGCTTACTTTTATCCCCTCTTTTTATTTTTAGCACCTCAATTTATGCAGGCAATACACCAAAAGAGCAAGAAATCAAAAAACTGGTAGATCAAAACTTTAAGCCTTTATTAAAAAAATATAATGTGCCCGGTATGGCAGTTGGCATCATCCAGAATAATAAGAAGTATGAAACCTATTATGGTCTACAATCCGTTCAAGATAAAAAAGCTGTAAATAGCAGCACCATTTTTGAGCTAGGTTCAGTCAGTAAATTATTTACTGCGACAGCGGGTGGATATGCCAAAACAAAAGGAACTCTCTCTTTTGAAGACACGCCCGGAAAATATTGGAAAGAACTAAAAAACACACCGATTGATCAAGTTAACTTACTTCAACTTGCGACATATACCAGCGGCAACCTTGCTTTGCAATTTCCAGATGAAGTACAAACAGACCAACAAGTTTTAACTTTTTTCAAAGAATGGAAACCTAAAAACCCAATCGGTGAATATCGACAATATTCAAACCCAAGCATTGGTTTATTTGGAAAAGTTGTGGCTTTGTCTATGAATAAATCTTTCGACCAAGTCTTAGAAAAAACAATTTTTCCAGATCTTGGCTTAAAACACAGTTATGTCAATGTGCCTAAACTTCAAATGCAAAACTATGCATTTGGCTATAACCAACAAAATCAGCCGATTCGAGTTAACCCAGGCCCATTAGATGCACCAGCATACGGCGTCAAATCGACATTACCAGACATGCTGACTTTTATTAATGCCAACCTCAACCCGCAGAAATACCCGGCAGATATTCAACGTGCAATTAATGAAACACATCAAGGTTTCTATCAAGTCGGCACAATGTATCAAGCACTTGGCTGGGAAGAATTTTCTTATCCAGCGCCTTTACAAACTTTATTAGACAGTAATTCAGAACAAATCGTGATGAAGCCTAATAAAGTGACTGCTATTTCAAAAGAACCTTCAGTTAAGATGTTCCACAAAACTGGTTCAACAAATGGCTTTGGAACATATGTTGTGTTCATTCCGAAAGAAAATATTGGTTTAGTCATGTTAACCAATAAACGTATTCCAAATGAAGAACGTATTAAAGCCGCCTATGCTGTGTTAAATGCGATTAAGAAATAATCGTCTTTTCTAAAAACAAAAAAGAGAAATGAATAATCTCATTTCTCTTTTTTTATGCACTTATTCTTTAAAAGAACCAAACATATCCTAGACTTGATTTCATCCAGTCTTGATGATTTTGTTGTTCATAATCCCAATTTAATCGAACAGCATTATTGCGATTAATCACATATTGCCACTGCGTATTGACTCTCAAATTCCATTGATTTTGATCTTCCCAATAGGGCAATTCTATCTGCACGACAGAGTTGAAGCGCTCAAACCATTGGTTCATACAGCCTAAAGTTGGGCCCATTCCTACGCGCCATCCTTTATCTAGATTTGAACCTGTCTGTACATAGGTTTGTAGTTGCCCATAGCAAATATGCTTGCGCTCATAGTCTGCAAGACTATAACCGACCTGTGCATTAAAGCTTGCGACGCCGTGCTGTTTGTCTTCATTAAAGTTTCCGTCATGAATGGCTTCCTGACGCCAGCCTAAGTTAAAGCCCCAACTCAGCGGTGTTTTAAAAGGTTGAATCGGGTTATAAGAATTTACTTCCAGTAAATCAAGACGTTCTAGTTTTAAATGGTCATCTCGCCACTGCGCATTACCATTTAAAAAGAGTAATTGAGTACCTGCACGATATCCACCTTGAGGGTCTATTAAGTCATGGTAGGCTTGCCGATGACCAAGTTCAATAAACTTATCACCTTGCACCTCACCAGCTTTGACTGAAATATTACGAGCATTATGACCTTGGGTTGGTTCCTTTGCTGGTCTTTTAGGCTCTTGACGTTGCTTATCTAAATCAATCTGACTTCTGAGTGCTAAAAGCTGACGCAACTGCGGCTGAGCAATGCTTTCTTCAACTTTGCGGCCAATGAATTGTAAATATAAATCATCGTAAGCCATCTCAAGGATTTTAGCCTGATCCTGTTCGCTAAATGATTTTAAAATCTGAGAAGACTGCTGTGCAGGCAGCATCGTAATTTGATGAGCCACTTTCGCCAGTGAGGCACCATGCTGATGAGCTTGGGCCAATAATTGAGTTTCTAATGCAGCTCGATACACAGGAGCTTTAGTCAGTCCCTGCTGCTGCATCGATTTAATGGTTTCCATTGGAATGGATGCATAGGTGAATTTCTCTTGTAAGTTAGACTCAGGTTTTACTAAATCCACTAACCCTAAAAGCCTATAGGCACAGTTATGACTCACAAAATAATAAGGGAAACTCACATGTTGCATTTCCCAAATGTGAGACACCAAAAATCGTGTTTCTTCAGGAGTTAGATTTAGCTCATATTCCCATAAATCACGGCTTTCAAAATCACCATACTCTTTAACCTTACGGTAATAAGGCATCAGCGAATATTCACCCGGATATTGCCCTGTTAAACCTTTCCATGCATATGACCAGTTGTCGTTCCCTGCCACAGTTGCTGCATAATTTACAGCATAAGAAACTAAATTTAATTGTTGCTGATCTTTGGGATCTAAACGCAATAAAGTATGGCCGAACATTGAGCTAGGATTGCCCATAAAATCGGTCGCATAAATTAATGTCGCTTTATGAGGCTTAATTTGGCCAATCCAGTTTTCAAATTCTGAACATTTTACTTGAGGCAATTCATTTTCTTGAATACCTAATTTTTGTATGAGCCATTGACTACGTGCCGGGAACTTACAACGAATTGACTGATTATCTTGAGCCGGCATAAATAATGCCGAGATGTCAGCTTTCAGTTCTTCTTTTAAATTATTTTTTCCATTTTTTGATAGGAAATAGCCAGAATAAGTGACCTCACTCTTCTGGTTTTTATTGGCATACATAAGCCTTTGCCATGTAATGTCTTGATCTAGATTTTTTTGTTCTGCGATTGACCAATATTTTTGAATAGATGGATTTATATCTGCTGAATACGCAATATTTACTGCCAAAGAGGCAAAAACTAAAACAACTGACTTCATTAAGCTCATCAATTTTTATCATTAAATATAAGAAAAACCCTGCCAAACGACAGGGTTTTCAGTTTCAAACTTATACGTAAGCTTTTAAAACGTCGTCTTTAGCCATTACAGTTTGTAATGATGCTAAAACTTGAAGCGTATTTTGATTATTTGCAGAATAGATTTCACCAAAGTTTGCTTTTGAAACTTTAAAGAAACGATCTTTATCTTGAGGTTTAATTTGCATTAATTCAGCAAGTACATTCAGGCTTTCACCTTGGCCTACGGCCATATCACGCGCTAAAGCTTCAGCATTTTCATTTGTGAATGTAACCACTTGCGCAGTTACTGTTCCGCCTTGACGGCAGCCTAAAGTACCAAAAGTAATCCCTAATAATTGGTTAGTAAAAATACCGTTTGTTGTCGCAGCAAGAATTTTTGGCACCACTCCTTTTTGGCCAGCCCATACTTGTGTACCCACACCACAACCAACATCGTTGTCAGCCATTGCAACACTTGAACCAGCAGCTAATAACGCAGCTAAAGCTAATTTTTTAAACATAGATGTATAACTCCAAAATCATTATTGATTGTTTCTTATGTATTGTTATGTGTAATTTTTATTACACGATATTAAAGAT